>JBDROX010000013.1:0-33154 GCA_043809645.1 Candidatus Magasanikiibacteriota bacterium | reverse complement strand
GTCGGACGCACAGGGGTTATGCACACTCGCCCCTTTTCGATTGACACCGCCTGACCATAGCGTCACGCGCCACCCCCATCCCCGCTGGCCCCGCTTCACCAACAAAAAAACGCTCGGAGTGGACGCTTTTTTATTTTTCATTATGAAAATCTTACTCGCCCCTGGCCAATAAGTGAAGCAAGTTTCTGTTCTATTTCATAATTCCAGTCGAGTTTGGTCTCTGTCTGAACATAATTACCATCAACATTTAGATATACCAGAATATCTCCTGGATATTTAGAAAAAATTTCCTTAAGTGTATCCATGTTTTCTTTGAGACTTGTTTTTGAAAGCGTAATTTCAATTCTTTTTTCTTCGACCACTGACTCATTCTTTAGTTTTGTAAAAGACGACTTTCCCATCGAGACTTGCATTGACACACTCTCTGCATTCTCCTTTGTGAGTTCATAAACATTTTCTACAAAAACTTTATTATCGCCCTCTTCAGGAGGAGTCTTCCCCACGACACAGACAACGTTTCCTTCATACCATACATTCTTTGTTTTCTCATACGTCTTTGGGAAGACGAGGAGCTCTTGCGTTCCGCTCTCGTCCTGAAGAGTGACGAACATCATCACACTCCCCTTCTTTGTTATTTTCTTATTAGCCGCATCAATAACTCCACCAATCACAACCCACCCCCCTCGCTTTGACTGTTCGACTTCTGCGAGAGGCAGTACAGAATCCTTCATTATCTTGTAATAATCTGCGAATGGATGTGACGAGACATAAAGCCCAAGCAATGTTTTTTCCCAAATTAACTTCTCATCCATGGTGGCTTCAGGAGCTTCTTTGAGCACTACCTTTGACCCAAGCTCTATTTCTGTTCCAGCAAAAAGTGATCCCTGATTTGAAAGTTCGCGTTCTTTTACTTGTTTTGAAAAATATTGAATGTTTTCAATATTTGATAGAAGAAGTCCTCGGTCATACCCAAAGCAATCCAGTGCCCCAGCTTGGATCAGACTTTCAAGAGATTTTTTATTGAGATCCTTATCGCGGACACGATTGAGAAGATCTTCTAGATTTTCATATGGACCATTTTCTTTTCGCTCTCTATATATTTCCTCGCAAATATGTCCACCCACATTCTTGACAGCTGTGAGTCCAAAGCGAATTCTTCCTGGCTCACCAGACTTCGACACCATTGCAAAATTTTTGAAACTCTCATTAATATCCGGCGGCATTACCACAATATTCATCCGCCTACACTCATGTGCAATCTGAGCGACCTTCTCTGAGTCCCCTGCCTCTGCATGGAGAACAGCAGTCATATATTGCACAGGGTAGTTCGCCTTCATGTACGCTGTCTGATAGGCCACAATACCATAGCTCGCAGCGTGCGCTTTGTTAAATGCGTATGTTGCAAATGGCTTGATACGCTCCCAAAGATCTGTCGCAACAGTCTTTGCAATCTTATTTTTTACACATCCATCTTTAAACTTCTTTTCCTGCTCTTTCATCAGCTCTGGGATTTTCTTTCCCATAGCCTTGCGAAAATTATCTGCCTCGAGCCAGTCATAGCCAGCAAGCTTAATTGCCGTCAACATGACGTCATCTTGATAAATAAGCAAACCAAGTGATTTTTCCAAAATATCTTGAAGGTCTGGATGTGGGTAGTCAATGAATTCAGGGTGGTGTTTTCTTTTGATATACTCTGGAATAAAATCCATTGGACCAGGCCGATAGAGTGCCACCATAGCCATGATATCATCAATATTCGTTGGCTTCAGTTCCTTGATCCAGCGCTGCATTCCAGAGGAACCGAATTGGAATACACCCATGGTTTCCCCACGAGCAATCATTTCAAATGTCTTTGTATTGTCGAGTGGAAGGGAATAAATATCTACCTCTTCACCAGTTGTCACTTTTACAATCTCAACAACTTTTCCAAGAATCGAAAGATTTCTGATTCCAAGAAAGTCATTCTTGAGTACCCCGGCTGCCTCGACTGACTTCATCTCGTACTGGGTCGTAAGTCGTTCTCCACCCGTTTCTCGCTGCACAGGAGAAAAATCAGTGAGCGGTGTTGGTGAAATGACAACACCCGCTGCATGGATAGATGTATGCCGAGCACACCCCTCTACTTTCTGAGCAAGACCAAGAAGTCTCTTTACATCTTCATTTGTTTTGTAAAGCTGTCGGAGGTCAGGCTCTTCATTTAGGGCTCGCTCAATTGTCATCGGAAATCCCTGTGCGCCAAACGGAATAAGTTTGGCGACCTGGTCACAAAAAGAATAGGAAAACGCAAGTGCACGTCCAACGTCGCGAACTGCTGCGCGGGCTGCCATAGTTCCAAAGGTTATAATCTGAGCCACCTTGTCTGCTCCATACTTCTTCGTCACATACTCGATCATCTCATCTCTGCGATCATCAGCAAAATCTGTATCCACATCAGGCGGACTTGGGCGAAATGGATTGAGAAATCGCTCGAACGGAAGTTTGAACCGGATAGGATCAACCGTGGTAATGCCGAGCACATATGAAACGAGTGATCCTGCAGCAGACCCCCTAGTCGATTCTACGATACCACTATCTTTTGCGTATCGAACGTAGTCTGCCACGCAGATGAAGTAAGGGGAATATCCTTTTGTTTTGATGATATCTAACTCATACTCAATCCTCTCTTTGAGCTCATCGGTGACTGGATCATAGAAATCTCCAACACATTTGATTGCTTCATCTCGGAGTGCTTCATCTGCTGTCTTTCCAGGAGGAAGATCAACAGGCGCGAAATGCCAATTATCAAGTGGAATTTCGAGATGTATTCTATCTGCAATTTTTACTGTGTTTGCTGCAGCTTCCTCCACATGACGGAAACGTGATGTAATATCGGCTGCAGTATTGAGTGATCTATCAACTTGTCTATAGTCCTCCCTATCCATTTGATTGACCTTCCATCCGTTACCTATACAAGTGAGAATATCCTGAGCTTCTGCGTCGTCTGTATTTAAATAATGAACGTCTCGAGAAAGGATAAGTGGAATACCTGTCTCTTTTGAAAGTTCGATAAGAGCAGTATTCACACCCATCTGACCTTCGATGGCAGGATGATCCTGAAGCTCAAGGTAAAAATTATCTTTTCCAAAAATGTTTTGGTACTTCACGGCAGCCTGTTTTGCTTTTTCTTTTTTTCCTTGCAAAAGAAGCGAGGGTACTTCACCCCTAATACAGCCCGACAGTGCAATAACACCCTCGCTATATTCTCCTAGTAATTCTGCATCCACTCTCGGCCTATCATTATAGAATCCTTCCAGATGCCCACGAGAAGAAAGTCGCATGAGGTTCTGGTATCCCTTGAAGTGCTCGGCCAGTAAAATTAGGTTATACATTTCTTTATCTTCCTGAGGATCTTTGTCATGTCTGGTCCGTGCTGCTACAAAAGCCTCGAAGCCGATAAGCGGTTTTACATCCTCGGCTTTACATGCCTTATAAAACTCAATAGCTCCATACATCGATCCATAGTCAGTAAGTGCAAGTGCACGAAAACCCCGCTTCTTTGCGGTTTTTACAAGTGGCTTAATTGTCGTTAATCCATCGAGCAGCGAGTAATGCGAATGGACGTGAAGATGAACAAAATTCATACCAAAATACTGGACAAGTGCTAATAAGTAGGGGTACTATATATAAATAGTAGGAGAAAATCAACTAACAAAAATATATGGAACAATCAAAACCAGTATCTGAAATGGACACATCCGAGATAATTCAAAAAGTCTATATTCCCCGCCTCAAATATATTTTAGATTCAGTTCAAGAGACCATTTCTAAAGGAAGAGATGACCTTGAAGATCTACGAGTGAGACTCGAATATATCATAAAAAAATTTGAGAATCTTCCAAAAGAGGAAGGAGAACTCAAACTTCGAGGGAGTGAGACATTCAACCTTTATACTGAAGCTGAAAAGGTGAGAACCCTCACGGAAGAGGCAATTGCTTCAAAACCAGAATCTATGGAGAGGCGTTTAGAAATAGAGCAGGAGATGAAAAATAGAAAGGCAGCATAACAAAAATGAAGGATAAAAAAACACAGCCCGTTACTATGTTTTTAAAAAAAATTATTTCTTCTTTTTTGCGGCCTTCTTTCCTTTTGATTTTTTTGAGCTCAGACTATTTATCTTCTCCTCGAGTTTTGATGTCAATTTTCCAAAAACAAACTTATCAACAATACTGGACACTGCCCCACTCACTACTCCCATTTTTCCAGAAACGTTATCAACCTTTTCTTTGATAAACTCTACTGCTTCTACAATAAGCTCGAGCTTTTGTGTAAGATTCTCAATAATCTTATTTGCATTACGGAGCATTCTTGCAGCCTGGTACAAAAGCCAGCACAAAAATATGGTAAGCCACAGAATGGATATAGAAAGAATGATAAAGAGAAGGTCTTGTGATGAGTCTAGCATAGTAATTAGTGAAAAGTAGAAAGTAGAAAGTCAAAAGAATTTCTTTCTACTTTCTACTTTTCACTTTCTACTCACAAGTATACCACAAAAAAACAAAACCCACACATGTCTGTCCGCCTATGGAGAAGAGGGCTAACTGTAGATTAATAATTTCTACCGTTTCTCTCCCCCAAAATCCTTTTCAAGCATATTCACTACTTTTGCATGTACCTTATCAACGGTTGCGGTGCGAAGTGTTCTGTCCGTCGCTCTGTATTCAATATGATATGCCATACTTTTCTTCCCATCTGGAATTCCCTTCCCACCAAACACATCGAAAAGTTCTACCTCTGAAATGAGTTCATCAGCGTCCTTGATGGCTGTAGTTATATCTCTATGAGAGACATCCCTGGAAACTAGCAATGCAATATCCCTTGTAACAGAAGGAAATTGTGGAACACCTGAATAACGAGATCTATCTAGACAAAAATCAAGAATTCTATCTAGATGAACTTCTGCAAATGCTGTGCGATATGGAATCCCGAGAGTGTCCTGTACGCCAGGATCAAGTTCAAAGATGCTTCCGATTAGCTCTTTCCAGACGAGAAGATCAGCAGATCTACCTGGGTGGATATAAGAAACATGTTTACTCGATGGAACAAATGATAATTCCACTCCATGCTTCAAAAATAAATTCTTGAGTATGTTGGAAACAACAAAAAATGGAGTTCCATCTCCTTTTTGAGCATACACTATGCCGAGGACTGTATCCTGTCTTGGAAGGAGATCATCACCACTGCTATCAGCTCGTTCCCCAGCTTCTTCAAGAATGTATGTCCTCCCAACTTCGAATAGTTTCACTGCCTCAAATCTATGAAGATTTGCCTCCACATGCTCGAGCATGTTTGGGAGAAGACTTCTTCTTAGGAGCGGGCGATCCTTTGCAATAGGATTCTCGAGTGCAATATGATGTGCACTGTCTATCCCGATTTTAGCAAGCCAGTCTGGTGAAACATAAGAATAGTTCCTTGTCTCAGTGAGTGTATGTTCTAGAGCCAGTGACTCTCGAATACTTCGAGCCAGGGAAAGAAGCTTATTTTTTTCTGGTGCCTCTATAGAAAATCGTGGGAGCTGCTCAGGGATATTGTCATATCCATAAATACGCGCAACCTCCTCGACTATATCTTCTGGAATCGAGATATCCTTTGTCGCTCGCCATGACGGTACTTGAACACTTATTGTGTTCTTTTTTATTTTAATACCAAAACCAAGATTCTCTAAAATTTCTACAATCTGTTTCTTTGGAATATCTGTCCCAATCTTTTCATGTAAAAGCTCAAGTGAGACCTCCAAGAGTATTACACTTTTCTTTTTGACGCATGTGTCTGCTACCGCGCTCACTACCCTTGCTTCTGGACAAAGTTCAAGCGTGAGTTGGACTGCTTTTCTGAGGGCGAGTTCTGTATTCACAGGATCAAGGCTCTTTTCAAACCGAGCAGAAGAATCAGTACGCACACCGAGTGCAGTGGCAGTTCTTCGGACAGAGGTAGAGTCAAAATTTGCTGATTCAAATACTATTGATGATGTATCCTCACTTACGCTTGATTCCTGCCCACCAATAACGCCAGCCAGAGCAATTACTTTCCCAGTATGAGAAATAACCAGCATATCTTCTGTGAGTTCATAATTCTTTTCATCCAACGCCTCAAACTCTTCTCCTTTGTCTGCTTTCCGTATCTCAATTGTTAATTGTTCGTTGTTAGTTGTTAGTTGTTCTATATCAAAACAATGCATTGGTTGACCAAGCTCGAGCATGACGTAATTGGTAATATCCACCAGATTATTAATTGGCCTGAGACCAACAGCCAATAGTCGTTTCTGCATCCAGTCTGGCGACGGACCGACCGTAACATTCTCCAGAGCAACAGCACTATACCTAGGGCATAGTTCTTCTTCTTGGTTTTCTATAACAAGATCAATTTTCTTATCCCCTTTTCCAATCTTAATTTCTTTTGGACTATAATCCTGCAATTTTTTGTGATAAATCGCCGCAAGCTCACGCGCCATACCGTAATGTCCCCAGAGGTCTGGACGATGGGTCATCGACTTGTTATCAATATCGAGAACAATATCATTCAGCTCAAGCGCTTCTGCAAGCGGTGTTCCAGTCTCTGCCTCTATATGGGACAAATCGAGAATTTCTTTTTCATCTTGTTTTGGAAACAAAGAGCCAAGTCCAATTTCGTCACTTGCACATATCATACCAAATGACTCTACTCCTCGAATCTTTGTTTTTTTGAGGACGATTGGATCTCCTTCTCCATGCCAGTGAACTGATGCGCCAATTTTTCCAAGAGCAACCTTCATTCCTTTTTTTACATTTAATCCACCACACACAACCTGGACTTTCTCTTTACCAGCATCAACCTGGCAGACAAGGAGTTTGTCTGCATCTGGATGTTTCTCAACAGCTGTTACAGCCCCTAGGACAATCTTTTCTAAAGAAGACCCTTGATGTTCCACCCCCTCAACCTCTACAGTCTTCATCGTCATCCCATCTGCGAGTTCTTCTGGAGTGAGAGAGTCAGGAAGAAAAACGAATTCTTGGAGCCAATTTTTTGAAATAAGCATAATGTTGTAGTTGTTATATCTGTTCTAATTGATTATTTCTTAAGGTATTTTGATAGACCTATGAGCTTGAAGTAGAGCTCTTGAATTACTGATTCGATTTCATTACATCTTCCTTGCTCAATATATTCCATATCAAATGTTCTTAATTAGTTCCTTTGCAAGCTTAGTCACTTCTAATTTTTCATAACCAAATTCCACATTTTCCTCCCAAAAAATATATAGTACGCCCTGAACACCTTCAATACTCCAACAATTTCAATATCTTCAAAAAGTAAAGCGATCAAACATCTAGAACTGTGCTAAAAATCTCAGATCACCTGAGTGAAAATGCCGGATATCTTCTATCCCGAACCTCTGCATTGCGAGTCTCATAGAACCGAGACCAAACGCAAAACCAGAATATTCTTTTGGATCAATGCCACCAGCTTTGAGTACATTTGGGTGTACAAGTCCACAAGGAATAATCTCGACCCAACCAGAATGCTTACAAGCACGGCACCCTTCCCCCTCGCAGACGAGGCATCGCATATCGAGTTCAAATCCAGGCTCAACAAATGGAAAATATCCTGGACGAAGGCGTATTTCCACTTCTCGCCCCAGCATTCCTTTCAGAAGCCCTTTCATCACACCGATGAGATGGGCAATCGAAATATTCTTGTCAATGACAAGCCCTTCGAGCTGATAAAATGTATGCTCATGACTTCCGTCCGTTGCCTCATTTCGAAAGCATCGCCCTGGTACTATTGTACGGAGTGGTGCGCCATACTTTTGCATAGCACGGACTTGCACTGGTGAAGTGTGTGGACGCATAGACCATCCTGGATGCCCTTTTATAAAAAAAGTATCCATACTCTCTCGTGCTGAATGTGTCTTGGGAATATTGAGCGCTTCAAAATTATAATAGTCGCTCTCGAGCTCTGGACCATCGAGAACCATGAGCCCCATGGAGGTGAAGAGGTCTATGAGTTCATGCTCTACTATTGTCATAGGATGAAGATGTCCTTGTTCTTGTTTTGGAAGTTTCGGCTGAGTTACATCAATCCGTTCGACTTCGAGCTCACCACTCCTCTCTTCTGATTTTAGCTCTTCTTCCTTTTCTGAATACACACCAAGAAGTTCTGATTTTATCTGGTTTGCGAACTTCCCAACCTCTCTGCGAGCATCATCTGCCAGACCTGCCATATTCTTCATGAGTTCTGTCATTTCTCCACTGCGCCGAGAAAAAAATTGCTGATGCAATTCATCAAGCTTCAGGGTGTCATGAACTTTTCCAATCGCAGCTAGAAAATCCTTTTTGAGTTGTTCAAATTCTTCTTTCATAGATATGGTTTAAAAAAGTTTGGCAACGTCCCTCCACGTGACGACAACAATAAGGAGCATCAGAAGCAGGAAACCAACAGTATGAGCAGCTTGTTCGTATTTCAATGGAACTGGTTTCTTGAATACTCTTTCTATAATAACAAACACAAGGCGTCCTCCGTCAAGAGCAGGTATTGGAAGGATGTTGAGCACCGCCAGGCTCAAAGAAAGCATGGCAGTTACATTGATGAGATAAGAGAATCCAAGCTTTGCACTGTCTCCCACAATAACAGCGATACCTACTGGCCCTGCAACAGAAAAAGCTAATCCTTGCCCCATGACCAGATTCTTTATGAGGAAGTAGAAAGCAATCAAAATATTCACCACGGCAATAGCTGCCGCAACAAACCCCTTGTACAGTGCAATGTACCACGGATATCGAATAATACCAGCATCTGCCAGGATCACACCGATCTTCGGCGTATCCTCTGGGTCCAGCTGCTGCGGTATCACGCTGAGTGCCATTGTCTCTCCATTTTTCAAAACAAGAAGGGAAATAGAGTCGTTTCCATGCTGTGTGACATATGAAATAAGCATTTCAGTGTCCTCGACCTCTTCTTCATCGATTTTAATAATTTTGTCTCCAAAAGCAAGACCGGCTGCCTCTGCTGGAGAGTCTTCGACGACTTGCTGAACCATAACAGCTGGCTCCTCGACAATAATAGCGCGCTTATCTTTCAGAAGTTCTGCGTCTGCAGGAAGCCCAACCATGAATCCAAAACCTAGAAGAACTGCTGCAAGGAGAAAATTCATCGTTACACCAGCAATCAGGACCAGGGCTTTTTTCCAAAATTTGTGATACCCAAAACTGTCCGTATCCTTTACCTTTTCTCCGTTCTCACCTTTTATTTTTACAAAACCACCAAGCGGGAGCCAGTTGATAGTATAAAGTGTTGCTGGATATTCCTCTTCTTTCTCTGCCCCACCAACAGTATTTTTGAGTGTACTTTTTGACTTTTTTCTGGTTACCCATACTAATTTCTTTGTCTTTGGATCCCTGTATACCCCGATAGCCCGTGGTGGATACCCAAATCCAAACTCATATACTTTCATTCCACTTTTCCGTGCAACAATAAAATGCCCAAATTCATGGACAAAGATCAATAAACTAAGAATCAAAATAAAGATGAGTATATACATAGGGTTGACGGAATGAGTATTTACAGTATAAAATAGTGACAGTAGTATCGCACAGTAAGTGTTTTTTTTCAACTTATTCACGTATTATTTATTTAACTACATTAACCTAGAAATCTATGTTATTTGTCTATATTTTAATAGGCTTCCTCGTCCTCCTCGTCCTTTGGCTCATTAGTGTCTTCAATACCCTCGTAAAGATGCGAAATAGAGTCAAAGAAGGCTGGAGTGATATCGATGTTCAACTGAAACGTCGTCACGATCTCATCCCAAACTTGGTAAACTCTGTGAAGGGATACATGAAGCATGAAAAGGAGCTTCTCGAGAACGTTACGAAGTACAGAGCACAGGCAATGGATGCACAGGAAAAAGGAGACACCAAAGCACTCGGTACAGCAGAAGGGCTCCTCGGTGGGATGCTTGGAAAACTCCAAATCGCAGTCGAGGCATATCCAGACCTCAAGGCAAATACCACTGTTATGCAGCTCATGGACGAGCTCTCTGACACAGAGAACAAAATCCAGGCTTCACGAAGATTCTACAACGGACAGGTCCGCGACTTCAACACAAAGATCGAAGTCTTCCCAAACAATCTCGTTGCTGGAATGTTCGGCTTCAAGAAATTTGATTTCTTTGAGGTCGATGACGAGAGCGAGAGGAAAAATGTTGAGGTGAAACTCTAAAGAATACATTCCGTAAAAAAACCGAAGTATCATCACTTCGGTTTTTTTATATATATCCTTTACTTGCATGGAGATAAAAAAAGAGGTATACTGTAGTAAATTTGAGATAACACATGAATCCCGAACGATACATTCCACCGGAGGCACTTCAAATGCATCACCCAAAAGCAGAAGAGGCCGCACAAACGGATAGAAACTTGGAAACAAAGAAGGGGCAAGAAAAAAACCGCCGAGTGGATTTATGCACAACATCCGACGCTGGCTCGTGCCAGCGAGCGTTGCTTTGAGTATGCACATGGGAGCTGCCGGATATATTGACTCTCTTGAGACAAGACCAACAATAGTACAAGAGCAAAAAAAACAAACGTGAAAAAAAAGAGGTAGAAAAAAAAGAGGTAGAAAAAAAGGACTTATCAAAGTCCATTTTCATGATTCTCGAAAAAAATTTTTAGACGAAACAAAAACATTAAATGAACATCCCAGGTTGAACAAGATCGACCGACTGTCTTGGTATACGAGAATTACACATACTACTAAAAACGACCCTGTACCAATACCGGATATTTTAAAAGCAGAAAAAAAATTTGAAATACAGTTCATGCCAAGAATACTAAGTCTAGCAGAAACAACAAGAGATCCATTGGCGGTCGCACATGAACTTGAGCAACCAAAAATGAAAGGAGAGACTGTAGATTATACAAAAGAGCGCATTACTGATCTACTTCTTCATAAGGTAGGTGATTGTAATGGTAATATGGAAATATTTTTAGCTGCATGGCAAAGACTTCAGCAAAAAGATTTTTTTACGGATACAACTGCGTTCATCCAACTTACATCAAACCACAGACAACCTATTTTAAAAATAGGAGATACTTTTTATAACCCATCAAAACCTGTCACTGAAATGAAGATTACACCGCATGATCTTGCTGGCACATGTATTCTATCTCCCGAGCAACAAATAAGTTCAAACATAGAACCTGTGCACGGTCAGTGCTACCCACTTGCAGAAGGACAAAAAGTTGGCTCAAGAGGTAAATTTCAGGGCAATTCGGTGAATCACATTCAATTGACAGAAATGCCAAAACTCAGAGCTACCACCGGAGATCAATTACCACAAGGAAGCGAGGTGCATAGAGCTCCTTCTTATAAAAAACAAGTCGAGGACTTGGGGCTTTCTGAATCCGGCACACGTGATATAAATAAACGATCAGAAGAGCTCGCGCTGGTTAGTCCCGTGGTAAGAAAATATGTCGCCAAACGCATTCTGGAATCTGGGAACACGAAAAGTCTTTCTCAAAGACAAATACGCATTCTTGCAACATACGCCGGTGAGACAGATGATGCACAAGAAAAAGAAAAGGTGGCAAGACGCCTGGTAGGTGAAAATCCGAACACGCTTACCAATCTTGCAAAAAAAGACACGCGTGTACAGAGTATGTATGTAGACACAGTAATTAGAAAAAAAATAGATACAGGCAGTTCATTTCGTAACGAAGAAGTGGTTATCATCGCGGAGTATCTTTTTGACAAGGATGTGCCGGATGAAAAAAAGCGCACTCTTGTAGCCGATATCATGGAACAAAATCCTGAGAATCTCAAAGCGCTTGCCCGTCTCAATCCTATCGCCACCAGAACTTGGGCGGGGCATAGATCCCAAGAGCTTGAAAAAATTCCAAGAGATGCCTGGAGCCGTGAAGACAAAGAACTGTATGATCTTAACCAACAATTATTGAAAGAACAAACGACTGTTGCCATATATCGCATTGGAAATATTTTGGAACAAGCGAAAAAAAAGAGTATAACCGGAGAGGAAGCCAAAAAACAGATCGAGACAATACTCCAAAATGCAAAAGAGGAACGCGCTTTGAACATGCTCAAGTTAGTTGCGGACCATTTGGCAACCCCAGAAGAGGAAGATCGTTTTGGAATGAAAAAACGCGTGGAAGAAATACGCGCGATTATTGACACATTTATTCAAGGACAGAAGGACGCGGTGGAAAAAGCCGAGAAAGAGAAAGAGAGAAAAAAGGAGGAGAACAACTCCTCCAATCAGAACTCAAGAGTGCTATAGAGACGGGCAGGTTTGAAGTTGACGAGGTGCTATCCTCAATGGTGAATGATTCTGAACTCATCGCCGTACTGCAAAAAGCGCTTAAAGAGAGAGCACCGAGCTATGCGTTGGATATAAATTTTTCAAATCCGAAAGAAGGAAAAAGCTTTCGTACAATTCTCAAATCGTTACCGGTTAACAATGGACATGACTTCATCTTGAACGACTATGTATTGACGGGCATAGATGCCGCCAGAAAAGATGACAAGTATTCTGATTTCTTTCTCTATTATACCAGCACCCACAGAACCCCCGTCCACGTACGGATCACTTTTGAGGAATCAAAGGATAAACCATGGCTCGTTCTGGACCAACGAACATTAACAGTAAGAAAGGCAACAGAAGAGGAAAAAACAAATCTTATGCAGAGAGAGATAACAGCACCCTAATCGTACATTGATTTTTCCCAACGATATGCTATGCTGTTCCATGAGATCTACTCTATTATCTGGTTCCCTATGTACTCCCAAATAGACGCAAATAAACGCAGAACAGTCATCCTCATGATGTTCTTCATTGCTTTTATCCTCGGACTTGGATATTTTCTTGGGGTGTACATGGGATTTGGTTATGAAGTTATGGCACTTGCTATAGTTCTTTCCGTTGTCATGAATTTGGCCGGATACTTTGTTGGAGACAAGATTGCTCTGAAATCCACAGGGGCGAAAGAAATAAAAAAACAAGATAATCCATATGTATTCCGCATGGTGGAAAATCTTTGTCTCACAGCTGGCATCCCAATGCCAAAAGTTCATATTATCCAATCCACCGCCCTCAACGCATTTGCCACAGGACGCGACCCAGAGCACGCCTCTATTGCCCTCACAACCGGCATCATCGAACGGCTTGAAAACGAAGAGCTCGAAGGGGTGATCGCACACGAACTATCACATATCCAAAATTACGATATTCGCGTCATGATGATTGTTGTGGTTCTGGTTGGATCGATTGCACTCCTGTCTGACATTTTCTTCCGTATGCGATTCTTTGGGGGAGGAAACAATAATAAATCCAGTGGGCAACTAGGAGGCATCCTCATGATTGCCGGTATTGCGCTCCTGATTCTATCACCTATTATTGCAGAACTCATAAAACTTTCTATTTCTAGAAAAAGAGAATATCTGGCAGATGCATCTGGCGCGCTCCTAACCCGCTATCCAGAAGGGCTTGCGAAGGCACTCGAAAAAATTAGTGGCTCAAAAGAAACCATGCCGCATGCCAGCGCAGCAACAGCCCACCTCTTCATCTCAAATCCATTCAAAAAAGGACGGGTCTCCGGCCTCTTCTCAACTCACCCTCCAATTGTGGAGCGCGTGAAAAAACTCAGAGGGATGGTATAATAGCCTGGGAAATACTCAGGTTTTTATTTTTTTATGACAAACCAAACATTCGCTGGTGACAAGAAAAAAGGGAGGTCAATTCTCAGTTCTGTAGAAAAAAAAATTATAGACAAATACACACCAAAAATCCCAACATGGATTGAAACACACCACCTGACCTACACCACCATTGTCTGGAGTGGGCTTATTATACTCTTCAGCTTCCTTGCACAATGGAATATCTACTGGCTCTGGGGAGTCTCTATCATGATCTTCTTACAATGGCTCACAGACGCATTTGACGGCGCCGTAGGAAGATACAGAAACACAGGACTCATCAAATGGGGTTACTATATGGACCACTTTCTTGATTATATCTTTCTCTGTTCGATTCTTATCGGATACGCCATTCTGCTTCCGGATAATTTTAAGTATCTTCTCTTCTTTATTCTTGTTATTCTAGGGGCGTTCATGGTCAATTCATTTCTAGCATTTGCAGCGACAAATGAATTCAAAATTGTTCACCTCGGAATAGGACCGACAGAAATTCGTATTCTTTTTATAGTTGTAAACACACTCATTATTGTCTTCGGAAAAACATACATGGCATTTTCTCTCCCCTATGCACTTGCCATATCTTTCATAGGACTTATCTTCATTGTCTACGACACACAAAAAAATATTTGGAAGTTAGACATGAAAAACAAAAAGACTCCCGGTTCATAAATTATATATTAATAATACCTGAGACCTCTTCTACGCGCTTTTTCATCTCATCCACTGTCTTAGCTTCGAGATTCAGCCGAAGCACCCCCTCGGTATTTGACTTACGAACATTCAGCCACCCCCAATCAAATCCAATCCACACCCCATCAAGATGTGATATTTCAGTAGCCCCATCTTTGAAATGATCTTCTATCTTTTGCATCATTTTATCTTTCTCCTCCACCTCAAAATTGATTTCTCCGGAATGATAAAACTTCTTCATCGGTTCAACAAGCTGACTTATAGTTTTTCCTTCACGTGAAATAAGATGGAGAAGATTGAGAAGTGAAAGATCTGTGCACTCCAGATAATACATATCCCTATAATACAGATGGAGTGAGAGTTCTCCAGCATACATAGCGTCAGTCTCGTGCATCTGTTTCTTGATATGGGCATGACCAACCACTGTCTTCTCTGCACTTGCAGCACCTGCAGCAAGCCACACCTCTGGAACAATCATGCTTTGGCGAAGATCATAGAGCATCTTCGCACCAGGATGCTGGCCAAGTACTTCAAGACCAACAAGAGCACTGACAAAAGATGCGTCAACGACTTGACCCTTTTCATCCACAAGCCCAATACGATCCGCATCTCCATCGAGCGCAAAACCAAAATCAGCACCAGTTTCCACCACCTTTGTCTGCAGATCTATCAATGTCTCTGTTTTGATTGGATTCGCCTCATGATTTGGAAATGTTCCATCTGGTTCGAGATACATATATTCGACGTCAACAGGAAGATCTTTGAGCCACTGGGTAAATGTGACCTTTCCCATTCCATTCCCGGCATCAATGACGATCTTAAGAGGCTTTATTGACTCTTTTGGAACTAATTCAAAGATGCGTGAAATATAATCTGGAAGAACATCTTTCTTTGTAACTTCTCCTTTTGATTCTGAATCAGTGAAGTCTGCTGCTTCTACAAAATCCCGAACCTGTTCTATACCACTTCCCTGCCCAACAGGCATTCCATCCCCAAGCGTCATCTTGAATCCATTGTAGCTAGCAGGATTATGACTGGCTGTCACCATAATACCTGCAACATGATCATGGTAGTGAGCTGAGGCAAAGTTAAAGAGTGGTGTGGTCGCCATGCCAATATCTACAACATTTACTCCTTCGTCAGTAATAGCTCGAATAACTTCTCTTGAGAAAGGCCCGCTTGTTTCCCTCATATCTCTCCCAACAACAATATATTTTGAAAGATCAGCGCCTTTTGTTCTTAGAAACCGCACGTATGCACGACCAATATTATATGCCAACTCTTCACTTAATTCACCGTCCACAAGGCCTCTGATATCATATGCCTTGAAAATGTGTTTTGGAAAATCCATAGAGACAAAAAATTAGTTGAAATAAGAGTAAGATCAGTATATACTCTAATTATAAATTAGGCAAAATGATGGCTTTGTTTTTCGTGTATTTATGAAAAGAAATCCCATGGAACAGCTTCTCGAACAACTTTCTACCAACTTCAAACAGACGATCTCCCAGAGCATCTCCTTTGCTGCTTCTTTGGGACACTCGCGCGTTGCCCCAAAACACATGCTTTATATCCTTTCCGAACAAAAAGGTTCTCTTGGCGCAGAGATTATTTCCAAATCTTCTTTTCAAAAAGAACTTCTTCATACATATATTACGAGAGAAAAGAAAAATCATGAAAAAAAGGATGGTACAACCATGCTTCCTCCACTATGCAGCAGTGCAAAAGCTGCACTGGAAAAAGCAATGCTCCTCGCATACCAACATGGCGGCAACTTCGTTGGAACAGAACATCTACTCTATGGACTTCTAGAATCAAAAGATACTGAGATCAACCAATACTTCGCAGAATCAAAGACGAATACAGAGGAAATAAAAGCTCAGATTCTCCAGTCTGTTGAACATAGTTCTGGATTTCCACACATTGATGATGTGGCAAACGTGATGGACTCACTCCAAAACCAACAAGGCTTGGGCGAAGTAATACCGCCAGCCTCAATGAGAAACTCACAAATATTCGATAAGAAACACGGAGCGCACGGAAAGAAAGACCAAGGAACCATGCTCAGCATGTTTACAACTAGGCTCACTGACAAAAACATACAAAAAACTATTGATCCTGTTATCGGGAGAGACAAAGAAATTGACCGTCTTATCCATATACTCCTAAGACGACACAAGAACAATCCAATTCTTGTTGGAGAACCTGGCGTTGGAAAGACTGCAATAGTAGAAGGATTTGCAAAGAAAATCACAGAAGGAAATGTTCCAGACCTGCTGAAAAATAAAGAAGTTGTATGTCTCGACCTCACACTCCTCATCGCAGGAACTATCTACAGAGGTGAATTCGAATCTAGACTCAAACAGATCATTGATGACGTATCTGAAAATCCAAATATCATTCTCTTCATTGATGAAATTCACAATATTATTGGCGCTGGGTCAAATGGAGGGACTATGGATGCTGCGAATATTCTGAAGCCCGCGCTCGCCAGAGGAAAGCTCCGGTGCATTGGTGCCACAACGCACGATGAATACAAAAAAAATATTACTTCAGACCCAGCACTTGAGAGACGATTCCAGGAAATTCAAATCGAGGAGCCATCTGTTCAGGAGACAATATATATACTGAGTGGAATTCGAAAATATTATGAAGCGTTTCATAATGTATGTATTACGGACCAAGCTATACAAATGGCGACAACACTCAGCCACAGATATATCCATGATAATTTTTTACCAGACAAAGCTATCGATCTCCTCGATGAAGCCTCTGCGTCTGTCCGTGCAAAAGAAAAAATGTCTGAGCAAGAAAAAAGTATCCAGAATTTGAAAATTCGAATTGAAAAAAATGATAAAGAGAAAGAAAAAGCCATCCTCGCAGAACAATTTGAAAAAGCCATGAAGCTAAAAGATAAAGAGAAAAAGCTAAAAGACGCTCTCTCAAAGATAAAGAAAGAAGGCAAAAAAGAAGACACTCCAAAAACATCTGTTACAGAGCAGGACATTGCCGAAACTCTTGGGTCGAAACTTAATATCCAAGCGAGCACACTCCTCCAGCAAGACTGGGAACGTCTTCGTAGCGCAGAAACATTCATAAAAGGAAAAATATTTGGCCAAGAAGCAGCCCTGAGCTCCGTGTCCCAAGGGCTTAAAGAAGCATATCTTGGTATTTCTGCACCACAAAAACCGTTTGCTTCCTTTCTCTTTGTTGGACCCAGTGGAACTGGCAAAACAAGCCTTGCCAAAGAGCTTGGTACAGCCCTCTACCATGACACAAAATCTGTTATTAAAATTGACATGAGTGAGTTCGCAGAAGCACACGGTGTTTCAAAACTCCTCGGATCCCCTGCTGGGTATGTCGGACACAAAGATAGAAATAAATTTCTTGAGCAAATAAAAAAAAGACCATACAGTATCGTCCTTTTCGATGAAGTCAACAAAGCTCATCCTGATGTTGTCAGACTCCTCCTCCAAATTCTCGACGAGGGGTGCCTTACAGAAAGCACGGGGAAAAAGATTCACTTCAATCACGCCATTATTATTCTCACGACAAATCTTGGAACTGATCTCTTTAAATCTCATTCTATGGGTTTTGGAGAGACAAATATTGCAAATACCGATGAACTAAGAGCTTCAATTACGTCAAGACTCACTGAGGAGCTTGGGGCAGACCTTCTTGGAAGAATTTCTCACACATGTATATTTTCACCACTGAAAGAAGAACATATAAAAGAAATTATTAAGCGGAACATAGAAGATATCAATAAAGCACTAGAGCCCAAAAAAATATTGGTTTCTCTCGAATCTTCAGCTCTCCAGAAGTTAGCAGAGCAATCGAGTAATCCCGATACAGGCGCGAGAAATGTTGAAAATACTGTTAGAAAAGTAATTTCCGAATGCATGGCAAATATTCTTGAAAAAGAAAAGAGGCAGAATGAATACACACTGAGGCATACTGAACATTCCTATATCATAGAATAATATGGTAGACCTTTATCAACAACAAAAATGGGCGGCTGAATTACGTAAAAGACATGGACAGGTTAAAAAAACCAAAAAAACTCCTCTTAAAATTCAGGAAAGGCAAATCTCTGAGGAGCTCTCATTTTTCAAAAGAAAACTTGCAGCATATCTAGAAATAAAATATGTGAAGGGTGTGGAAGAAACACTTTCAAAGCTCTTCAAGACTCGTGCAAAGATGCTTGCCATAAAATTAGAAGGTATCAAATTTATGTATAACACACCGTACGTTGATACTGACCTTGCAGAAGAAGAGAGGATAAAATATGAACGTGACTGTGAAAGACTCATAAGTAGTGCCGCTCATATACTCATGACCTAACATGGCTGATATTATCGACATTCGATCATTTTCCAGAAAGATGGGAAATGAAGTAGAAAAAAATCTCACTGGAGATAATCTTCTTAGCGCACTTCCTTCAGACCAAAAAGGAAAAATTATTGACCTGGGTCAAAGAGTTGCAAAAAAAGTAGAAAAAGAAGTGGATGAGAGAATAAAGAAACAATCCATACCTGAGACAGCCGAAGAAGCTGTGGAAGATTCATTGAACGATATTGATAGTTTTGGAGATGGTAGTGCCGAAGAAATTGGAGAGGAAGCCGAAGAGAGGTCAGAAGAAGAGCTAGTAGATGAAACTGCAGGAGTGGGTGATGAAGCAAAGCAACAAGCAAGCCAAGCTGCGAGTGGACAAACACCAGGAGGTGCCCCAACGACATCTGATTCTTCAGGTCAAAATCAATTAGGTGATCAAGAATCCGAAGATAATCCTGACTATGGAGGAGAACCAGAAGAATGGGAAAACTGGGATGTCCCAACAAGAAAACCCACTGGACCTTCATCACTCTTGGGAAAGAAAGGCTGGGAACGTGCTGCAGAACATCTCGATGATGAAGAAGAACCAGAAGAAGAACCAGATGCATTAGATCGCGCTGACGAGTGGATTGACAAACAAAACCCTTCTGGTTTTGGTAACAAAGAATGGCAAAAAACTGCCGATAATCTGGACAAGGATAAAAATAAGGAAGGAGAAGAAAAAAAACCTGAGCAAAAACAAGCGCCTGACGAAGAACCAGAACAACAAGAAGATGCACAAAAGTCCGATTCCCCAACAACACAACAAAATCAACCACAACCATCCAAGAAACCATCATCCGTGCCAGGCAATGCTGGCTATGGAGGAGTACAACAATCTACAACTGCAAACCAATCACAAAGAAAAACAGGAGGAGACAAACCTAAAAAACAAAAAGGGGCTGCTACACAAGGTATTAATAGAATGCGTCATGGACTCAGAAATCTTGAAAAACAAATAAAGAAACTCCAGAAACTGAAACAAAGAATGACCCGTGCACTCGGTTCTGTGAACACAATGCTGAAAATTTTGAAGCTCAAGAAAATACTTCTGACAGCGACTATAGCGGTTGCAAAAATTGCACGGATTATTGTCAAGGCGGTTGGCTTCGCCCTCAAGGCTGTAGGTAGACCACTTATTGCCGCCTTTGGTCTTGGGCTTATTCTTTTCATTCCCGGTTTTTTTCTTGATCCAATAGTGACGTTTATTATCAAGCTCGTGATCATACCTCTCAATGCTCTAAAAAAACTAGTTGAAAAATCAATCAAATCTCTGGAAAAGCAAAAAAAGAAATTAAAGGAAAGACTTGAAAGGGTGAACGACATTCTCAGCGAAAAGGAAGAGCAGCTCCAAAGACAGCTCAACCAATCCCTCCTATCAAGAGGTGATAAAGGAGAAGGAAAACTAAAACACGGCTACCAAAAAACAAATCTTGCACAGAGGCCAAAACAAACAATGAGTAGCAGAGGACAGCTTCCTGGATCAGGAGGTAGACAGGCTGGAAATTCACAATCAGTAGCTGGCAGGAGACCACCCGTTCAAGCTAGCCAGCCAACTGGCTCAGCTGGAGGTGCTGGTGCAGGAGGAGGGCCAATCGGAATTACAGTTGCAGCCCAAAAAGCCCAAGAAGAACAAGAAAAAAGATAGACAATACAAACAAGCCGCCTAACATGTGCTATAATACCAATATCTTCTAACGTATTATTTCTATGGACAAAAAAAGGATCATTTTTGCAGTTATTTTTGCACTTGTCTCTATTGGAATGGGTTACCTCTTATATATACTTTTTTGGGCTCCTACTCCAGAAGTGGAAGATGTCATACCTGGGGAAGTAACACCTGGGGAAGAATTTCCTGGAATTGGCGATCTAGAAGGTCTGCCGACCGGTGCTGAAGGAGATATTGTTTTTCCCGAGGTAGACATTACTCCAGAAATACCAGGAGGAGCAGGAGTCCCTGGAGAAGAAACACCTACTCCAGTAGAAACGCTTGTTGAAAATGAGATTATTGGAGTTGGTATTGGCTCGACTGGAAATGCAAATTTTTATAATGAAGACGATGGAAGATTCTATAGAATTGGTGTAAACGGCCAGATAACACAGCTAAGTGATGAAACATTTTTCAATATCCAAAATGTAAATTGGTCACCAACTAAGAATGAATCAATTATAGAATACCCAGACGGCTCTAATATTTATTACAACTTTGACACAAAGACTCAGGTAACGCTTCCAAAACATTGGGAAGATTTTTCCTTCTCACCTGGCGGTGACCAAATTGCCGCCAAGAGCATGGGGCTTTCACCAGAAAATAGATGGCTCATTACGTCTGATCCAAAAGGTTCTGAAGTATCACTCATCGAGCCGCTCGGAGAGAATGCAAACAAAGTCATTGTTGACTGGTCTCCAAATAAGCAGATAGTCGCCATGTCTCAAACCGGCGCCCCATTGGGAGACGACAGACAGGAGCTTCTGATGGTTGGACTCAATGGAGAAAATTTTAAATCAACAGTAGTGGAAGGCCGGGGCCTTGTCACACAATGGTCCCCTTCTGGGAGTAAACTCCTTCACAGTGTTTACAATACGAGAAATGATTTCAAACCAGAACTCTGGATAGTCAACGCAAGCGGAAACACTATTGGATCTGGAAGAAAAGTTCTGAACGTAAATACATGGGCAGACAAGTGCACTTTTGCTGATGATAGATTTGTTTATTGTGCTGTTCCAGACGAGCTCATAACTGGTGCTGGTTTCAATAGGGAAATTGCAGACACAGTTCGACATCATATGTATAGAATTGACACAGAAAGTGGTGCCCGTATAGAAGTAAACCTTGGAGATGCCTTCTACAGCATTAATAATTTATATATTGATGAAAGTGGCAATAAGCTGTATTTCACTGACACACAGCGAGATGGACTCTATGGTGTCGATATCTAATTTCCTTGTATGTTAAAAAACCGCCATATTTTCTTCGCTTTCTTTCCTGGTCTCATTATTGCTGGATTTGGACTCTTTTTTCTGATCCTCCAATACGAACCACTATACCCAAAAGAAAATCCAAATGACAATAAAAATCTAGAAGAGATGTCTCTGGTCCCAATCCTTCCTGCAGATCCGATTCTCGGAAATAGGAAAGCCTCAAAGACAATTATTGTATTTGAAGACTTCTCCTGCAGTGCATGCGCCGACCAGTCAAAAGTATTAGATCAACTTCTAGAAAAATATTCTGACCAGATAAAAATTATCTGGAAGCCACTCTCAGTTCACAAATTTCCAATATCGAGCGAACCGGCTCATGTCTTTGCATATTGCTCCCAGGCACAAGGAAAATTTCGAGAATTTTCTTCGTATGCCTTTACGAATGGAGATAACCTACAACAGACAACACTCGAAGCAATAGCAAAAAAAATTGAACTTGATGAAAACATGCTAAAAGAATGTCTTTCCTCTCAAGAACCAGTAGATTACCTCAGGGCAAATGAACAAATCGCAAAAATTCTCCAAATTCAATCTGTACCAGCAGTTTTCGTTGATGGAAAGCAAGTTCCATCACCGGCATATCTTTCTGCATGGGAAACAGTCCTCTCTCTGTAAGGTATGAAAAAAGTTAGGTCACAATTTTTTTATAGACTAGCACTCCTCAGCATTGTATTTTTTTCTGTTGCCCCCCCATTTGTAGTTTCAGCAGCAGATGCTCCAGTAACAAAAAAACAGATAGCAGAAGCATGCACAGAAAATTCAGAATGTGTGACAGACAATTGTCAGCAAAGTGTAAAAACAAAAAATAATGCTTTTCTGAAGGTCTGCGCCTGTAAAAAAAATCAGCACTGTGTAGATAGATACGAGCCATCAGCTTCCCCAGACGACTGGTCCTGCGTGACAGGAATTGCAGGAACATGGGCAGTCAATTATTGTCACAAGCAATCCAATCAGTTTAGCGACCAAAAACTGAATATTCGCGCACCACTTGACTATACAAGCCCAGGAGTGCTCAACGCCATTTTCCACCCAGAGGCTTCCATAGAGGCAAAAGCAAGTGAAATCAGACAAATACTTGACAAGCCGCAGCTTTCAATAAACATCCCAGGTGTCAAATTTACTGATATGGCAGACCTTACCAAAAAATGGGAAGAGGGTCGACGCTATGTCTATGTTCCGTTCATAGGAGAATATTTCAAGGCGGTCTATCAGTATATTATCATTGCTGCGAGTGTGATTTCAGTCGTTGTGCTCATCGTAGCAGGAACCAGATGGACACTCTCTGGCGGAAGTACGGAAGTGATCATGGAGTCAAAAAAACAAATCGTAGGGGCCATTATTGGTCTTGTCATTGCACTCACCTCCTATACACTCCTCTACACCATCAACCCAGAGCTCGTTCAATTTAGAAGTCTCAGAATTCAAGATCTGGGAGCCAAGCCGAACGAAGGTCTTGATGACCACTACAAAGTTAATTTAAAAAAAAAATGTGACAAAAGTGATCCAGGGCTCATATCTTTCAAGTGCAAAACAATACGAGTGAAAGGTGGAAAAATAATTGACTGGAAATCCTGTGAAGAAGCAGCAAAAGCCCTTGAACCAATTAAAGTGGTAAAGGAAATTTGGAATGACAAAGACGCGACCTTTGATAGACGGTGGCGTGTAGATTGCTCTCAATTCGCAGACTGTTCTAAAGGAAGATGGTCATGCCTCAATGCATGCGTAGCCCAACGCCCACCAAAAAAGGCAAGCAGAACATATCCATATAACCAAGGATACCTCGGGGTTTCAAAAAGTTGGTGGGGAATTATGGACTGCAATGCTGTAAGTGATGGAAAAAGGAGGACTGCAAGCAATATTCACACACTTGCACTTCATGAAGGAAATGTCTCTGGTGGCGTCCCCCACTGGTGGAGTGGAATGGTACGTGACGGGAATACAGTTGCATCACATTACTTCATTACACGCGGTGGTGGTATTGTGATGGTCATGGATGAACTTTTTCAAGCGGCACACATTGCCACAAGTCCCTGGAATATATACTCTATAGGTGTTGATCTAGACCAAGATTGTCTTTCAAATGGAGAAATTGCAAGACTAAAGAAGACTCCTGGCATAATAAGTCCACCAAACAAACGAAGTACATGCTGGTATACAAATAAAATGTATGAGGCCATTGGCAGATTATACAATCAAGCCAAAGGTCGTGGTGTAGGACTACGAGGTACGATGCCTCATTGCCATGTCCAGGGAAACCGCTCTGACCCAAGAAATATTATATACTCAAAAATTAATGCAAATGGGGCTCCAGTAAAGGATAAAAAAGGGAATACACCTTCGACGCTTACAATCAACACTATGACAGGCTGCCCGGGCAGTGTCACAGCGAATGGAAAATTTGATCCTCTAGGTGTAACATATTTTGAAATGGGTATTTACTCCTGCTGTATTCAAAAGTCTACTCAAAAAAAATTTCAGACAGTGACATCACGCAGTTATTATTCCGAAAGAGGAAAATATCCAGTAGTTCGTGGTGGAAAAAAAGGCAATCTGAGCGCAAAAGTATTAAGTAAATGTATAGATCTCGGCGCAAAACTTACACCACCAATCCCCTCAACTGACATAGAACAAAAGGTTGAAGCCTGCTCTCCAGTCAATCTTAAATAAAAAAAACAGGTTCCCGTTTGCACCAAGACACAAAACATACTACACTACCTTTGCTAACTCGGCGAAGGTTTTTTATTATGAATACTACTCTATTCTTCTGTTCAAAATGTGATGCACAGTTTCAAAAATGGACTGGACGGTGTTTGGAATGTGGAGCATGGGGAACCCTAGAGCAGAAAGCCAAAGAAAAATTTCGAAAAACAAACAGAGAAGAAATACCCCATGACTTCCAAACCAAAAAAATCTCAGAAATAGCATCAGACTCTACAACAAGAGTACAGACAAATCTTTCTGAATTGGACAGAGTTCTTGGTGGTGGCATTGTTCCTGGAAGCTTGATTCTCCTGGGCGGAGAACCAGGAATTGGGAAGTCAACACTTTCACTGCAACTTGCAAGTATTGTGAATAACACTCTCTATATTTCTGGTGAGGAATCCATTGGTCAGATAAAATTGAGAGCTGACCGCTTACACATCACTGCTCCGAGCCTAGATCTTGGTAATGAAACAAATATTGAGACCATCTGCGCGGCTATAAAAAAACAAAAACCAACCCTGGCAGTCATAGACTCTATGCAGACCATGTGGTCGGCTGACGTGAGTGGTGAACCTGGAAATGTCACCCAGATCAGAGCCTGTACCACCAAACTACTCGAGACAGCCAAGACCAACCACATTGCCATCTGCCTCATTGGGCATGTAACCAAGGATGGATCAGTGGCTGGCCCAAAGACACTCGAGCACCTGGTCGACACTGTTCTCTACCTCGAGGGAGATAGGTATCATTCCTATAGAATTCTAAGAGCTGTAAAAAATAGATTTGGGTCAACAGATGAGGTTGGTATATTTGAAATGACTGGCACTGGACTCAGGGAAGTGCTGAACCCATCGGCAGGCTTTCTCGAAGAACGTGGAGAAAATACGCCTGGAAGTGTTATCACATGCCTCCTCGAAGGCACTCGTTCACTCCTGGTTGAAGTGCAAGCACTAGTGAACAAGACAAGCTTCGGCTATCCAGTTCGCAAGGCTAGTGGTTTTGATCTCAACAGACTCCACGTCCTGGTTGCTGTGCTACAGAAGAGAGCAGGGCTAAATCTATCCCAGTATGATATTCATCTCAATGTCGTTGGCGGAATGAAAGCAAATGAACCTGCAGCAGACCTGGCAGTTTGCCTCGCCATAGCAAGTTCTTTCAAGAACAAAGCACTTGGAAAAGACCTTGCAGTCTTTGGAGAAGTAGGACTTGGCGGTGAAGTTCGAACAGTGCACCAAACTGAAAAGAGAATAAAAGAATGTCAAAACCTCGGTATGAAGAGAATTATTCTAGGAAAAAATCAAAAAACAGATTTCAAAAATCTACAGTCAAGACTAATACAAGTAAAAAATATCGAGGAACTCATCAAGCAGACCTAAAAAAACAAAAGCAGCCCTGAGGGCTGTTTTTTGATCGGGAAGGTGGCACACCGATCCTGGCACGACCAGCCAGAACACTCTGGGCTCTACCTCGGGGTCACCCGAGATCTCGTAGAGCCGTTTGGTCATTTCCTGCCAGTGACTGTCATCAATCGTCCCACGGACAGCAGTCCTAGTGTTCTTGTGCCCCCTGACCGAGCCATGGGTCACACAGAACGACCTGTTACGATCGAGGAAGTCGACCGGACGGAGACCCGTCCAGAAGATGGCGTTCATCAGATGGATCTTACCCTCTGGCGAGATCGATGCAGGAATAGTTGCGACGGTTGAATTCAATTGTTCCTCTCTTTAGAACGAATGCGCCCCAGCCAAATCCCTCCCAAAAAAAGATGACCACGGCACAATGAAGTTGAAAACGAAATTATTATTACACACTTTTTACGTATTTGTTAAGTATCAAAAAAAACGACTGGTTGTCGTTTTATAAACAAAAAATTAAATGAACGGAATCGAGCACAGCCATTGCTACGCCCGATTCCGAATAGGTCTCAGCTACGCTCTAGCCCGTCCATCGAACGTCAGGACTTGGACAGACGCGTATCGTCCCCTTGAATGATAGGAGCCGAGGACTTATCCAGCTTCACCATGCGCGGCTTGCCGCTCTCCAGGTCCCTCACATTGATCCAGGCTCTCTGGACGACCCTCTGATAGCGATTCCGCTGCCGAAGGAATGCCTCCGACGAACCACCGAACGCCTCGGGCTTCACCACAGCACGACGGTCACCCTCGAAACCAGCAGCACGAAAATCCATACGCGTGAGGAAGATAATCTCCTTGATGCGGACGTCCTGGGGACGATGACTTTCGCCAGCCCTAGCCGGACGGACAAGGCCAGTCATGTTCCTGGAAGTGATCGGGACATGCACCCTTGTGTCATTGAGTAGGCACGGAACGTGTGTACAGGCCATTGTTCCTCCTGATTGATGGACTCATTCCTGATTGCGCAATCAGTCTAGTTCACGCACTCAAGGAATAATTAAAAACGTGCATATCGTACACAACAGAACCAAAAAAGTCAAGTATAAAAAAACACCTGTTCTAGATGTAATGAGAGAGTAGGATTGCCTAGGCTCGCGTGCGGCCGAGGCAATCCTTGTGGCCTTCTGGATCAGATGAACTGCGGGCACCGCATGGGCGCGAATTCTGCCTCGCGGCGCTCATGGTCGGCAGCCGCCGCCAGACAAGCCCGCTTCGGCCCAGTACGCAGGATGACGACATCCAACGGAAGCGTCTCGTGCCGCCCAGTCTTCTTGTGCCGCACATCCACGAAGACGGTCCCGTCCTTCCCCTTGCGAGATCGATCCGTCCTCACATTCACACGATATCCGCTTCTCTTGATCCGCCCTACGACTTCCAAAAGTACCTCCCGAAGTGTTTGCCAACCCCCATTAGGTAGACATACAAAAAAAATTCTACCACAGACGAATCAAAAAAGCAACCCTCTTGGATTGCCAAAATTCCACCAAAAAAACTCTACTCAAGATGAACTGACTCTTCCCACTCTTTTACTTTGGTTTGAAGCGACGGATATGCATCAAAATCAATTTCTTTTGCAAGCCTCCTAGACTCGCGGATAAGACCATGGTCTTTCATAGTTGCAAATTTCAAATTCATCATACCGCTCTGACTCTTTCCATATACCTCCCCTGGTCCACGCATCTCTAGATCATACTCAGCAACAGTGAATCCATCTGTTGTTTTCTCAAAAAAATCCAAACGATCCTTCACTTTTTGACTATCACTGTCAGTGAAGAGAAAACAATATGACTGATGATCACTTCTTCCAACCCTTCCACGGAACTGATGAAGCTGTGCAAGTCCGAAACTTTCTGCACCCTCGATCATCATCACGCTTGCATTCGGAATATTCACACCCACCTCAACCACAGACGTAGATACCAGAATATCTGTCTTTCCATCAGCAAACTTTTTCATGGTCTCATCTTTTTCCTTTGACTTCAATTTCCCATGGATGAAACCAACACGTAGATCAGAAAATATGTGTTTTGATAATTTCTCATACTCAACAAGGACAGTCTTTTTTTCATTCCCCTGGAAATTGGAAATTGGAAATTGGAAATTGTTTGTATCCTTGGAATTTGTTTCTTTATTTTCTTTTTCTTGAATGAGTGGACAAATAACGAACACCTGCCTTCCCTCCTTTACCTGCTTTCGGATAAAGTCATAGGCCTTGTTCCTACTATGTGGATCCACTACTCTGGTCTGGACGGGTTTTCTTCCTTTTGGCATTTCACGGATAATGGAAATATCGAGATCTCCATAGAGTGTGAGTGCGAACGATCGTGGAATCGGCGTGGCTGTCATAGAAAGAAAATGTGGTATAGTGTCTGGATCCCCTGATTTTTCCTTGATAGTTTTTCGCTGCTCTACTCCAAACCGATGTTGTTCGTCAATGATAACAAGACCAAGATCTTTGAACTCTACATTTTCAGAGAGTAATGCATGTGTTCCAATGACTATGTCGACTTCACCTCTTGCAATACTACCCAGAACCTCTCTCTTTTTGCCTGCTTTTGACTTTTCATAAAATTGAAAATTGAAAATTGAAAATTCTGATCTTGTCAGCAACCCAATACTTACCTTTTCACCAAGTAGCGCAACAAGAGACTCATAGTGTTGTTTTGCAAGAATTTCTGTTGGAGCCATGATGACAGCCTGTTTTCCATTCAAGGCACAGTTGAGGAGTGCAATTGCAGCAACAACAGTCTTTCCTGATCCTACATCCCCTTCGAGCAGTCGATTCATTGGTTCACTTTTTTCTAAATCCTGGAGAATCTGCCAGCTACTCACCTTCTGATCTTTTGTAAGTGTAAATGGAAGTGAATTCACAAATTCTTTGATTTCTTTTTCTTTGAACGTAAGTTCTGGTGCTTCGCTCCTTTTCAAAGACTGTCTAATCATCTCACCTCTCAGCTGGAGAATAAACAACTCATCAAACTTGAGTCGTTTTTCAGATTGTTTTAAATCTGTGGCGTCTTCTGGGAAGTGAATCCCTCGGATTGCATCTGAAAGAGGAACAAGATCAGCCTTCTCCAAAATATCTTCTGGAAGCCAATCCTCCACTTCCACTGCTGCGCAAGCTGCCTGACTCATGAGAAATCGTATCTGCTTCTGTGTAATGCCTGCAGTTAGTGGATACATTGGAACAATTCTAGCTGTATGTGCTGTTTCCTTTTTTACTTTTTCGTAGCTCGGAGAAACCATCTGTACGCCGAACATATCTTGCTTCACTTTTCCAGAAAAGAACACCTCATCCCCAACCTTCAGTGTTTTGGTAATAAACGGCTGACCAAACCAAACAACTCGAACTTGCTCAGAATTGTCGGCAACTACTGCCTCTGTAATCATCGTTCGTTTTCTTGGACTTCTCTTGTTTGAAATAAGCTCTATCTTTCCACAAATAGTTACCTGCTGCCCGTCTTGTAAATCCTTTATCTGAGCAATATGACTAAAATCCTCATACCGAAAAGGATAATAAAAAAGTAAATCCTTTACGGTTTTCATTCCAAGCCTCGCAAGCTTTTTTTCAAGTATACCTCCAACTCGATTGAGTTTTGAAACTTTGGTTTCGAGTCTCATAGTATGTCTATTGTAAAACAAAAACAGCCTTCTGCAAAGCTGCCCTTGGTGCACCCAGTAGGAATCGAACCTACATTGCCAGATCCGCAATCTGGTGTCCTATCCGTTGAACGATGGGTGCATAAAAAGAAATTCCAAATTTCTAATTCACCTAATTCCTAATTTTTACTTCGGGAGTATAGCCAAAAAAATAAAAAACGTCAATGGAGACGTTATAAAGGATTTTAAATATTTTGATTGGAAATTGATAATTTTATTAGTAATTAGATAATTAGGTGAATTACAAATTCTCTAGTGTATTTTCCAATTCCTCGCAAATACATCTGTGAGAGGCTCCTCTTCTTTTTCAAAATCTTCATCCAAGAATTCTCGAAGTGTATATTTGACTTCCGTTGGATCCATGTCGAGGAGTGGAATACGGATGAGTGGCTTGAAACCACTTCTGGTATTAAGAAACAATGTCTTCACATGTGGAGGATTATAAATCATATAAAAATCCACAAACTCACTAAATGAGTAAAAACGACTTCCAATAACTATCCCAAGTTCTGTGATCGCGAACTGAACCTGTGGAGCAATTTGATATGACTGTAAAAAAATAATAATACCAAAAAGAATAATGATAAGAGCAAACAAAAAATTCGATGAAAAAATCCCGTAAACGACAAGAACAATACCTGATGTGATCATGAGGATGTGCCACAGCGTTCCACGCTCATGACTGTCATATTCCTGAATTGTCCAGGTATGAAGCACATCTCCAACAAGCGTCTCATGTGATAGTAATTTTGGCATACTATTTCGCTGTACGTAGTTACATTTCTATATGAGAGAAGTATACCATGAGCTTATATTTCTCACAAGATTATGCCATTGCCAAAAAGCACTTTTTCTCCTATACTATGTCCCATGGATGAAGAGTATTCAGCAGGAAGTAATAATTTCCTCGAACAAGAACCAGAATACAGACAAGGTCCACCTCGAAAAAAAAGGCGTCTTTTTTTGTTTTTGCTCACTTGTTTCCTCCTTTTTGGTAGCTTCCTCGTCACCAAAGCCATGCAGACTGAGATCCCAGATGACCCAATGGCATATGATCCAGTAACGCTTGAACCAAAAAAGCCCGAAGGTCTCCTAAAGCGTCTGAAACATTTCATTTTTCAAAAAGAAGTGGATTTGGAAGGTCAGGAGGAAGACCGCATCAATATCCTCATCCTCGGTATGGGTGGACCAGGACACGATGGACCTTACCTTACTGACACCATCATCATTGCAAGTGTGAAGCCATCAAATGGCCAGATTGCCATGATCTCTATTCCACGTGATCTTGGGGTCAATATCCCAAAATATGGTTGGAGAAAAATCAACTCGGCGAATGCACTTGGAGAGGTAAACAAACCAAACTGGGGAGCCGCATATACGACAGAACTTATTGAAAACACATTTGATATTGATATCCATTATTATGCCCGTGTTGACTTCAAGGCATTCGAAGAAATCATTGATGAGGTTGGTGGTATTACTGTAAATGTTGATCGTTCCTTTGTGGACAGAGAGTACCCCGCTGCTGCAGATAAATATCAAGTAGTCTCATTCACAAAAGGAGAGCAAAAGATGGAGGGAAATGATGCACTGAAATATGCGCGTTCAAGACATGGAAACAATGGCGAAGGGTCTGATTTTGCCAGAGCCAGAAGGCAACAGAAAGTCCTCCTTGCCCCTAAAGGAAAAAGTATTTTCTATTGGCACACTTGCGAACCCTGTCAGAATTCACAATATCATGAAAAGTCTCGACACTCACGTAACAACGAATATGGAATTCTCTGACATCATCGCACTCATCAAATTAGGCAGAGAACTCGATACCAGTAACATCAACACTGTCGTCCTGGACAATAGTGTGGATGGTTATCTTAAGAACGGCTATAGTCCTGACGGAGCATTCATCCTCGAACCGAAGTCCGGGAACTTCGATGAAATCAAACAACTGATCTCAGGAGTATTCGAGATCGCAGAAGTCAAAAAGAATGATACACCGGTGCAAGAGACAGAGGACAAAAGACTCGAAGATGCTGCAGTAGAAATTCAAAATGGCACCTGGCAGGCTGGACTTGCCGCGAGAGTGAAAAGTATATTGCAAAAAAAGGAATTCATTATTACAGACATTGGAAATACAGAGGAGCGACCACAGATGCAAAGTGGCATATATAGTGTATCTGGAAAAAACATGGGAGATGTTGTGGACGCACTAAAGAATGAACTTGGAATTCCAGCAAAAGAAAAAACAAAAGCCTTTACTTGGGCCACTTCCACAGATATTCTCATTATCTTGGGAGAAGACTACGAAGAATAATTTTATGACAGAAGCAGTTGAACAATCAAAAAATGATCTCCCAATTGTCGCCCTTGTCGGCCGCGTTAATGTTGGAAAATCAACACTTTTCAACAGACTGATCGAGGAAAAACAAGCCATTGTTTCTGACATTCCGGGAACCACTCGAACAAGCAATGAAGGAATGGTAATCTGGCGAGGAAAACAAATTCGCCTTATAGACACAGGAGGTCTCACGTTCACGGATGATGTACCTCTAGAGAAAGATATTCTGATCCAAACAGAACGTGCCATGAAGCAAGCAGACCTCATAATTTTTCTCACAGATGGAAAAGATGGTGTTCTTCCTCAGGAAAAAGAATTAGCAAAGCGCATGAGACGGATAGAAACGAAGCCTGTATTTCTCGTTGCAAATAAAATACATACCAAAAAACAGGAAAAGGAACTCACAGATCCAGACTGGTACAAACTAGGGCTCGGCGATCCCTTCCCTATTTCAGCAACAAGTGGAAGAAATGTTGGAGACCTCCTGGACAAAATATATTCTGAGCTCCAGAAATCAAAAAGGCGTCCGAAAAAAAGTAAGAAAGATATTGATACCATTAATATCAGCATTATTGGAAAACCAAATGTTGGAAAGTCATCTCTTTTCAATAAGCTAATTGGAGAGGACAAGGTTATTGTGAGTGAGATGGCACATACAACCAGAGAACCACATGACACATTGGTAGAATATACATATACCTTGGAAAAAAAGAAAATGAATCAGAGGATAAAATTCATCGATACTGCAGGAATCAGAAGAAAGGCAAAAGTGCACGGAAAACTAGAACGCGAAGGAATATTCAAAAGTATTGATTCACTAAAAGATTCCGACCTTATTCTCTTTGTTCTCGATGGTAGTGAAGTAATCTCGAGCCAAGACATGCAGCTCGGTGGCCTCATCGAGAGACGTGCGAAAAGTGTTATTATCCTCATAAATAAATGGGATCTTGCCGAAGATGCAAGTGACACTCAGAGAAACTTTACGAAGAAAAAAATCTATTCCTATTTCCCCCACCTCGACTTCGCCCCAATCGAATTTGTGAGCGGTCTCACAGGAGTAGGTGTTCACAAAATATTTCCCCTGATTATGAAAGTATGGGAAGCAAGGCATACAAAAATTGCAAATAGAGGTCTCGAAAACTTCCTGAATAAAGCTACGAAAGAGCACAGACCATCACGTGGAAAAGGAACAAGACACCCAAAACTCCTCGGAATAAAACAGCTTGAGGTCGCCCCACCTGTATTTGAAATTGCAGTTAAATTCAGAACATCACTC
>JBDROX010000012.1:0-8660 GCA_043809645.1 Candidatus Magasanikiibacteriota bacterium | reverse complement strand
TACGATATGTCCAGGCACTCCTTGGACATGCAAACATACGGACAACACAGCTATATACGCAAGTGACAAATCCGAAGTTAAAAAACATTAGAAGTCCGTTATAGAATTGACCGCAGTTTTCATAGTGTTGATTTTTCTCCGCATAGACAAAAATAGCCCAATTGGGTTGTTTTTTTGTATCTTGACATATCATAAAAGAACAGCTATAATTGTACTTCGTTAAGCCAAAACTATGTCTGTAGAAAATACTATTGTTCGGTTTGAAAACGTATCGTTTCAATACACTGAAGATAAGCCTATTTTGAATCAGGCCAATTTTTCTGTTCGCAAGGATTCAAAGATTACCATCGTGGGGCAGAATGGGGCAGGGAAGAGTACTATTTTTAAACTCATATGTGGGGCGGCTGGGTTGACGAGCACAGATGTGCTGAAGCCAATAGAAGGATCAATTCATATTCCATCTGACGCCTCGATTGGGATTGCGCTCCAGGTCATGCCAAAAGAATTTTTTAGTCTTACTATTTCAGAATATTTTGCAACTGCCTTTGGTGAAAAGAAACACAATTTAGAAAAATTGATAGCAGATGTTCTCCAGATTGTTGATCTCTCTGTGTCGCTGGCAGGCAAGATTGAGGATATGTCTGGTGGACAGCAGGCTCGCCTCCTTCTGGCTTATGCACTTATTCAGAAACCAGATATTCTTCTTCTCGATGAGCCAACAAATAATCTAGATACTGCAGGAATTGAGCATCTGACTGGATTTCTCATGATGTATGACAAGACTGTTATTGTGATTTCTCATGATGCAGATTTTCTGAATGCATTTACAGAAGGTGTTCTGAATGTAGATTTCCATACAAAGAAAGTGGAGCAGTACGTTGGGAACTATTACAACGTTATGGAAGAAATTCAGGCGCAAATTGCTCGGGAAGAAAAAAAGAATGCACAGCTTCGCAAAAGTATTCAAGATAGAAAAGATAAAGTGAATTTTTTTTCTCACAAAGGTGGAAAGATGCGTAAGCTTGCGAGTAAGTTGAAAGAAGAAGTATCTGAAGCAGAGGAGAACATGGTAGATGTGAAACGTGATGACAAGACTATTCGAAATTTTACCATCCCAGCTCAGCCGTGGTCAGAGGCAGTTGTAGAAATGTTCTCTGTTGGAATATTCAAGAATCGCGAGGTTGTTACCAAGACCGTAGACATTAAACTTTGGAAGAAAGATCGATTGCAAATCGTTGGGCCGAACGGTGTTGGGAAGAGTACGCTGCTTCGCACCCTTGCCCACGAAGATGCTGACAGTGCTACTATCCATCCGGAAATCAAGGTTGGGTATTATAGGCAAGATTTTTCTGGGCTTGATTTTGAAAAAACAGTCTATGAATCTCTCTCAGAGATGATGGATGTGCCAGATAATCAGGTGATCTATGCAACCGGGGCTGGATTTTTGCTCACCTCAGAGCTTATGAAGAATACTGTTGGTGCGTTGTCAGAGGGGCAGAAGGGGTTACTTTGCTATGCGCGATTCGTACTTCAGGAACCAGGATTGCTCATTTTAGATGAACCAACGAACCATATTAATTTTCGTCATCTGCCAATTATTGCAAAAGCAATAGACGATTTCGAGGGTACAGTCATTATTGTTTCCCATATGCCAGATTTTATGGAGCATATTGAGATTACACAGACACTGGATTTGGGAAGGTAGAAAATTTTACTCTTGGAGTTCTGATCAGGTCATGGAAAGGACAAAAGATTTTTTATTATGTCAGAAGAAAAAAAGAAAAGCATTTTTAGAAAAGTGTTCCTCATTCTTGCAATCTGTGTTGGTGTGATCACTGTCGTAGTATCTCTATCATTTTTTCTGGTCAACCACTATGTCCTCAAACCTGTTGGTCTCGAGATCCATCCATTGAAACAGGCTGCACCAGCAGAAGAAGTCTATAATCATCCACTCTTGTCTGCGGACCAGGAACAGACACTCTACTCTCTTGGTGTGGATATTGCCAATATTCCAACACAGATCACCCCAGAGCTTCAGAAATGTGCAGAAGAAACACTTGGAAGGGAGAGGCTCAATGAAATTATTGCTGGTGCCTCTCCATCGCTTGCCGATATTATGAAAGCAAAAGATTGCTTGTAATACTCAGGTCTCAAAATAGCCAACCTTTTCTTTCAAATCCTTTAGTCTAGCGTAGAATCCAGCCGTATGGATAGAATTAATCTTTAGCTTCCCAAAGTCATAGTGATGCATCCATTCATGTAGGAGTGTGTCTGTGAAGGTCTTTGGAGCCAAGAATTGACCTCTGACAGCTGTCCTGTTGGTAATATAAATATGGTGGGATCCAGGTCGGTAGAATCCATATTGTTTGTACGAGACCCTGCCATTGGTTTTCTTGTGTACCTGTTTGTTATGAGAGATTTTTACAGTTACAGGTTTTACGCCCGCGAGTAGTGAAAGTTCCTCGAGCAGCAGGTCAGAGATTCTCTGTCTCTGGATTGTCTCTTCACTGTGCAGGAGTTGCCAAGCCAGCTTTTTTGTTTTTTTTGAAATATAAAATTTGACCTTGGTGATGCTATTACTTTTTTCATAGTTAGATTTTGGGCGGAGGAAGAACATAGACCTCTATTATAAAGCACAAAGTATCAATTTTCAAACCTGCCTGCCCTCAGGCAGGTAGCAAATAAATTACAAATAAAAAATCCCAAATAGATTGTTTGATATTTGGGATTTGAGTATTATTTGTAATTTGAGATATGTATTTTGAAATTTAAAAGACCCTTGATGTGTTCGGCGCTGGCATTGGAGTGAAGGAGGGGGCACTCCCGCCTACACCAAACACATGAAAGGTCTTTATCGTTTGCTGGCACATCTTAGCACGTTTTTCATGTTTTGTCAAGGGGGCAGGCTGTGTGTATAAAAAAATTCCCTTATTTAGGGAATTTTTGATAGTTGATATTTTATCTTGCTTATTTCACGAATTCTGCGATTTTTTCAAACACTTTTGGGTGATCTTGAGCGATCTTGGAGAGTACTTTTCTGTCAATTTCTACATCCTTCTTCTTGAGTCCACCTATGAAGGTGGAATATGAGCCGCCAAGTGCTCGGATAGCAGCATTGATCTGTACTTGCCAGAGGCGTCGCATATTTCTTTTCTTTACACGCCTGTCTCTATAGGCATGCATACCAGCTCTGGTATCTGCTGTTTTTGCGAGTTTGATTCTGTTTTTGAGACCACCACGAAAACCCTTCACTCGCTTCATGAGTTTTCTTCGCTTCTTTATGTGGGTGATTCCTCGTTTTACTCTAGGCATATAAAATCAGTTCTTAGGAGTATGGAACACTGCGTATGATCGTTTTTCCTGCAGCTGTATTAGCAAGCGTATTATCAGAACGCTTGTTTCTTTTCTTTTTACCACTTTGTCGTGCATTAAAATGATCCTGACCGTCTGTGCGTTTCAGGATTTTGGTACCACTTCTTGATTTCTTTACTCGAAATCGTTTTGCAGTTGCTTTGTGTGTCTTGATCTTTGGCATATATGTCGATGAATTCAGTGGCAGGAGTATACATTATTTACCCTTCGTCGTCAAGGGGGCTCTATACACAGATTATGATTTGATGATAATAGCTGTTACTTTGTTCCCTTGTTGCGTTGGCTCTTGTTCAAAATGGATATTCATGTTTTTCTTGATTTTGACAACGAATGCATTGACGATTTCGAAGGCAACGTGGAGTTTTCCGCGTTCGCGCCCGCGCAGAATAATCTCGATTTTTGCTTTATCGCCTCTATTTAGGAATTTTTCTGTCTGTGCTTGGCGGATATTCATATCATGCTCTCCAATCCTCACCGAAAGACGGATACCCTTCATTTCAGCCACATGGCTATTCGTTTTCTGTTTTCTTGCTTCTTTTTCTTTTTGATATTTAAAACGTGTGAAGTCTATGATTTGGCATACAGGCGGTTCTGCTTTTGGGTTGATTTCTACGAGATCTAGCTCTTCTGTTTGAGCTTGTTGTAGAGCCTCGCTCGTAGAGATGACACCAAGGTTATTTCCTTCGCTATCAATCACACGAACCTCGGGTACCTTAATAAGATGATTAATCTTATAGCGAGGAATCAATGGTTTTTGTGTTCTGCGTTTTCGTGAGATTCTCATATTATTTTTTTGGATTTGGATGAACTCTATGTATGAGTCTTTCCTTTTTCATTCGGGTCCATCCTTTGATTTGTTTTTCTCTTCTCCTTGCCTCTACAGGTGTCGTATATTCTTCTGAATAAACAATTTGTATAGGTCTTCTAACTTTTGTGTAGTTTGCGCCTTCTCCTTTATTATGCCTTTTCTCTCTCTTTTCTAGATTTTTGCATGATCCTATATACAAACTTTTATCATTGCAACGTGCCAAGTAGGTGAAGTAGGGCATATGTGTGTGTTGTGCACTTCGGCTGCACGCGCTCGTACCTCGCTTGTTTCACTCAGTGCCTTCGACATACTCTTATAATAATCAAAGCGTGGAAGCCAAAGGTGGAACACCCTGAGCGAGGATTTTGCGATAGCAAAAAATGAGTCGAAGGGTGGAGATGCCGGGAATTGAACCCGGGTCTAGCTGGGCTACCCCCATAGTCTACATGTGTAGCTGTTTTGTTGTTTTACCTATTACTAAAAAAGCAGCAAAAGCATAGTAGGCTAAGCCTGAATTGCTTTCAGATATCTGCCACAGGCGAAGAAGATATCCTACGCTCAATAAGTTGGCACCGCTGATTTGCTATTGAGTATCACAGGAGCGATGGCTCTCGCAATTAAGCGAGAACGGGTGCGAATGATGGCATTGCAAAAGTATTTGCAAATGCTGTTTTCATTCGGCTGACAAAGTTTACACTTAGTCGTTGCTCTGCTGTGGTTACGAGGGACAGAGCACCCTCGACATGCATATGAATGATAACAATTTCCATCTATCGAAGCCTGTCATCCCCATGTTGAAATTTTCAATTTCAAATTTTCAATTTTCAAATAAATCCAGAAAATTGAAAATTTGTAAATTGATAATTGTTATCATTTTTACATCTGTTCTTTGAGCACTCTTCCAAGCTTTCGCTTTAACTCCTTGTCTTTTATAGTACGCCTTTTGTCGTATTTTTTTTTCCCTTTGGCTATTCCGATTCCGAGCTTTATTCTTCGACCCTTAGTATAGAGGGAAAGTGGAACAATTGTCAAGCCCTTTTCCTCTAATTTTCCGCGTAAATAACGTATTTCTTTATCTTTGAGAAGAACAATTCTAGGCTGCGACGGGTCATAGTTTTCTAGAGATCCAGCATGTTTGTATTTCGAAATGTGGGCATTTGTGAGAACTGGCTTTTCTTTGTGGAATGTAATAAAGCCTCCAGTCAACTTCGCACCTCCATTTCTGATTGATTTTACCTCCTGTCCGGACAGTACTAAACCTGCCTCAAGGGTGTCGAGGATTTCATAGTCAAATCTGGCTTTTTTATTCTTCGCAAGTGTTGGCATATGCTTTTGTCTTCTATCTGAGAATAGTGTATACTCTTTAGAGATAATTATCAATATTTCCCTATGTTTTGGCGAAAAAAAGAAACAATCGACTGGCCACTCACACTCTTTGGTCTTGTAGTCCTCTTCATCTTCATCTCTGCGATCGGTTCTGTTATTTTTGGTCTCATTGCGTACCAGAAAGGGTATATTCGAACAGAATCTTCTAAATTCATAGAAGGGGAGGGTGTTTCACCATTCGTCCCAACTATTGAGATCACTACACCACTCTCTGTCCGGCAGGATTACACTGAGGCTCTGGCAAATCTTATCCAGAATATAGATACTGGTGAGGTAGCTCCAGCGGATGTTGTATCCTCTGTAGAGGACATATTCTTTTCCATACGAGTTCCTGAGACAAAGAAAGACGCTCATCTCGATACATTTCTATCAATTCAGAACCTTGGCAAGGTTAGTCAGGGAGAGAGTCTAGTGTCAGGAGTTCTGGGGCTTCTGGAGGCACTGCGGGCTGAGTAGTTGAGTGGCTTGAAAGAATGTCCATATTATGCTAGGCTGTCCAGAACTAAGAGTCAATGTTATTTGCTATGAATGCAGCGCATCGACAGATCCGCATCATTGCCATTGGTGCAGGACTCCTTTGTAGTCTCTGCTTATTTGGCTTTTCTTTTGTTCAGAATAAGATTTGGATGGCTGTTTTTCTCGGGGTGCTTCTTATTGGTCTCCTATTTCTGTATTGGATTGTTGTCAGAGTCGGAATGGGGGGGTGGTATGGACTACTGAGTGTTGTGGCAACAGCAGTAGCATTCACTGCACTCATAAGCTTATTGGAATGGAAAATTGCCCTTGTACTCTTGAGCATGCTCAGCGGTATTGTTATTGGATTCCTTTTCCGTTGGCAGGGAATAGCAATGTCAGGAGAGATATATGAAAAAAAACCTTTTCGAAGAATGATAATGATGCTCTGGGTGTTCGATGCCTATGCACTTCAGACCACACTCTTTGCATTCATGCTCTTTTTCACATTTTTGCCATTTTGGCTTGTAGTTCTCCTGAGTGCGGCTTTGTTCGGCTGGATTTCTGGGATGGTATGGCAGATGTATTTTGATATATCACTCAGATTATTCTTACTCTGGATGCTTTTTATTGGGCTCCTCATGAGTGAAATTGTCTGGGTTATCGCGCTCCTACCGTTCGGATATGCAGTGTCTGGTCTTGTGAGTACATGGATTTGGTATGTGCTCCAGCTTCTATTGCGTTTTCACTTTACGAAGCAAGGGATCCTCTGGAAGAAGCAGCGAATATTCCTTATAGCGAATGCCTGTTTGTTTTTCATTTTTTTCCTGTTTGTTTTTCGATGGATATGATAATGAAACCGCCACACCTCCCAAGAAAAATTCATTCTGCCGGCTATCGTAGGCGGGGAGATTTTATTATCTGGTTCATTGCATGTGCTATTATTGGATTTCTGGCTGGAATCACTGCCACTCTCGTGAGTGTTGCATGGATCGTTCCAGTATATTCTCCAAATACTGTTGTGTATTCTGTTGACATGTCGAGAAAATCCCAAGAAGACCATGAGGTCGACCAACTTTTTGTTCAGCAGCTAGGGAAACAGATTGTGAACATATATGACTCTCGAGAAAAAAATGCAAAAGGCTTCTATACACCAGAGGGATATCTTGGGCCAGGAGTATTTTTGACGTCAGATGGCTGGCTTGTGTTTCATTACCCGGAGTATTCGATTGGTCTCAACCATGTATTAGAAATTGTTGATCACAAGGGGAACGTTTTCGATGCAACAGAAGTGGTATTTGATCCACTTACAAATCTTTTGTATGTGAAGGCAGGTGGTGATGGGTTTGTTTCTGCAACGTTTGCAACTCGTGACGCTACCAAAGAAGGCACATTCCTTTGGTCAATTTTCTCAGATGATTGGAGTCCGTCGGCACTCGGCCACCTAAACAAGAATAAAGAGAGCGGAGAGCATGCTATTTGGGAGCCACAGTTTTCTTATGAACTTCCAAATGTGACAGAGGGTAGTATTCTCATTCAGTCTGATGGATCATTTGTTGGTTTTGCTTCAGATGATGAGGTGCTTATTCCTTCTTTTTTTGTTGAGAATCAATATAGATCGGTATTTGAGTCTTCGAGAATAGTATACAGAGGTCTCAACCTTCAGGGGTATCTCGTTGATGGCACGACAGGTGCTGATGGGTGGATTGATATTATTGGTTTTTATGTAAGCAAGTCTCCGAAGCGACCATCAGAGAATACTATTGGCGTGGGGGATCTTATTACACATATAGAGGGTCTTCCAGTGAATGGGAAGGTACTTTTTGAATATATTCTTTCATCTGGGGACAACCTTTCGCTTAGTGTTTTGCGAAATGGGCAAAAAATTGATATACTTACGTCCAAGGAGGATATTCTTCTTCGATAGGAGGTGTTGACAAAACAGCTAAAATATGCTAGAATCTCCTGTTTAGCATATTATTGATATGTATTTTCATCTTTTTCAAAATAATTAGGAACTCTATGTTCTATCAATCTCCAGTGAAGCTTCTTCAGAGAAGGTCAAAAGTGATTTTTCTCGTCGGCATTATCCTCGCACTGGTTGCATCCCTTCTCACAGTGCTGTTCCCATTGGAATATCGGGCAGACGCACAGCTCCTCATCATCTCCAGGTCGCGGTATGGAGTAGACCCATATACTGTTGTGAAATCAGCAGAGCGTGTGGGAGAAAATATCGCACAGGTCATGAAAACGAGTGATTTTTACGAGAAAGTAAAAGAAGAGCCTGGGTATAATATAGATTGGAAATACTTCGATGGATTATCTGAGAGAGACAAGAGAAAAAAGTGGAACAAGTCAGTGCGCGGCTCTGTTGTCTTCGGGACGGGTGTTCTGAATGTTAGTGCATATCACGCCGATCCAAATCAAGCGCGACTTCTCGCTGGTGCTGCCGCATCTACTCTGGTAGAGAAAGGCTGGCAGTATGTTGGTGGAGATGTAAGTCTCTCTGTGGTGAACAATCCAATCGTCACGCCATGGCCTGTGAGGCCAAACGTACTTGTAAATGCATTCGTCGGATTTATTATTGGTGTGTTTATCACCGGTTTTCTTGTTATCCGAAAAAGATAATTTTTTTAGTAAA
>JBDROX010000011.1:0-21110 GCA_043809645.1 Candidatus Magasanikiibacteriota bacterium | reverse complement strand
AATAAGGAGTTTTAAAAAATGAAATTCACCCCTAACCCCTCTTTCATTTTTCAAAACGGAAAAAATCAAATTTATAAGAATTAAGAAAAGCCTATCATAATGAGTAAGAACGAAAAATATTTTTTGAACTTCTCGCTATCGCTCGACCACGCTGCGCTCTCCTCCTTTCAGTCGTCGGGGCGTGTAACAAGGGATATACGGTTCAACCCTCGGCTCGGGCTTCACCCAAATTTTTCTTCCACTTCGTTCCAGAAAAACTTCGTATATCCCTAACGTTAGACGCCATTTTAATCACTAATATATCTATATGTTTGAAAGCTTTAAGAAAAAATTTTCTCTTTCCAAAATTCAACGGAAGTTGAAAAATGATCTTCAAGAAGCTGAATTTTCAAAAAATTGGGAAGAAAAGCAGAAAATCAATTTGAAATTGCTATGGATTGATTTTCTAAAAAAGGAAGGTGAAATAATGTCGCAAGGTTTTGGAATGCTCGCTGGCCACTCTCAATTTGACAGAGAAGTCAGAAGCGGTGAAGACGCATATTTTCCTGAATCTTTTGACCCAAAAGATCCGTTGCATGACAAGTTTGCAGAAAAAATTGTGCAGGATTATGGCGGAGTCATGGCAAATCCAGGAAAATATGCTAAGTGCATGTATAAACCAGTTTCGCAATTACCATATCCAAAAAGCTATATCAAAAAAGCCTGCCAATTTATGTGCAAACAATTACGATCCGAACATCCAAATTGGGAGCGGCCAGCTAATGTTGATGAAATAATAAGAAACATTGGTGTAATAGAGGCTTTTCTTCCCAATTTTATTGAAATAGCAGAAGCAGACTTGCCGACTGATACAAGAGAAAATTTGAAAGTTGGTACTGAATTTGACCGTGATTAAAACAGCGTCTAACACAGAATATGCGGTTTCGCTCCCGTTGGTCGCTACACCCATATTTGCCAGCGGTCGCCCTTCGGGCATATTATACCGCTGGCAAACATCGCATATTCTGGAACGTTAGCTGAAATAGCCAGAAATTTCTTTATTATTTTAAGATTTTTTTGGCAATTTATTTCAGGTCGAACATAGTTTGTGATATAATTTAACGTAATTTTATTAAATTAGTAAAAAAGTTATGAGAAACATTGATATGAGTCCTAGTACTCCCGAAACGTCAGAAGACAAATTTAATTAAATCCATATGGAGCGTCAATTTTTCTCCGCCCAAATTTTCATCCCTTAATTTTATGAGGGTTTGGGTGGAGTTTTATTAAAAAGCTTTCGTCTGATAATTGAAGTTTGTTCTGCTAGAATAGGGATGAAAACTTCAGATATACACAAACGTTGTATGACATATTTTTTTATCTTTTTGGAGATTTTCACTTCGCTATTTTAATAGAATGTTTTATAAGGTATATTAACAATAATTAATAAAAAAAGAAAAAATATGCAATTAAAAAACAAGGTGGCCATTATAACTGGCTCAAAACAAGGGATTGGTCTTGGTATTGCTTTAGCACTCGCCAAAGAGGGCTGTAATGTCGTTGTAAGCGACATTGAACTAGCGAGTTGCAAAAAAGCAGTTAATAAGCTGAAAAAACTTGGCGCAAAAGCAATGGCAATAGCCTGTGATGTATCAAAAAAAAATGAGGTCGATAATTTAGTTAATCAGGCCGTGAAAAAATTCGGAAAGCTGGATATCTTCGTTAATAATGCAGGAATTTTTCCGTTTGTACCTTTTGTAGATATGAAAGAAGCAGACTGGGATAAAGTACTCGATATAAATTTAAAAAGTGTATTTTTATGCTCCCAAGCCGCAGTTAAAGAGATGAAGGCTGGCGGAAAAATAATTAATATTTCATCCGTTGCTTCATTAGTTGGATTTGAGGGATTGGTACATTATTGCGCTTCTAAAGGTGGAATAAATGCTATGATTAAGGCGCTTGCATTAGAACTTGCTAGTAAAAAAATAAATGTAAACGCAGTCGCGCCAGGCGCTATTGAAACACCGGGAGCAACAAACACGATGACCGAGGATATAAAAAAAGGGACTTTAGCCCTTATTCCTTGGAAGCGCATGGGTAAACCTGATGATATTGCGCAGGCCGTGGTCTTTTTAGCTTCAAAAAAAGCAGATTATATCACCGGTCAAGTATTGGTAGTTGACGGCGGATGGACTTTACGCTAACGATTATTAACTGAAAAATTTTGTTTTGCATTGAATAAGAAAAGTTACGCAGGAAATCTCCAAAAAGATAAAAATGTACGCTACGCCCTACGCTTTAGCTACGGGCTTGTCATGTTATTCTCTCTCTACGGCGTTCCGCTCGGGTCGGACAACAGCGTATATCTGGCTCGCTCCTGCCGTCGCTCGACCCATATTTCACTCCGCAAAACTTCGTATACCACTAACGTTAGGCGAAATATTTTTTTTATTTTTGTAGCAATTCCAAAGTATAATACACCTAACAATGAAGGAAATTTGATTTATTTTTTATTAAAGGGGAAACAAGGAGTTTCCTCTGCTTTTCTCCGAAAACGAGTTAATTTATAATAAAGATATAATTATCTCAATAATACAAAAAAAATATGTTCATCCTCATTATTATCTCCAGTGGAATAATCATCGGACTATTGGCTGGCCTCATGAAAAAAAGATTTTCAACCTGGATATACTTCCTTATTGCATTTCTTGGGGCTCTCATTGGTGCCGGCCTTTCTTTCGGAGATTCGGCATTATTTTTAGCATATCCAATTTTTAATATTTGGACAGTGCCAGCAAGTTTTGCCATCCTTTTTTCTCTGGTAACGATCTTTGTCGATCGAGGTAATATGAAGACGGCAATAGCAAGTATTATCCTAATACTTGCAGCCATTGCAGGCTTTGTCTATATGGACAGCTCACCAAGCGATTATAGCGGAATCTTTAGAAAAGAACTTACTCGTACAGGCGTTGAACGTGTTAGTCAGCCGATAGAGGGCTTCAATGCACTTATATATCTTGAGGCATTCCCGGGTTTTGAAGAATCCGATTTTGACGGCGCCAAAACACTAGAAGGTATTTACAAGATAGAAGACGGAGAATTGAAATATGAAAGAACCGTAGGTAACCCAGTTACCTCTGCCGAAGAAACCATATCCGATGAGGGTTACAGAACATTACTTCAAAATTTTTCACACAGAGCCGGTGTAGAGGTAGGGACTGAAACAGACATATCTACACTTCTTGAAAAGCTATACGAAGGCGACATCGAGCAAAACTCCTATATACACGACGATTTTTCTATCTGGTCTCCCGATGGCTGGTATCCGTATGAAAATGGCCCCAGCGTTTTTTTTGCCCATGACGCAAACTTAGAAATTCCGCAAAACACCGAAGGTTTTGCACTCGGGCCATACTTTCAGGTGACAGTGTATGAGATCAGCCTAGATGAAATGTTTACACAAAACCTCTGGACTGAAGGGAGTGAGTTTTTAATCTCGCGAGACGATGTGCACATTGGCACAGAAGATGCGATCCGTGTAGTGACGAAGGCCGCAGGCGCTGGTGGAGAAGTGCTTCACTATGTGTTTGAAGCGACAGATGGTCGTGTCTTTATGCTCTCGCACTACCCATACGAGCGAGGATCGAGTGATACCGACGACTTCGAGCGCGCCTTACAGAGCTTTGTGATCAATTATGTTATTAATCGCGCCGACTATAGCCAGACGCCAGCGATAATTTCAGAAGATGAGGCTAGATCTATAGCTCTGAATTCATGTATCAATGGAGGTGGCGCTCTGGCATCAGGAGGGACTTATAACGAGAATAGCAAGACATGGTGGTTTGATGCCAATCTAATTACAACCCAAGAAGGTTGCAACCCTGCCTGTGTGGTGAGCGAAGAAACAAAAACAGCAGAAATAAACTGGCGCTGTACTGGATTAAAGCAATAATAATTAAAAATAATATGGACACAAAGAGTTGGTACTCACAACTTGTTAAACCCCCATGGTCACCTCCTTCGTGGCTCTTCGGTCCGGTGTGGACATTTTTATATATCTTGATCGCGATATCGTTTGGAAATGTTTTTTGGATGTTTGTAAAAAAACAAATACCTTTTTTAATTTTACTTCCCTTTATACTCAATTTGATATTTAATTTTTCTTTTACTCCTTTGCAGTTTGGTCTAAAAAATAATATTTTAGCAGTTATTGATATATTGCTTGTTCTGGGCACACTTATTTGGGCTATGATAGTAATTTTTCCACACGCTCAATGGATTACTTATATTCAAATTCCTTATTTACTTTGGGTTTCGTTTGCAGCCGTTTTACAATTGACCATAACCATTTTAAATAAATAAGTCATGCGCATATGGGACATACAACCAAAATATTTGTGCAGAAAACATTTGCTCGCAGGGCATGGGGTGCTTCATGGACTTTGGAACATCCTGACTAAGCACGTAGGCAAAGGAGGTTACTCCCAACATCCCGAAACTAAAAGATGGATAGGAAAATTAAAAGCGCTATACGACAGACATGAGGCAATGGTTGTCGAAATGAATATAAGAAAATACAATCATAATTCACCTTTGGACAAAAAACACGCTCCAAATTTAGTTTTCGTAATCTGCTAGTGCATCCACACAATTATAGCAGATTACTTCAATTGAACTTCAGATATACACATATGTTATCGGAAATAGCGAACACTTTTTCTTTATTAATTTCGAATATTCTTTTATTTTTTTATGAATCCAGAAATGAAACCACAAAATCCTTCCAATAATCATAAAGGACTCGAAATGTATTTTTCGCCAGAAATCGCTGAAAAATTTGCTGAACTGGAGCAGAACGAAAAGAATTTCAAAGTTGCTCAAATTGTCGACGCTATATTACTTCAAGAGTCTGCTGATATAAAAGCTCCAATTTTTTCTGCTGAATTAGGTGGTGGTGCACATCCTGATAGATATGATGAATTTTTCAGCAAATTAGATAACGAGGGCGGACATATGGATTGGGTTGATGTTGCGCCACTTATGCTCGAACTGGCGAAAAAATACATTTCGAATGAAAAATATCAAAACCGAAAGAATGTCATCACCTTCATAAAGAGTGAAATATTGGAATATCTGCGTAACATCAAAAATAAAAAACTTGACCTTGCTATCATGAAGTACACTATTGACCATATCGAAAGCTTAGATGAATTATTCAAACTTCTCTCTGAAAAATTGGCGCAAGGTGGCAAACTTATCGCCACGATTGGAAGTACGAGTCCGGAATTAAAAAGTCATTCGACCAATGCACGTTTTTTATATAACGGCGAACAATTCCCGGATAACGAAACTCGTACATTAAAAGATGGCGATAATTTTACGGTCAAGTTTTTCAAAGTATCAGGTGATCCAACGGCTGGCTATCTTGAAGGTGCTGAAACGCTAAAATATTATCATTCAGCAGAGAAAATAAAACAACTTGCTGAATCTTTCGGTTTTGATATTTTTCTAGGAGATTGGAAGGATTTTGTTCCGCAAGAGAATCAAAAAGGTGAAATGATTGATCAGGATGTATTGGTGCTAACAAAAAAATAAAAAATAGTCAATATGCTTACTATGATGGGTAAGTAATTAAAGGAGATGACCCAAACACATTCCAAATGCTAATTACCAACTATTCCAAAGATAGCAAGCCTGCGTTCTATCTAACAACAAAAATGGTATATTAAGAGATAATGTGTAATTATAACGATATTTTGAATCCGCTAGTGTAGAGTAATTATAACTCAAAGAAGTAGTGCAGCCTACAGATTGAAATGGCATATACTTGACAAAATTACCTTGATCTATTATAATCTCCACATCAAATCCGTCACAAGATTTGCTCTCCAATGAAAACTTTTTTATATATACATAGCGAATTATTGCAATTATGTTAGTTATCCGTCTCCAACGTCTAGGAAAGAAAAAGCGACCAGTATATCGTGTGATTGTGTCTGAAAAGACAAAAGATACCCAGGCTGGAAGTCTAGAAATCCTTGGCCAATATGGACCACAGGAACAGCCAAAGATCATCAAATTGAATGCAGATCGCATCAAGTATTGGATTTCTCAGGGTGCCCAGCCATCCGAGACAATGAATAACCTTCTCATCTCAGAGGGAGTTATTGAAGGAAAGAAACAGAAATCAGTGGCTATTAGCAACAAGCGACAGGCAAAAATGGATGAGAATAATAAGGCAAAAACAGAGGCCAAAAAAGACACTGCTGAGAAAGCTAAGGTTGTAGAAGAGAAATCCGCCCAAGGCGGATCCGATTCGGTCGGAGAAGTAGCTCCTGTAGAGGAAGTAAAAATTGCTGAGGAAGTAAAGGAAGAGATTCCTGAGGAAAAACCTAAGGAAGAAAAAAAAGACGAATAAAGATAGTTCTACGTCAAAAATCCGCTATAAATGCGGATTTTTTTGTATTGTAATACTTGTATTGTTTATTCTTTTTATTCATATTGACAACTTCTATTTTCATATGTTACAGTATGATTATCCTGAACTGGTCCCGAGAGATCGGGAGCGAGTCGACAGTTCGATTTTATGAAGATTAGAAATATAGATCGATATGGAAAGTGATCAAGACTTTGTATTGTTCGTGGTCAAGGCAATTGTCAACAATCCTGACGCTGTCAAGGTAGAAAGAACTGTAGATGAACGTGGTGTTCTCATCACATTGGATGTAGATCCAAGTGATATGGGATACGTGATTGGTCGACAGGGCCAGACTGCTCGTTCATTGCGCACACTTCTCAAGATCGTTGGTGCAAAGAACAATGCACGTGTTAATCTCAAGATTAACGAACCAGAAGGTGGGCGTGGTCCATCTCATAGCTCAACTCACAGTAGTTCAGCTCCAAGTGCAATGATGACCGATGATGTTGACACAAGTGCAGTGGATGGACTTAATATCTAAGTGATATTCAATTCAAGAAAAAATCCGGACATAGAGCCGGATTTTTTCTTGACTTTTGTTTTCGGATCATGTATAGTACTGGCCGCAGAATAGGAAAATTTCCCTAAAATAATTTGCTTTGAAGGGCGGTTAGCTCAGTTGGTTAGAGCGCTACATTGACATTGTAGAGGTCACTGGTTCAATTCCAGTATCGCCCACGTGTGACACTGACTCAGTTTCAGCCACAGGCGGCTTAGTCTCTGACTGAGGTTAGAGCGCTACATTGACATTGTAGAGGTCACCGGTTCAACTCCTCTTGAACCCACGTGCCACGTGATGGCGCAGCCATCTTTACGTGGCTTTATCCAGCTTGAATTGAAAGAAGAAACACAAAATGTGCTTTGTTCGTCACTACACTTCAAGGGCGATTAGCTCAGTTGGTTAGAGCGCAACACTGATAATGTTGAGGTCCGAGGTTCAACTCCTCGATCGCCCACACTTTTTTTCATAACATATGGAAGAACAAGAAAATCAAAATCAGGAGTCTTCCACTGGGACAGGCGAAGAAATCATTAGCTCTGCCGAGAAGTCATTTCTTGCAAAGTCTGGCATCTTTTTTTTAGAAATAATTAAGATCGTTATCTTGGCTGGTATCACTATTGGGCTTGTTCGCTATATTCTCTTCAAGCCATTCTATGTCAAAGGACAATCAATGGAGCCTGCATTTTATGAGCATGAGTATTTGATTGTTGATGAACTTACCTACAGATTTAGAGAACCAGAGAGGGGAGAGGTGGTTGTATTCAAGTCTTCAAGTTTTGATGGTGATTATCTCTTGAAGCGTGTTATTGCTGTGCCTGGAGAGCGAGTCAATCTTTCTGACAATAAAATCGTCATTTACAATTTGGATCACCCACAAGGTATCGTCCTCGATGAAACATATCTCACAGAGAATACAGCTGGGTCAGTTATGTATACCCTTGGTCCAGATCAATACTTCCTCCTTGGAGACAATCGAGACTCAAGTTATGACTCTCGTCGATTTGGTCCGGTAGATAGAGACACAATTATTGGCAAAGTATTCTTCAGAGGATGGCCTATAGGAAAATTTGGCCTCTTCAGTGTTCCAGAGTTAAATTTTTAATAGCAATTGTATGCCACCGAAAAAAAAGACCGCAAAAAAAACTACTGCAAAGAAAAAGAATGCAAAAAATGTAACAAGAGAGGCTCCTGCAAAGAAAAAGCCAGTGGGTACGTCCCCTACAAAGCCCAAATTACCAGTGACAGAGAGTAAATCAAAGAAAAAAAATAGTGTAACCCCACAGATTCTCCGAGGAATGAAGGATGTTCTTCCGAAAGATGAGTTTTTTTGGAAGAACATGAGAGAGGCTGCATCATCACTAGGAAATGCATACAATTTTAAGTACATTGAAACACCAATTCTCGAGAGTGCAAGTCTTTTTGTACGATCGATTGGGATTGGAACTGATGTTGTTTCAAAGGAAATGTATGTGTTCGAGGACAAGGATGGCTCTCGAGTTGCCTTGAGACCAGAAAATACTGCATCTGTTGTCAGGAGTTATATTACCCATGGCATGCAGGCACTCCCGCAGCCGGTAAAGGTTTGGTATTATGGATCAATGTTCCGACATGACAGACCACAGGCAGGAAGATTTAGACAATTTCACCAGTTCGGCTGTGAGACACTTGGGAAACGTGAATCAGTCATTGATGCTGAGCTTATTTCTGTTGCATACAATTTTCTCAAAGATCTCGGCATAGATACACATGTCCATGTGAACAGTATTGGATCAGTAGATGAGCGTCAGAACTATATTATTGAGCTGGTTGCATATCTTCGCTCAAAAAGAGTATACCTTTGTGATGATTGTAAGAAAAAAATAAACAAAAATCCACTCAGAACACTTGATTGTAAAAAAGAACAATGCCAACCAGTAAAAGAAGAAGCTCCACAAATTATCGACTGGCTAAAAGAAGAATCCAAGGAATACTTCATGCGAGTTCTCGAATTCCTCGATGAACTTGACATTCCATACGTGCTCGACTCAACCCTGGTTCGAGGACTCGACTATTATACAGATACGGTTTTCGAATTGTTCAAGTCAGAGGAAGAAGGTGGTTCTCAGAGTGCTCTTGGTGGTGGCGGTCGATATGACCTCCTTGCAGAACACATAGGCGGGCCTCCGACAGCTGGCTGTGGTTTCTCTATTGGTTTAGAGCGTGTTTTGGCCATCCTACGCAAGAACACCTCAGAAGAGGATATAGTGGATACTGATAAAGTAAATATATTTTTTGCACAGCTTGGTACCCAGGGTAAACAACGAGCTCTCGCGCTCATAGAAGAGCTTAGAAAGGAAGGTATTTATCTTTATCACGCACTTGGAAAAGGATCATTGAAAGGGCAATTAGAAATGGCAAATGCTGCGCACGTTACCCATTCAATTATTCTGGGACAAAAAGAGGTCCAAGATGGCACACTCATCATTCGAGATATGGATTCTGGAATTCAAGAAATTATTGATCAGAGAAAGCTCAAAAAAGAGCTTGGAAAGATTATTAAGTAGGATCTATTGACAGAAGTCTGTTTCCTTGATAGAGTGGGGATGCTAAAAACTAATATCACCCAGGAGGTGAAATACATGTCAGAAATTAAAAGAAAAAAAGGTGAATCCTTCGAAGGGTTCATGCGCCGTGTCAAGAGACAATGGAAGATGTCTGGAAAGCTCCTTCAGGCAAGAAAAATTCAGTTTTTCATGCCTAAGAAGAGTAAAAACGTCACGAGAAAATTGGCTGTGACGAAATCTGCAAAGATGTCAAAGACTGCATATCTTCAGAAGATTGGCAGACTTCCAGAGGAAGACACATTTGGTAGAGACCAAAGATAAAGAAAAAAGAGGCTTTTCATGCCTCTTTTTTGCTAATATTTTTTATATGTCACTCAAGCAGCAGATAGAACAAGATCGCACAGAGGCGATGAAAGCAAGAGACGCGGATCGGCTTTCAACTCTTCGTATGCTCTGGTCAGAGATCAAGAATGAGGAGATTGGAGCACAAGAGGAACTCACTGACGAGGATATTTTGACTATCATCGCTCGTCAGTCAAGACAACTTAGTGAGGCAATCAAGGAATTCGAAGCAGGAGGAAGAGAAGATCTAGCCGAAAAGAATCAGGCTGAACTCAAAATTTTAAAAGTGTATCTCCCGGAGCAACTCTCTGATGAGGGGCTCGAGAGTGTTGTCATGGAAGTTCTGAAAAAAATTGGAGCAAGTAGTCCGACAGATATGGGAAAGGCAATTGGTGTTGTCATGGCTGATGTCAAAGGGAAAGCAGACGGAAACAGAGTAAAAGAAATGGTTATGAAGGTGCTTCAATCTTAAATAAAAAAAACAGGCTCTTGTGTCTGTTTTTTTTATTGGGGATATGTTTTGGTCTTTTTGTTGTTAGGGATATTATTTTTTGCTATACTATGCGTATCCTCTTGAAGGTTTTTTTTCTTCAATTCCCATGATGTTTTGGGTACGTGTTAAGATTACTTTTTTTACAAAAAAATACATGGCCACCCGGAGGCAAGATAAAAGTGGACAACAGCATGCAATCGCTTTTTTTGCGGTATGTTCTATTTTTGTTTGTTTGTTAGGAATTTTCTTTTTTGCTGATTCTGTACATGCTCAACCAGAGGATACATTTGGCATAGATCCTGTAGATGAAGTGATCAATCTAGAGGGTGGACAAGATATCCGCATCATTGTCGCTCAGATTATTAGGGCAGTCCTCGGTCTTCTCGGTCTCTTGACAGTCATTATCATGCTTTATGGTGGTTACACCATCATGACTTCTGGTGGTCAGGAGGATAAGATAACGCGAGGAAAGAAAATTCTTGTCAACGCAACTATTGGTCTTGCAATAATCTTTACGTCGTTTGCAATTGTTCAGTTCATCATGAATGCTCTGGGGAATCGTGGTTTGGGTACTCCAGGAGATGTGTCTGTGTCTGGCCCTACTTTTCAGTCGTTTGCAGGCAGTGGTTCGCTTGGTCGAATCATCCGAGATCATTTTCCATTCCGAGATCAACTCGACGTCCCAAGAAATACCAAAATTATTGTAACATTTTCTCAGCCAATTACAGCGAGTAGTCTTATTGAAGATACAAATGGAAATGGCAAAGTTGGGGACTGTGTGACCCCGGACGGTGAATCCTTGAATGTAGAAGCACACTGCGATCATCTTCTTACAAGTGCAGTAGAGATATTCCCATCTTCCCAGGCAGAGGGTCAGAAAACCTTCGTAGGTGCTGCAGCAATGGCTTTGTATGATGCAGAAGGGAACACTGAGATCTTTGTTTTCAGACCATTTGAACCAATTGGAAGTAGTATAGAGCAGATGTGGTACACAGTAGATCTCAAAGATCCAATTCTTCTCGGTGATGGAAAGACTGGTGCTTTTGATAATCAAATATCTGGTCACTATGAGTGGGAGTTCCAGGCTGGAACAACATTTGATTTTATCCCACCGCACGTGATATCGGTATATCCACGAAATGGCGGTGTGGCTCCGAGAAACAGTATCGTGCAGATTCATTTCAATGAAGCAATGGATCCTACTGCAGTCCAGGGGCTTCTCAGCTCAGATGGGACATTTACCAATATGATTTTTGGAAGTGCCACTGTTTCAGGAGAGTGGAAAATTACAAATGGATACAAGAGTGTTGAATTCGTTTCTGATCAGCCGTGTGGTCAGAATAGTTGTGGCGACATCATGTACTGTCTTCCAATAGACTGTCCTGCCACAGACACTTCGTGCACCAATCCATATAGTGTCCTAGCTAGAGCTGCAGACCTGGAGGATGAGACGAGTGAAACACCGTTCCTGTCGGTGTTATTCAGTGGTGTTATGGACATTGCTGGGAATGCACTCGACAACGGTATTGGTGGCCCAGATGGCGTGCCATCAGTTCCACCAAAGCCAGGGATTGGACTTGAAAAACAAATTTCAGATGATGAAAAAGCGCCAGATAATTACTGGTGGGATTTTTCTATTCAAAATAAAATTGATAGAGCTGCCCCATATGTGAGTAAAGTAAACCCTGGACTTGACAATCAGTCTGTGAAGGGAAAAGCTCCGCTAGAGATTTTCTTTAGCAAGCTCATGAAGCTCTCTTCTATGCCAGAGCATATTAGTGTGACAGAACATCCTGCAAACGTGAATGGTATGGACGACATATGGTATGCAGTATTCTCTCAGTCACTAGCTGGAGACACAACGAAAGCAATTATTCCACATAGAGAATTTGGGCCAAATAATCTCGACCTTTATTATTTTCCATCAGTTGGTGGAAGAATTATGGGCGTCAATCAAAATTGCTTGTATCCAGGGAGGGGTCCTGACAGTGATACTGGAAATATCGGTATATCACCAGAATGCAGCGTGGAATATGATGAATTAGGATATCCAATATCTGTTGGGACAAACTGCGTTGGCGTGAACACGGTCTCAAGCACAGATACTGGATGTATTATAACTACAGCGTCTTATGATGAAAAAATACGTGCAGATGTTACTGATTGTCTTGATTTTATGAAGCGGGGAGACGTTAGTCCATCGCAATTGTAATGTTCTATGAATAGATTTTCAATGAAACGTAAAAAAATATGGCTTCTCGCCCTTGGTTTTTGCGCGGTTATTGTTGGATTTCTTTTTGTTACAGACGTGAGCTTTGCACAGGGGGATGAATTTGGAATAAATGCAGTAGACCAGAATATCAATCTCGAGGGTGGAACAGATATTCGAGTCCTTGTTGTCGAGATCATTAGGGCTATTCTCGGGCTCCTGGGCCTCCTCGCAGTCCTCATAGTTCTCTATGGTGGCTTCATCTACATGACTTCAGGTGGAAGTGAAGAAAAAATTACTCGTGCAAAGAAAATACTGATTAACGGCGTTATTGGTCTTGTCATTATTCTTTCTGCATTTGCAATTGTTCAGTTTATTTTTCGAGCATTGACAGGTGGTGGAGATGGTGGGCCAACGGATGGAGGTACTGGTCCAAATGTCTGTGATATGTCATCAGAAGATTACAATCCAGCACTCTGTGAGACGCTCTGTGAGCAGACACCGAGCCTTTCTGTCTGTAAAGATCTTGCCTTCTATCTCAAGAGTATTACACCGAGTACGCCTGGAACTGACACTACGAAGATGAATAATGTGGTCATCAGAGCACTCTTTAGTCATCCTTTGGCAATAGGAACTGGAGATTCAGAAACTCTTATCGAAAATGTTGTTACAGTTACTGATGGTGCTGGGACTGTTCTTTCTCCTGTCTCTGCAGTGTCTGGAGGAAAAGGAAAGCTTGTTGAGGCCGTCTATGATATAGATGGTGGACGTTTGTCACTTTCAAAATATACTATTTCAGTGAATCCAGATGTGAAGGATTTGGTAGGCGATAGCCTGATCGGTGATTATGGATTTGGTGGACTCTCGTACCCGTTGAACACTGATGCAAATGTTGACGAAGAGTTTGACGATATTGTTGCTCCAGTGATTGGTTCGATTCTTACTGATGGAAGTGCACAAGTCAATCCGCTTTTACATATTGGAGATACGTTTACTATTTCTGCTGAGGTTGATGATGTGACAGACACTGCTCCTTTTGGTGGAGTTGGGCTTGTAAAAATTCTGATTGAAGAAGTAGAGGAAGAAGATGGGGATTATGTTGTTACGTCTCTTCTAGAAGAGTACTATCATGCCCCGACAATAGAGGATGGTTCTACACCGCTTTTTCCATTTGAACATACGACACTTGTTTCAAATTCATTTATAAATGGAAAAAAATACCGAGTGACTGTAGAGGCTCATGATATTGATAGTAATGTTGCTTCAAGAAGTATTGTTTTCAAAGTTATTCCAGCACACTGCAGTAATGGCATCCAGGATGGAGATGAGACTGACGTTGATGCTGGTGGATCGTGTGGGGGTGGAATCGGTGATCCATGTGAGAGTGACAGTGACTGTGCTGGACAGCTTTCCTGTAGTCTTGATAATGTTTGTGCTGCGTACCCCATCATAACAAATGTTGATCCAATGGACGGTGCAGCTGGAAATTGGATTACCATTATTGGCGCATGGTTTGGTGACACAAAAGGGAGTGTCAGTTTCGCAGAGGATCAGAATGGGAACGGGATTTATGAGGATGGAGAATGGGTCAATGCAACTATTCCCGAGTGTACTATTCCAGGGTCAACATCATGGAATAACAATTATATTATTGCAGAAGTACCAGGAGTTTTTTCTCCAGGAGATTATACAAGTATCCGAGTCTTGCCACAGATGAATTCACTTGATCCAGCATCGAAGGATGCTGAGCTTTTGGATGGTGCCATTGAGCTCGATGGTGTGGATGACTTTGTCGGTTTTCCAAGTAGCCCAACCTTCAACCCAGGAGAAGTTCAGAGTTTTTCTTTGAGCGCCTGGATAGTACCTGTTCCAACAGGTGAAGTTCAGGTTATTGCATCTGGCGGTCTGGATGAAACAACAGGCTGGGCACTATTCCTTCAGGATAATGAAATTAGAGCACAAGTAAATCAAGATACCTCACCATGGCCATTTTCTGGTGGGTCTTTTACATTTGGAGAGCCTGTCCATGTCGCACTCACCTATGATGCTCCAGAAAAGAGACTAACACTCTTTCTCAACGGGGAAGAGCAGTTGTCTGAAACTACTGTAGTCCTCACGGCTGGAGGTGGTGACAGTTTTCAAATTGGTCAGAGATTTTTTGGTGAGAAATTTTCATATGAGGGAGGTATAGATGAATTCGCTCTCTTTGGTCATGTTCTTACGTCCGCTCAGATCGAGAAGCAGTATCAGGAAGTGGCAGAAGGAACAGCTATCTCATATCTCATGACTATGGCAGATCAAGAACCTGTGGGGTATTGGCACCTCAATGAGTTCACAGGAACAGTAGCAAAGAATGCTGTAGAGGATGGCGTTGGTGGAGTATATGAAAATGGTGTTAGTCTTGGTAATAATGGAATTTTTGATAATAAAACAAATGTTTTTAACATAAACGGAGACATCATTTATGGAGACCTAACCACGAATGACTATGGGCCAAAGCCAGGAACAAATGACGGTCTCTTTGAATACAATGATATAGAAAGACCAGGTCTGTGTGCTGTAGTGACTGCAGAGCAGGTGATTATTGAACCAGAAGAAGGTGGAAACACAGTTGTGATTCCAGTAGGCGCGACGACAGCTCCACCAGAGACGTCGCTCTCTGCTGCTGGAACAGGATTTGGATCAGATGGGTCTGTTTCTTTCGGAGGTGTTGCACTCGGAGAGATAGAATCCTGGAGTGACTCTGTGGTAGGTGTGAAGCTTCCAAATCTTGGTGTAGGAGAGGTCTCTGTGGTTGTCACGAGTGGAAACGAGCCAAGTAATGGAGTTCCATTCACGGTTATGAGTGGAGCGGGGACAGAGAGCGCTCCAGTCATTTCTGCCATTGATCCACCTGTCACAAGACCAGAAAGTTATATCTCTATTTTAGGATCTGGTTTTGATGGAAGCGGTTTTGTCTATATTGCAGACTCAGCCGAACACGTACAGACATGTGATGGGAAAGATGCTGATGGAAATATTGTTGACCTAGATGGAACCTGTGAAAGTCTCAATGTGAATGATTTTCCAGATTATTGTGGTGACACGTGGAGCGATACGCAAGTTATTGCAGAGATTCCAGAAACTGTTTCTCCAGGCCAGTACAATCTTTTGCTCAAAAATGGATTTGGTATTGGTACTAATGGAGAGGATATAATAACGGTTGAATCTGGATCACCACTTCCAAGTGTGTGTAAGCTTGATCCAAAAACTGGTCCTGCCCCATTGCCTCCAGGAGCAAGTAGTCTTTTCATTCGCGGTGTCAATTTTTCAGCTGGACCAGAGGTATATTTCACAACAAAAGGTTCAGATCCCCAGAATCCTAGCACTTGGCTTTCTTCTCTTACCGATACATTTCAGGGTGTAGACGTTATTACGGCGTCAAATGATACGGTGGTTCGAACATTAATCCCGGTCAGAGACACGACTGGGTATTCCATGATGCCAGGCCCTGGGCAGATCAAGGTTCAGTCAGACTCTGGTGACTATAGTAACAGTGTGATGTATACAGTCGCAGACTGTCGTCAGGACGATTCAATTCCGCTCGGGTATCAGTGTTGCGAGACGGGTGCTGACGCAGGGACTCTCCTTCCATCATTTTTCATCTGTGAGGGCGAGACCCGGGAAGCGGGATATGTCTGGCGATTTACGAGCGGGCTCATACCAAAGGTACCACAAGTTATAGAAGATTGTGATGTGTCACAGTGGGATGTTCCAGGTGCGCTAATTGACTATCCGTCACCAACACCATGGGATCAGAGAGATGATGGTGATAATGTCTGTCTCAATGCTGAGATTGGAGCACGATTCAATATGAACATGGATAGCACCTCTTTCTCTAATAATGTCCGTCTTTATACGTGTGGCACTGTGGATGAACCAGACTGTGAGAATAAACAACCAGTCTCTCCTTTCAATATTTCTTATTCAAATCGAATCCTGAAAGTATACGAAGGAAATGATTTTGAAAATAGTCTCGAGTCAAATACATGGTATCGCATAGAGCTTGGTGAAGGTGTGCAGTCATACGAAGAGCTCGCAGAATTTGGTCAGAAAATCACTCGAAATCAACCACTAAAGAAAACTGCAGAGTGTGGTCCTGGGACTGCATACTGTTTTGAATTCAAGACTGGAACAGGACTTTGCAAACTCACTGGTGTTGGTATTGACCCTCCAGAGCATGAGACACCAATCCTTGGATTGCTTCATCGTCCACCATACTCAACATCTATACTGTATTATCTCCTCTGGGGGAAGGCAGACCAGGCGTGTATTTCACTTGGCGTAGACGGAAAGGGGTGGACTTGGAATTCTTCAAATGATACGTTGGCAGAGGTGGAGCTTGCACAGTCAGAACCACCAGGGTGTACAGATAATTGTTTGTATTCAGATTCACGTGCACTAGGAACTGCTCTTGCGCATAGTGCACCAGAAGTGATTGATATTACTGCAGAAGCCCTTATTTCCGATCAAACAGGAGCATCAGAAACGTTTGTTGGAAAAAGTGAACTTCTTATTGATCTTGCAGACCCTGCCGTTATTTACAGAGAGCCAGAATGTAATGAGTCGTGTCGAAATGCTGCTATTTGGGCTACCTTCAATCGACATATGGCGACATCAACGTACGTTGACGGCTTTCATCTCTATGAATGCCAAAAGCTCGGTGATCCAAATTGTACACTTGCAGAGGAGGTCATGTATATCTCTCCAGATGACATCGATACATCTGATATGCTTTCAATAAAGATTCAACCGCCTGCACCACAGTATCTCAAGGCTGGTACAAGGTATAAGGTGGTATTGGATGAAAATATAAAATCACTTGGCAGGCTCAATCCACAAATACAGGGAAAAGGACTCACCTATACAGAGTGGTTTTTCAAAACAAAGGACGACCCAACACCATGTGAGGCAAGCAAGGTCATCCCTGAGCCAGATCCGTTTACAGCCTATGAAGTGGGGGAGAAGACCAAGTATATTGCAACACCATACAGCTCTCCAAACGAGTGTAGTTCTTTTGGGCAGCCGCTCAACCCATATGATTATTCATATTCATGGAGTACTGGTGAGTCTCTCGTTGCAGAAGTCACTAATTTTAATTTTTCTCATGGCATCAGGTCGCAGTGTACAGACGCTTGTCTTCCTGGAGGAAGCAATATTCCATCAACAGTAGACATTACGGAGCTTCGTCTGTGTGGAAATGGTGTTGTTGACGCAGGGGAGGATTGTGATGTCGGTATCGATGGTACTGCTGGTGTCTGGTGTTCAGCTGATTGTCTCTTTATTGGAAATACAAATGCAGGAACAACAGGCGAGGGTCTATGTGGAAATGGAGTTGTTGAACCACTCGTAGGTGAACAGTGCGACCCTGCTGAATCTGGAAAAGAGAGTTTTTGTGCTGATGACTGTCTTCTCCTCGGGGCAGAGGTAGAAACAGCTGCAGGAGAATGTGGTAATGGTATTTTAGAATTCAATGAAGCCTGTGACCTCGGAGTCCCACTCAGTGACGGACTTGCATTGCCAAATTCATCGAGAGTTGGATGTAGTGATCAGTGTCTCCACGAAGGAACTGCACCAATTGCACATTTTTGTGAACAAGATTCTACGAATCCAGCATGCGAGGGTGCATTTAGTGTTTGTGGAAATAGTGAATTAGAGATTGGAGAAGAATGTGAAACTGGCATGTTTGATCTCGTAACAGAAGATATCGGAGCACCTGGAAGTGTCTGCGCCGTGAATTGTAAATTAAAAGACCTTTGTGGAACAGGATTCGAACAGTGTAGTACAGATGAAGAAGGTTGTACGGCAGATTGCACCTGGGCTGGATCATCAGTGGAATATAGTGCGCCGTCCGTGTGTGGAGATGGTCAGCATGGTATTGGTGAGTTTAAGGGCTCCTACAGCTGCGAAGGTCCAGATGGAGATCCAAGTGCTGGTGCTGCGCCTGTGCAGTATGTTACTGCGATTGGTGAGTTTCAGACAGATGAGGATAAACAGCAGACAACCATTAAGACAGAGCTTATTCAAGATAATCAGATTGCAGGAATAGCAGACTATACACTGCAGTGTGGATTTATTGAATTTTCAGAAATAATGCAGACGAGTGTACCACCAACGACCATTTCAAATAACTGTCCAAATAATCAGGGCAATACACTCGGTGTAGGTGATAATTCCTGTTGTATGGAGAGGCCTCAGAGGGTGCTTGAGTATCCGTTGGATGGTGCCGGGAAAGGTGGTACAGAAGCAATATGTAGAAACTCGCTTATTGAAGTTGTCTTTGATAAAAGGATTCGCGAAGAATCTCTCGAAAATAATATTATCATTGTCACTGGCCATACTGATCCAACTTTTGATTGTTCGAGCATTGGCGCAACAGAAGGGACTGATTTTGTAGAGGGTTCTCTCATCGCCATGGCAGAAGAGGTGGAGGATAATCCTGGATTTTGGAGAAAGGTCTGGACAAAGATAAAACAGTTTTTTGCTCGAGCCATTGGAATAGATGCTCATGCTACATCATTTGCTACCAGTCTTTCCAATATTGCAGTCTGGTGTCAGGGCGGCTACAACCCAACATATGAATTAACAAATCTTGAGGACAGCAGTGGAAATGTGGTTTTTGGAGAGTATAGTAAGCTTCATGTTTTCCTTGATAATCTTCTTGAACCAAACACAATTCATGGTGTTATACTTCGAGGTGGGGTAGGTGGAATTACAGACATAAAAGGGGTAAGTATCAAAAATGCTGATAATACTTCTGTGAATGACCTCTGGGTATTTGAGACAGGAGGAAAAATTTGTAAGATAAAAGAAATTGTTGTTGACCCTGCAAGTCAGCTTTTTAATGTCCCATTTGAAACAGCTGAATTTATTGCAATTGCAGAAAGTGAACAGGGCAGTCAGAAGATTGTTCCATTGCCAGGATATAACTGGACATGGAAATGGGGGCCATCGCAGGATCCAATTTTCGATATTCCGGCTGGTGACGCGAGTATTTCAACAGCAAAAACTGTAATTGGTGCTACAGAGGTTCCAGGAGAGACTGTGGCTGTTGCAAGTGCATATGTTTTTGAGGACATTGACCCAATTAACAATCATCAAGGAAAGACATTTGCTGGGACTGCGTATCTCACTGCACTCTTTTGTGAGAATCCATGGCCTGGATTTACTTCAGTGGGTGCATGGAGTGATTATCAGGATACTATCTATAATTTCCGCATGAGTTATTGTGCAGATGCTGGACTGACCGGGTTCCTGTCAGATGACTATCCACTTTTGCTACCAACAACGCTCTATGACGCGAATGCAGACATAGAGAATCTCTGTGGAAATGGACTCATTGATCCTGGAGAGCAGTGTGATTATGGCGATCATGTGTCTGGTGATGGGTGTAGTTCTCTGTGTATGAATGAAGAATTTCTGGTTATTCAGGTTCCTGGTACGTGTGAATTCCATCCAGGACAGTCCTGTATTGAAGATGCCGATTGTCCATATTTGTATAATATGCCATATGGCCAAGGAGGCCCGCCAAGTGCGAAGTATATTCAAGATTGCCATTTTAGTCTTGGTCTTTCAGAGCTTGTGGCGAATGGATGTGAACTTTATGATTTCCCTACAGCGAAGTATTGTATGGGTATTGGTAATTATCCGTATGCTCCTTCATATGGATCAACTTATCGTGCTTGTAATGCAGATAGCGAATGCGATGCTAATGAGACTTGTAGTCTTGCCTCGAGTGACCGCTGGAGAGAACAGACATCATGTATTGGTGCTACAGAGATAGTCCAGGAACCAGGTGATTCAGGAGTTGGGCAGACACCACTAGGTGCAGAGGCCGACCTTCTCAAGAAAGTATTCTTCTTTAATGATAAAAATGAAGATCTTATTGGGCTTCAGATATTTTCAAATCCTAGTCGCCAGTCATCTTTAGAGTGGTTCCAGGAGCGATTTGGAAGTACAGGAAGTATGCAGTCAGTGAGTATCGATGGGTACGATGCTGTGACCGACGGAATCAACTACTATATCAATGCCATGAATAAACCAGATGTTGTGAATTCTGGTTCGCCAGTTTATAACAATATTTATTATTTCGGTATCAATCAAGGTGCGCAGTCAGATACGTCTCAAGTATTTTCTGATATGCTCGAATCACTCGAGTTCAATACCAACATGACTGACCATCAGTATTGCCTTTCCTCAGATCCTGGTGCGAGTTTGTATTCGAATCCAGAGCTTTTTTTAGACACACTCGAGTGTGATACTGACTTCGACTGTCGTGATGAGGTGGGAAAACCTCTTGATGAAAGTAGTGGGACGTGTAGTGATGTAAAGACCAAGTTTTTCAGAGACTGGGAGCGACTTCAGGATGTGTATACAATCCAAAATACGCTTTCCGAGCCTCCAGCACTCGACCAAGGAACATTTATTCCTGGATATACTGTATCAAAGTGGGGTTCTTGGGGAGAACTGGGTTCTGTTCCAGTGGATGTGATCAATGAATGGAGCACTTGTGATGCAGATGATCA
>JBDROX010000010.1:0-3585 GCA_043809645.1 Candidatus Magasanikiibacteriota bacterium | reverse complement strand
AAATATCTTATTTGTTGCACTCTTTGCATTATTATGCAAAACAAAAAAAGCCAAAATTGTATTTAGCGTTATTGCAAATAGCAGTATACCCAATTCTAGTGAGGAAAAAATATTAAACTCCATACAGTCATCATTGTGTGTTTGTTAGAAAAGAAATTACACAGGAATTAAATTTTTCACTACTTTCTATCGAAGGAATATGACCTATTTTTTCAAAAAAATGTAAGCGCACGTCTGGTATACAACCAAAATACTGGGCATTCTTCCGTATAGGCATAATCTTATCTTCAGTGCCCCACACAATAAGTGTCTTTGCCTGAATATATTTGAGTTCATTCTGAAAAACTAGCCTTTGTCTGAGTTGTGAAAGTCGTGAAATAAACAAAAGGTTGTGAGATGTTTCCATTGTCTCATAAAAATAATCAATGAACTCCTTCCTCAACTCGATATTTTTATCAAAAAAAATACCTCTCAAAAACTTCTCCACTCTATTATTTGAACGCACTGGTTTTAGTACTGTTTTTGAAATTATTCTAGAGAAAATTCTATTTCCAATGACCAAATCTGACAAAGAAAAATAATCAGCAAACCCAAAAGTATTCAGAAAAACAAGTTTGTTAATTTTTTCAGGAAATAATAAAGCAATTCTTGCAGCGACCCACCCGCCGGCTGAACATCCAATAATATTCAACGTACCTTGGATATTATTTTTTATAAATTCACTTACGACCTCAATAAAATCCCTTTGCAAATCCAAATCTCTATAATCTATCTTTGTGGACCTCCCCGCTCCAGGAAGATCTATTGCAAATACCTTAAAATATTTCGAGAAATAGTCAATATTTGGATACCATATTCCCCATCCAAAATTAGCTCCGTGTATGAGCAGGAGTGGCTCGCCCTCACCTGCCTCCAAATGATTAATGGTATAACCATTTATTACACTTTTATAAATTTTTGTATCTGAGCAAAGTGTTCTCCTCAACCCCTCCTCTGTTGAATACATATGTTATAAAAAACAATCAGAAAATTTTACGTGGGTTCTTCCACTCTTGACGGGTTCTCCTAGGGCAATCCTTCTCGTCAAGTAGGCTGCAATACCGCCAGCTATTGTTACTGTGCTCATGAGCTGCGGCCTCCCAGAGAGGGTGTGCCCAATCTCCTTGACTGATTCAATAGCTCGTGCTGGTATGTTCTCTTTTCCAACAAGCTCAACCGCATACTTATTTTTAAGATGATCATTCAGATCTGGATATAACTCGATTTGTCTTACAGCTTCGCGACTTCTGCCATTAAAAATTTCTAAATGTGGATCGAGGTCATACCTTTCGATATCCAAAAGAATACTATCTCCCAAACTTGCAAAACTGATAACAGGAATACCCAACTCCCTTGCCTTCTTTCGAAGGACAATTTTCATTTCAAAATTATCAATAATTTCAAAAACAAGATGTACCTTTTGCTTGCCACAGAGAAAATTCTGAATATTTGAAGGATCGATTCCCTTTGAAAACTTCTCGAATGAAATATAGGGATTTGTTTCCCATATAGACTGAGCAACAATATCTATCTTATTATTCTGAAGATCAAAAAGTTTTGCCCTCATTCTATTTAAATTTGTTGTATCTAGTATATCATATTCAGCAAGATTCATCTTCCATGATATGCCACTTTGTGCCAAACATGTTGCAACATGGCTTCCCACCGAAAGCCCAGCAATACCGACCACAAAATTTACTAACTTCTTTTGCTCCTCTGGTGTGACAAGCTCCCTATTTCTATTCGTAACAAGAGTATAATAATCTTGCTCTGTCACCATGTGAACTAAATAGCCATTCCACGGATAATAAATCCAATTACCACCTGGAAACCGCCCAAATGATCTTCTACTTCTCAGAAATCTATTAAATAATTCTTTTCGATTATCCGCTTTCTTGTATTGAGGATTGAGGATAAAAAAAATTTCAATAAGTTGTTGTCGATAGACGTTTATAACCCTAGAGATCTGGTGTGTTTTAGAAAAATGTTGAAGATCCTCGTTTTTATATTCACCTTCTCTAAATATTGAGGGCTTGTCTTTGTGTATATTCATATCTACTTTATTATCCACTTCTGTTTTCCCTTATTATCAAAATACTTTTGATGTTCGTTCGGCCAGGATACGACCTGTGGAATAACTCGATTTCCCAATTCTTTTAAATTATTATGATACTCAGAATTTTCATGTACAAGATTTTTTGAAATCTCTTGAGAAAGTTTCCGTTCGTCTATTTTCTTCCACACAATTCCCTTTTTACACTCCACATTAATCTCAAGGTACTGATTCTGAGACGAATCGAACTTGATACACATAGAAAATTTCCCTGTAAGCAGACGTGTGTAGGACCCCTTTTCAAGAACTTTTCTTATTGACTCCGGGTATATATTTGCACCATAGAGACTTACCGAAAAGTCAGACCTCTCATATACATAGACGAATGGAAGATTCCAGACAGAGCTTTCAATATTGGTATCAATAGACTTTCTCGATATGTCTACGTTATGCTCTTTTGCTATCTGACGTGCAGAGCTTAGCGTACAAATCCCGCCTCTATCCTTAAGATCATAGCGCACCATTGGAATACCCGCATTTGAACTACAGACAAGGGCATCTCCTTCCTGCTGAAAGTAAAACAACTCTGGAATATATTGAGTCAGTGTTGGCAATTTGGCAGTTTGACCAAAAAATTTCTTAAAAAAAACTTCATTTGCTGCCATCTCTCTTCTCAAGAGAATACACAGTGGTGTCTCATGTGACATTGTCCCGAGATCAACTGTTCCATAATGGTTCAATGATGATGTGTACACTTCCTCGACTCCTGCTTTAGATAAAACATAGTCACGAAATTCTTCAGAAAATCCTTCTGCAGAAAATATAAATCCAATCGAATAGTCAGACCATGCCAGACCTTTGCTGATACCCTCATCAATTAAATCTTTTACTAGCGGAGGATACCCACCAATGATCACCTGATCATAATGGCTTCCAATTGCCTGTATTGACGCAATTGCTTTTTTCTTATCCATTCCAGGATTTATGATACTCAGATCATATTTTTGTCTCTGCATGATGCTGGTGATTGCTTCATAGGTGAAAAGCCCACCAATCCAAATGCCAAGAGCAAAACAATTTACATACAATGTCTTTTTTGTATGTATGGAAAAGTTTTCTCGCAAATAGAGTTCAGCAATCATTGAATATACAAGATCGTGCTGTCTTTGCCTAGGAAAATAGAATGGTTCACCTGTTGATCCTGATGTCGCAGCAAAGGAGCTCCGTCTTGTATTCAATACACCATCCCAAGATAGTGCATCTAAAGAGTACTGTCTTAGATAATTTTCCTTATCTATCGTGGGAATTTTCTTAAAATCCTTTAAGGTTCGAATTTTCTCATGCTCAATATTATTTTTTTTCAAAAAATCTTTGTATGCAGGGACCCGCCTTGCCATTGCACGAAAAAGACCCATCGTCATTCTCTGCCCTCTTTTCTCCCAAAACTGTTCATCCTGTATTTTGAATTGCCGAGACAATCCAGAAACATTACG
>JBDROX010000009.1:0-15991 GCA_043809645.1 Candidatus Magasanikiibacteriota bacterium | reverse complement strand
GCTCCGAATGGAAAAACTATTTGCACCAACTGGAACAAAAGAAGAAACTGGAACAGCGTCAGGAATGCTTACTATTCATAATGAGGCTACATTTAGTCAGCCATTAATCGCAACCACACGATTTCTCTCAGAAGATGGAGTTCTCTTTCGTCTCAAAGCAGGAGTCACTGTTCCGGCCGAGAGCACCATCGAGGCAGAAATATATGCAGACATCGATGGGCCAGGGAGTGATATTGGTCCGACAAGCTTTACTATTCCAGGCCTCAATGAGGCAAAACAAAAACTTGTTTATGGCGTGAGCGATGAGTCAATGATGGGGGGCAAGAGAGTTATTGGAATTCTGAGTAGTAGTGATATTGAACAGGCGAAAGCAATTCTCAAAGACGATATTCTAGACGCTGGAAGAACGGAGCTTCAATCAAAGTACCCAGAATTTGAAGGAGTCTATGACATTGCTAACATTGTCATTCAGTCTGATAAAGAAGTAGACACAGAAGTTTCAGAATTTACACTGATTGGGACAGCCACCATCAGTGGTGTGGTATATAACAAAGCGGACGCAATGGTTTATGCAGAGAAGGCACTCCAAGCGCGTGCAGTGGATGAAGTGAGTACTATCATGCCAGGAGATGGTGAACCAGTTTTGAGTCTTGCCTCGTACGATACAGTATCTGGAACAGCTCAGCTCGACTATGTCTATACAGGCGTAGCAAGTATTAGCCCAGAAGGGAAGCAACTCGATAAGATCATGTTCTATGGAAAGACAAAAGATGAAATAAGAAGATATCTCCTCGCACTCGACCATGTCTATGGTGTAGAAGTAGAATTTCGACCAGCCTGGATGAGGACTGTTCCACATGTCGAAGATCATGTGACTGTTATTGTCAAGAACGTTGAGTAAATTTGACAGCTTTTGAAAAGACGCGTACTCTAGAATAAGATACATTTGGACAAGAGCCAGCCCTGCTGAAGAGTCACTCAAAGGAAGAGAGAACCTAGACTGAGAGTTCTCTTGAGAAGAAACAGTATGGAACCACTCTTGGAGTATCTAGGCAATTTGAAAAAGTGAAACCATCGGGTGGAACCGTCTTACGCGTTGCGTCTGACCCCGGGATACAGTCTTGTATGTCGGTTTTTTATTTTAAGTATATTCATCAATATAAATTTATTTATATGAAAGAAGAACAATTACATAACATAAGGCATTCACTCTCGCATCTCATGACTATGGCAGTCCTCGAGCTCTATCCTGACGCAGGCCTGGGTGTTGGTCCTGTTATTGACGATGGATTTTATCAGGACTATGATCTTCCGGAAAGCATTTCAGAAGACATTTTTCCAAAGCTCGAGAAACGTATGCGCCAGCTCATAGAGGAGAAGATTGATTTCGTCCAGCACACTATGGATTTCGATGAGGCACTTGCGATGTATAAGGATGATCCTTACAAGACTGAGCTTATAGAGGAACTTCGGGCAAAGGGTGAGAAGAATGTCAGTTTTTTTAAATCAGGAGACTTCGAGAATCTCTGCCTTGGGCCACATGTGGAAAATACATCTGAAATCAGAACAGATAGTTTCAAACTCACAAAAGTTGCAGGAGCCTACTGGCGTGGGGATGAGAAGAACAAGATGTTGACCAGAATTTATGGTGTTGCATTTGAAAATAGAAAAGAGTTAAAGCAGTATGAGGTGATGATGGAAGAAGCACAGAAACGTGATCACAGGAAGCTTGGAAGCGAGCTCGATCTTTTTTATTTTTCAGAACTCGTCGGAGCTGGTCTTCCACTCTTCACAGAAAAGGGTACTATTCTCCGAGATCAGCTTACTGATTTTATATGGGAACTCATGGAGCCATATGGGTATACCCGAGTGACCATCCCACATATTGCGAAGTCAGATTTGTACAAAGTGTCTGGACATTGGGATAAGTTCGCAGATGATATTTTTCATGTACGAAGCCAGAAGACGGATCAAGTCTTTGTTATGAAGCCAATGAATTGTCCACACCATACACAGATTTTTTCTGCACGCCCACGATCCTACAAGGATCTCCCTATTCGTATGAGTGAAGTGACTGCTGTATACCGAGATGAGAATACTGGACAGTTACAGGGGCTTTCTAGAGTTCGTTCTATTACGCAGGATGATGCACATGTTTTCTGTACACTTGATCAGATAAATGACGAGGTCAAAGCACTGTTTGATATTATCCAAAAGTTCTATGCACCATTTGGTATGTCACTCCAGCTCGATCTCTCCCTCTCTGATCCAAATAATCCTGAAAAGTATCTTGGGGAAAGAAGTGTCTGGGAGAAGTCAGAGGGAATTCTTCGAGATGTCCTGGGGAATCTCGGGCAGGAGTTCGCAGAAGTAGAAGGTGAGGCAGCGTTCTATGGGCCGAAGGTAGACTTCCGTGCAAAGGATGCCATTGGAAGAACATGGCAGCTTGCGACCATACAGCTTGACTTCAATCTTCCAGAGCGATTTGAACTCGAGTACACAAATGACAAAGGAGAAAAGGAACGACCTGTAATGATCCATAGAGCGATTCTTGGATCTGTAGAGCGTTTCCTCTCTGTCATCATCGAACACTATGCAGGGAATTTTCCAGTCTGGCTCTCGCCAGTTCAAGTTCACCTCGTTCCAGTGTCAGAAAAGCATGTGGAGGGCGCAAGAGAGATTATGAAAGATCTCAAGGCTGCTGGGATTCGCGTAGAGATTGATGAAGCGGATGAGACTGTCGGGAACAAGATTCGAAAAGCATCGAAGGGAAAAGCGCCGTATGTCGTCGTCGTTGGAGACAAAGAGTTGAGTGGAGATGAATGGATGATACGAGTGAGAGGGGAAAAAGATCAGGTTCAGATGAGCAGAGAAGTGTTTGTAGAGAAAGTGAAGAAAGAGATTTTAGAGAGATCATAGCATAAAAAAACTGCCACATGTGTGGCAGTTTTTTTATTGGCTTAATTTATCTTGGAAGTGTATTCAATTCTTCTGTTGGAATGAAATCAACGAGATACTCGGCAACAGACTGAGGTATATGACCATCAAGTCCTTCCTGGACATATTGCTGAACACGGTTTAGTCCTTCTGCTTGGTACAGTGATAGTATGGTCTGTGTTTCTGCCTGATCTTGTGGAGACATTTTCCCCCAAAGTTCCATTCTGGTTGCCTGATCAAGTATCAAAGTGTTTGTTTCCTGGTGCTCTACCCCATAGAGAGATGCATAGAACTCATCATATGATTTCTTGAACTCTGGGTCTGTGGCATAGAGTCTCGAAAAGTTTTTTTCATTATTTCGAAGAAAAGTTTTTCTTTTTGGGATGCTTGCGTCTGAATTTATTTTTACTTTGCTTCCGTAAGCACTCAGAAGATGCTCATATTGATCAGCAGGAGACAGTTCTCTAAATTCAGTCTCACTAGTCCCGACTGGTACTCTGCTCTGTTCTCTTCTCTGAACCCTTGCACTAAAACTCTCAGTACCCATTCCAGTTTTTGTGGTCTGCCCGAACACTGTTGTCTTTTCAATTCTGTTTTTTCTTGGAATATCTGAGACAGGCTCAGCAATATTAATTTCTCTAGTATTGAGTTTGGAAAGAAATTCAGTAAGCTCCTGAAATCTTTGACTCTGTGCACCTGTGCCGTTTTCTAGTTTTTTGACGCGTCTTTGGTTAAAGAACCCATGCACTTCTCCATTTGGGTCAATTTTCACTTTTGGAAATTCATTGTGAATCAGGGCCAACACTCCAGTCTTGAGACCCTCTGGGAGTCCATCTAGTTTCATTATTGCAGGAAGAAGTCTCTCTGGTGGAAGGATACCCTGTGTATTTAGATTTCCAATAGCGTTATTTATTTCAGCAATTTCCTGGTTTTCTATATTTTTTTGAGTCTCGTTTTCTTCTCTTTCACGTCTTGCCTGCTCTCGCAAGTCTCTTAGCACAGCATTTTGTCTTGCCTCTGTTTCTCTTCTTGTGTTTTCACGTTGAAGGCTCTCACCGTAGCCATCTGGTACGTTTAGTTCTGGTACACGAAAATCGCCTGTGACGAGCGATTTGCCGGCATCTGCAAGCCCAGCGCCAAACTCTGGGGCTCGTTCTGTATCTTTTTTCATCTGTTCTGCCGCTGCTTTTCGGGCCTCTTCTAACTGTTCTCTTGTAATGATTGTTGCTTTTGTTCCAGGTCTTGGAGGGGCTGGTGGTCGGGTTTCTTTGAGTCTTGCTATTTGTTCTCTGAGCGCCCTGATTTGTTCTGTTTTGAGTACAGCTATCTCTTCTTCGCGTTTATTCATTTCTGTAAAAAATGTATTTCGCTCTTCCTTTTCACTCTGCGCAATTGTTTCTGCTTCTGTTCCAGGTCTTGGAGGGGCTGGTGGTCGGGTTTCAGAAAGCCTATTCTTCATTCTGAGATTTTTCCAAGTTCTATACAAAGCGTTTGGTTTCATTTCAGTGCCTTTGATCGATGGGTGCCATCCTTTTTCTATATACCCTTTTGAGGTTTTGAGAATTCTTGACTGTCGATTCAGTTCTGAATAGACATCACTTGCAGCTTTTTCTGGAGAGATTTCTCCATTTTTTACCTTTTCACTGATTTCGGCAGCAAACGCATCCATTTCTTTTTTTGAAATAGACTCTTGATCCAGATCATCGAGTGTGGAAGCTTTTTGTTCTCTTGTTTTATTAAGCATTGACACTACGTTCCCCAGGCTTTCAGGTTTGGCTGGGCTGGTTGCCTCTGGTGTGTACGTAGTTAAGATTGGATTTTCTATTGCCATACAATGGAGTTAACAATTGATGGATCAATTATAGCATTTTTGGCTATTTTTGGTCAATTTCTTTCCACCTCTTGATCAATATTTATAGCCCATGTATACTTGGAGCCCACTAGAAAGGTGGGAATTATTTTGTTATGATAGAGTCAGAGACAAAAGAATATCAGTACCATATCACTACACTCGGGTGTCAGATGAATAAGAATGACTCTGAGCGTATGGAGACGCTCCTCAAGAGCATGGGATTGGTGCGAGCAGCTTCTGAGGAAGAGGCTGATGTAATTATTCTGAACAGCTGCTCTGTGCGCAAGAGCGCAGAGGATAGAATCTTTGGGTTTTCCAGAAATATTGGAAAGAGAAAGAAGGATAATCCAGACCTCATTCTTTGTGTAACTGGCTGCATGCCAGGAAGGGATAAGGACGGAACATTCAAGGCACAGCTCGAAGATGTAGATCTCTTCTTCCCGACGAAGGACATGATCCATCTCCCAAAATGGCTGTGTGAGATCAACCCACATTTGCGCAGCAGTGCAGATGTTGGTGCGGACTATCTTGGTCTCTGGCCATCACACGCCAGCACTTTTCAGGCCTTTCTCACTATTCAGACTGGGTGCAATCACTTTTGCACATACTGTGTTGTTCCGTTTGCCAGGGGATTCGAGGGGAATCGGTCACTGAAGAGTATTTTGGAAGAAATGAGTACACTTGCAGAAAAAGGGTACAAAGAAGTTACGCTGCTCGGACAGATTGTGAATCACTACATTGCGCCAGACCCAGAATATTTTTCTAAGAAAAATTCATATAAGAAGAATGATTTTGCAAAGCTCCTCTGGGAGATCGGTCAGTTCGATAGTATTGAACGTATTCATTGGACGGCGCCCCATCCAGTCTATATGGATGAAGAAGTTCTTGACGTTCTCACACTGCCAAAGCAGGTGAACTTCATTCATCTGCCAGTACAGTCTGGAAGTGACGCAATGCTGAAAAAGATGAATAGGAGGCATGATAGAGAATTTTATATAGAAACAATTAGAAAAATGAGGGAAAAAAGACCAGAGATCTCTATTGGAACAGATATCATCGTTGGATTCTGCGGAGAAACAAATAAAGATGTCCAGGACACTATCGATTTGTATAAAGAATGCTCATTCGATATCTCCTATACTGCGCAGTATTCAGAAAGAACCGGGACGGTCGCTGCCAAAGCGTTTCCAGATGATGTTCCAAAGGAAGTAAAGAAAGAGAGGTGGCAGACGCTCCAGAAGCTGATGAAAGAAATCGTGCTAGAGAAGAATCAGAAATATGTTGGCAAAATTGTTTCGGTACTTGTCGGCACCCATCATCAGGGTATGTGCGCAGGAAATTCATTGGAGATGAAGCGTGTGCAGTTCGGTGGAGATGAGTCGCTCGTCGGGAGAATTATCGAGGTGAAAATTAACAAAGCAGTGGAGTGGATTCTGTGGGGAACTAAGAAAGATGAAGTATGAGAAATGAAACAAAAAAATTACCAAAGATGATCGTAGTCCTCGGGCCAACTGCCTGTGGAAAGACTTCTTGGAGTCTGAGGCTGTCCAAAGAGTTCAATGGAGAGGTGGTTTCTGCAGATTCGAGACAGGTTTTCAAATATATGAATGTTGGTACAGCCAAAGAGCCAGGAGAATGGAAGAGGAATAGTCTGAGAAAAAGTTATGTGATTGACGGTGTGATTCACCACCTCATTGACTTCCTGAATCCAGGGAAGACGTTCACTGTTGCAGAATTCCGTGACAAGGCAATAAAGTATGCGAAGATAGCACACAAGGCTGGTCGTATACCAATGCTCGTCGGTGGGACAGGGCTCTATCTCTCTTCTGTGATAGATAATTTCCATATTCCGAGGATTCCTCCGCACAAGAAGATGAGGAGGAGTCTTGAGGAAAAGAATAAAGAGCAACTTTTGAAACTTCTCCAGACCCTCGACCCAAAAGCCACAGAAACAATTGATGTGAATAATAAGAGACGGCTCATCCGAGCGCTCGAAGTGACAATTATCAGCGGCATACCATTTTCTGAACAAAAGAAAAAGGGTGAGCAGCTCTTTGATGTTCTCCAGATTGGTATTGATGTGCCAAGAGAAACACTCTATGACAGAATTGATACTCGTGTCGATCAGATGATGGAGGAGGGGCTCCTAGATGAGATTAAATTTCTTCTTCGAAAGAAGTATCATTGGGATCTCTCTAGTATGAAGGGGATTGGATACCAGGAATTTCGAAAGTATTTTGAAGAAGAGGAGCCGATCGAGATCGCAGTAGAAAGATTAAAGAAGAATACACGACAATATGCTAGAAGGCAGGGTACCTGGTTCCGGCGTGACGAGAGAATACAATGGTGTGTGGACTATGAGGAAGCAGAGAAACTTGTCCGTGACTTTTTGGCATGATATGCTAGGTGTATATGATACCAAATTTACCTTTATTTTCCAGCAAACCAAGTGCGCCAACAGCTCCGTCCGATGGAATTACACGTGGCTGGCAACAGTCTGGCCCAGCACTCGATAGGCAGGGAGATCGTCGGCATGATGCTACTACATCTATTGCCAATGTATTCGGTTCATCACACAAGTCTCCATCTGTATCGAGCAGTGGGCGGTCGAGCAGCGCATCATCAGTTTCTTCTACGCAGGGGGTTAGTGCTACGTCATCTATTGCGCGTGCCACAGGACGCGGTCGTGGTGCGTTGACAACTGCAGGGCGTCCTGGTGATGAGCGTAGGTCGTATGCACATACGCAGTCAGCAGGAGAGGCGGATGATGCACGCTATTCCTATGGAATGAGACTCCGAGCGAAGAAACGTGCAGAAGCTATGAAACATGTGAAGAAAGAAGTTACTAGTGACCTGAGTCTCAAGACTGGGGCAGGTGCGAAGAGTGCGGCAGGGATTGCAAAAGAACTAAAAAAGCTACGAACGAGGAAAAGTGCAACCTATGGCCATCTGAGCGATGGAGATATTACACATCTGGCTGGTATCATGAGTAACAGAGCAAAGTCGAGTAGTACTGGCCAGGGATTTTCTCGAATTGCCAGAGCCAGTATGAAGCAGGATGTGATGAAGGGATACAAAGCCGGTAATTATACGAGCCTCGACGCAACTAAGTTCAAGAAGCTCATCGATCAACTACCGAAGTAAGATATGTTGAAAAAGAAAAACATCGCGAGTGCGGTGTTTTTCTTTTTTAGAATTATTTTACTATTCTAATACCTCGAACTCCGAGAACTATGAGTGCAAGAATAACAATTTTCAATATATAATGGCTCTTCATATCGAAAAATTGTGCAGTCATTGGTGTAATATTTCCGACCAAGAGGTGAACAAGGATCGCAATCGGGAGTGTGAAGTAGAGCCAACTCGATTTTGGGATATCGAGATGGATATATAGAAAGAGTTTTGACAATAGCGGCGCTAGAAGGTATATGCCGAGAAAGGAGAGCGCGAAGTCAAACATTGCGTATCCGGCAATGCGGAATTGTCTGAGGTATTCTAGTGTGGTCATATGGGTGGTAGTTATTTCACTTAACGTTCCGGCATAGCCGATGTTGCGCGGGTGTATAATAGCCGACAGGCTACACCCGTGCAATATGGGCGTAACGAAGTGTAGCCAGATATACGCTGTTATATGATGTCGGCTTTGAATTTTATCACATTTTAAAGGGAATTTTCTTATTACTCCAATATTTCATTTCCTATTTTGCCAATAGAGTATTGGACGGTTGTCTCTGCAAGAATTTCAACAGTGTCAAAAACTTCAACATCTACATCTTCTTGTTTGAGTAAAATTGGTAAGTCAGTACAAGCGAGCACAATGGCTTTTGCTCCTTTTGCATTAAGGCGCTCAATAATTTGTTTTAATGCTTCCTTGTCAGTTTCTAGTTTACGCCCTGCAAGAATATTCATGATTATTTTTGTCAGTTTTTCTTGATCAGTTTGATCTGGCAAAATCAATTCTATGCCGTTTTTTTCAAAATCCTTATCATAGCTTTTGTATTTGATAGTTGTTTCCGTTGCCAAAAAACCGACTTTTGTATAGCCCTTTGATCTTATTTTTTTGGCAGTTGCTAGAAATATACAAATGAAAGGCATAGAAATTGATTTTGACATGCCCGGATAAAAATAGTGTGCCGTATTGCAGGGCATTACCATAACATCTACGCCAATAGATTCAATCTTTTGAGCGCCTTTAATAAGCATTGTGAGCGTTTCTTCGGGCTTAGTTAGTCCTTCGACTACATCAGGAATAGGAAGGTTGTAGATAAATATTTCTGGATAGTCATCATCATATTGAGCGCCGTACTGTTTTTGACACTGCTGAATTAAAGCATGGTAAAAAATAGCCGTTGATTCAGGCCCCATACCTCCTAATACTCCAATTATTTTTTTCTTCATAGTGTTATTGTAAAAAGAAAATTCCCTTATTTCAAATTAAAATTCAAAGCCGATTTCATATAATGTTCGCGTATATCAGATGTTTGGCACATTCCATTAAATCAAAAATATAATGATGTGACAAATATGGGAGAGGTCTCTCGGGGAGAGGCCGAACCTGATATATGCTGTTATATGATGTACGTGTTCTCCTTTATTCGGCCGCAGGCGAATGCTCTAAAAATAATCCGATTTTGTTTTTTTCTCAATCAATTCAATTTGGGGCGGCGGGCAGAGGGGAATTAAGGGGGTGAATGCCCAACGATCTAAATACATTAAAATAAATCTTCAATTTCATCTGTTCCATAATAATATACATTTCTACCCTGTTTTTTTGGGCATAAGAAGCCTTTTTTTACCAAGTCTTTTAGATCCTTGCTTGCCGTCATTTTTGCTACCTGGTTTATATTCATATGAATTGTTAAGGTAGTTCTTTCGTCTGGGTCACCATGCAAGTATTGGAGTAGCTGTACTTGTCTCATGTTTAGATCATATTCTGTTTCACTTTTTTTCTTCATCTGTGTATTTCCCTCTGATTGCTTCTTCAGGTATTTCTTGAATTCTTCTACAGCCAATTTAATCTTTTTTATATTATAGTCAATAAAATATGTCATGTCGTTATCATCTTGTTCACTATAAACGTATGCCATTGCGTATTGCTTTGGCGAAAGTTTAATAACTTTGGATATTGGTAGATACACAAATGCCCAGTATCTTTCTCGAATGAGATACCAGTAGAAAAGTAATCTAGCAAGCCTTCCATTTCCATCGGTGAATGGGTGTAAATAGCCAATCCAGAAATGGATCATTATTGCCTTTATGATTGGGTGTATAAATGTTTGGTTGCCAGTTTCGCCATTGGCAAATTTTACAAGCTTCTGTAATTCTTTGTGTACAAAATTAACATTAGGTCCTTCGTGGTATATTACCCCTGTTGAGCGATCGCTCACACAGATAGGGTCGCCTTTTTTTCTTATCCTTGGAACTTGTCCATCTGAGTCTAGTGTATCTTTTGTGATTAGACTATGTAGCTCCAAGATGAGATCCATGCTCATCTCTCTATTTTTGTAATCTTCTTCTACTGCTTTCATTGAAGTATAGCTGTTTACAATCATTTGTTCTGATTCATTTTTTGGTTTTCTGCCTTCTCTCAATAATTTTTTTGCCGCCTTTCTACTTGTTGCCGCACCTTCTAACTGTGATGATGCGATTGCCTCCTCCATTATTCCACGAGTTATTAATTTCTGCTTGTTTGCCTTGTTAACGCCTACTTTTTCAACGAAAAGTTCACCTCCTGTACTCATATCGAGTTCATGAAAAAATTCTTCGAAATAATCTAATTTTAACCAAGAAAAGTTATTTTGGTCTTTATCTAGTATTACTGATTTTATACTTTTTAATTGGCGGAAGATTTTGATAACATCCCAAAGATCTTCTTTTGATATTCCGCTGGGGGATGGTTCTTTATGTCTCATCTTGTCCCAGTAAACATACTCAGACTCTAGGAATTTTTTTACAAATTCAAAAATTTTAGCATTATTTTTAGCATTAAATATTTTTGATATGTTGTTTGGCTTTATACCTGAAAGATCAGGTTTTTTTAGCTTAAAATGCATACTTATTAAAATAGGTCTAGTTATACCTAAATTATACCTATTTTATACCCTTTTGTCAAGATGGGTATAGTTATACCTATTTTATACCCTTTTTATACCTATTTAAATATTTTTTTAGTGACAACGAAGAAAACACCATATTTCCCCTAACGTTTCTGGATATGCGATGTTGCGAAGCGGAACCGCATATCCAGTGTTATGTGATGTAGCCAGAAATTTCTTTTCCTTATTATTTTTTTGACAATTTATTTTACGAACTTAAATGTCGAGAGGACTTGGCTGAACTCTTCATCGTATGGTGCGACATCATAAGTAATGCCAATATTGTATACTTTTGAATCATACTTAACAAAAACCCATCTATCCAAATCGGGACTATTCCCACCTATATTCAAATAAATAAGTTTGCCTTCGATGCCGTCAAGTGTAAATTTTTGCTCTTTTTCAATCTTTGTTCCTTCAACGTAATTTTTGACATGTAAATCTATCGCTTTAGCTAAATCTTCCTCAGACACAACATTAACCCAAGCGGTGTCATCACCAAGACCAGGAACTCCCATACCCAGCGTTAATAAATTATTAGTGGTAGCGGTTAAGTCACCTACATTCCAATTTTGGGGATAGGCAAATTCAAATTTAAAATCCTTATTTTGGTAAATTTTCCAACCAGTTGGAATTGTAATAGTTGTATTGTTGGATGGAGAGTTTTGATTTGCAATTTGCTGCTGTTTTTGATCTGTGGTTTTTGTTGTTACAAAGTATGTTGTTACACCCACGAGCACAACAATTATAACGACTACGATTGTGATTACACTTTTTTTGTTCATAATTTTATTGATTAATTATAATGGTTAAATTTTATCACAAGCTATGTCCGACCCGAAATAAATTGCCAAAAATCTTAAAAAATAATAAAGAAATTTCTGGCTATTTCATATAACGTTCGCGTGTATCTGAGGTTTCGCAAAAATTCCTTTAAAATCTAATTGTTTTTTGCGAAATTTGGGAGAGGCTGATTTGACATTCCTTTTGAATCTAATTGCGTCAAATCTGCCGAACCAGATACACGCTGTTATACGACAGTTCATTTTTTCTTTCCGGTTTTTTGCCCAACAAATATAGGTCTTTTCCCTGTCTTTGTATATTTCTTCATTGTGAAGTCGTCATAAATTTTAACCGTAAATCCTTGGCTTATCATCAACTCTTTAGTTTCTTCGACAGAAAATATGCCAAGTTCGTGTTCGTCAATTTCAAAATCAACTTTTCCGTTTTCTTTTACAAACATTAAAAAATTTGCGTTATAAATATCAGGATTCTTGCGAGATGGGCTCCATTGACTAATTCTGGCAACTTGAAGATTATCTTCGGAATAAGTATCAACGAAAGCTCCCTGTTTATCTTTGTCTTTTCCCTTGATTATGCCTTGATCAAAAATAACAATGCCATCTTCATTTAATAAATGATAAAAATTGCTGATTGTTTCTTTTAGTTCTTCAATGTTTTTGTTGTAATTTATTGCAGTAAAAAGACAAGTGATAATGTCAAACTTGTTAGAAGACTTGAATGATTGCATCGCGCCTTCAAAATATTGAACTTCGTTAGTTTTTTGTTTTGCAATTTTTATCATTTCAGGGTTTATATCTGCTCCAGTGGCATTATATCCTTTTTCAGCAAATTTTTTTGTATGAATGCCTGTACCGCAAGCCATGTCGAGTAAATTTTCCCCTTTGATTTTGAAATTTTTTATCACAGAACAAATGAACTCTACTTCATTATCGTAACTTTTATTTGAATAAACTTTGTCGTAGAACTTGGCATATTTTTTATAAAGTTGTTCTTTTGGCATGTTTTTGAGGTTAAAATTTATGATCTCCTAAATGGAGGAAAGAAAAAATGAATTTCACATAACGTTTCCGAATATCTGATGTTGCGTTAGCAATATGGGTGGAGCGAAGCGGAACCAGATATTCGGTGTTGTGCGATGCTTTTTCCAAAACTAAACCCGTCATCGTAATATCGCGCCGTCAATATTTGTGACTGTAAAATCCAAATTATTTTTTTCCAGTTCGATTATAGCGCCATTGTCAATTTTTATAAATTCTCCCATTTTTAAAATATCTCGAAATATACAACGAATAGGCCCGCCATGGGTGATTATGGCAATTGTTTGATAATCTTCATTAGTTATTTTTGAGAAACATTCGACAACTCGATTTTTGAAATGTAAATATGTTTCAACACCTTCTATTCCAATGTCGCGGTTTGCCATGACTTCTCCAAGCTGACGGTATTCTTCTTCTGGCTGATCTTTGCTTAATTCCGGATAAGCACCATAAATATCTTGCTCGTTCATATCTTCCGTGACTACCATTTTGCATTTTAAAACATTTTTTAGAATTTCGGATGTTTCAATTGCTCGGATTTTAGAACTGGAAAAAATAATTTGGATTTTGCGGTCCAGAAGCTTCTCAGTTATAATCTGGGCCTCTTTCAGTCCCTTATCAGTGAGATGATCGTCATAATCACCGTCATACCTTTCTTTTACGTCTGAGGTGCTTTCACCGTGTCTAATAATGTATATTTTCATATGGGTTAAGGGTTTGGTTTTGGAAAAAATTTCATATAACGTCCGCGACTAAGCGAAGTTGGCTGGTGTTATAATATGTTGCGAAGCGACCAAACACCAGCCAATTTGGGTGAATGAACGGAGCATAGCGAAGTGAGTGAACCGCTTAGTCGCTGTTGTACGATGTACATTTTTTCCTTGTTTTCTTGAAAGGAAAATGCTTTTTTTTGGAATCAGAATTTGATTTTTCCGTTTTGGTGGCGGGCAGAGGGGAATAAAAGGGGTGAATGCCCGCCACCAAAACACCGTTACCTGTTTATACTTTCACACTATATAGATACAACACTATTGACAAATGTCAAACGCTTGATATACTGCCTGTTGTTAAGCAATATTTAACTTTGATATGACTAATTCTGTCTTAAATCAACCTCGGTTTGAAATGATGATGAGCCCCACGGACTTCGTGGTGAGCTCTTCTAATGCTTAAGGCGGAATAGAAGGTTAGCACTCACATCCACGAAGTTCGTAAGAACCTCGTGGATTTTTTTATGCGTAAATTTTTACTCTCAATGAACGACTTATCAATACAACAAGGTTGCCCAAATAGGGCTTGCAAAAGCTATGGGAAGAATAGTGATGTTACTGTGCATGACAAACAACTCAAGCGTCTACGCTGTAGGGCTTGTGGCAAAACGTGGAGTGCTCATAATTGGGAGTTTCATTTCGGTTTGCGTACAGATACCGTGAAGGTTCGCAGAGCTGTCGATATGTTGAAGGCTGAAATACCAATTCGCAAAATTGCACGGCTTATTGATGTGAGTGCGGGCACTGTCATGCGATGGAAGAAGAAACTAAATGAAAAGTAATTTATTAATCTAACTTAAAATATCATGTCTAAAAAATTAGAATATCCAGAGCGTGTTGTCTCTGTCAGTGATTGCCACGGGGGGCATAGGTTGTGGCACCCATTTACTTCGCCTGATGTGGTGGAGCGGTTAACTCAAAGTGTGCGTTCTGATTTGCCCGAAGTGCAGCGTTTCGACAACTATGGCACGTCTCCTTCGTATAATCGTTACATAGTTGAAGCTGCTGAGAGATTGCATACCCAACATCAACCTGATCGTAGGACAGGACTTTTCATCAACAGCGCTCCAAGAACAAAAAAGGATAGTAATGGTCAGCCGTTTTATCGTGCTGAACTAGACCATGGATTAGTTGTTGTTGCTACGCCTTTGAGCGTGCTTTCAGGAGTACGCGATAGGGTGCGAAATTTGTATCGTCTCCCGAACGAGCAAAATGAGTTATACGATGGTTCCCGAGAACAGCATAGGTCTAGTTATACTCCAAGGTTGCTTGCTGATAATCACGGTCTTGATTTGGAAGCAGTGGATTTGACTGAAATTCCTGAACTCCCACCTCACTGTGAGCTTGATTATGTGGATAGATTTGGCAATTTGGTTATTGGTGGCGATGAGGAAAGTATAACTCAGTTGCAATATGATGTTCGTGGAGTTGACAGAAAACCTTTTAGGTTAAGGATTGGCAATAGGGGGAGTAAAGTTTATGCTGGCGAATCTCTCGCTGCAAGTGATGCTGGTCGTCTTACAATATATCCTAATGATACTGATGTAGAGATTTTATCAAAATGGGATCCACGTTGGTCACACAAAGAACGATTGAGTCGTTCTGCATGGAGCCAATTTGGTAAGCCTGATGTTGGTACAGATGTAGGAATTGATACTCGTAAGTTTGTCTCCCGTATTTTGAGATTAGCTATTTAACCCAATTGAATCATGAGCAAAAAATTACCAGATCCTGAATGTTGTCCGTTTCTCGATGAAGACGTGCAGTATGGCTTTAACGCAAAATGTTTAGTGACAGGTAAAACTCCTACTCAAATATTCTTGCGGGATGGAAGGGGTTCTATCATTGCGAATGCAAGATGCTGTAGGCCCGTAGTAGCTTTGGTGGATCCGGCGGAGACTATGACATTCAAGGATTGTGCTGATTATTCGCGTACTGTTTACGGTTTGACCAGAGAACGAATTAAAGAGGCTATTGAAAAGCATGAGCCTATCCATGAAATTGTCCAAGCCACTTTGGCAAAAGAGTTATTACGTTTGATTAACCGTGTGGTCGGAGGAGAAGAAAAGTAACAAAGAGCGTTTTTGCCCCCGCTTTGTCGGGGGCAAAAATACCTTATTTCCCCTCTATCAAAAAAGAAAAATCAAATTCGTTTCCTGATTTAAAAAGCAAAGGCGTTAGCCTAAAGGAAAAAATGTATTTCGTACAACGTTCCAGAATATGCGATGTTTGCCCGTGGTAAAATTTGCGACCAACTGGAGCATACCACGGGCAAATATGGACGGAGCGACGAGGTACGAGGAGCGTAGTCGCATACTGCGTGTTAAGTGATGTAATTTTTTAATCCTTTCTTCCGAATTTACTCATGAACCACTCTATTTCTTTTTTTGCGGTTTCTATGTCGCCTGTTTGTAGTGCCTTTATCTTTCGACGAGTCCGAGCCAGTCGCTCAGTATACAAAGGATCATTTGGATCTCCCCATGCAATTACAACATT
>JBDROX010000008.1:0-50548 GCA_043809645.1 Candidatus Magasanikiibacteriota bacterium | reverse complement strand
AAACTGGATAGCCAGTCTCTTTTTGATATACTTGTTTTCTTACTGAAGTTGCTCTTCAACTTCTGCAGCAAAATCACACGCCTTTTTTTCAATCCCCTCTCCGAGTTCGAAACGAGCAAAGCGTCGAACGGTGATTTTTTCTCCAATCTCACCAGTCTTTTCTATGAGAAGTTGTTCAATTGTTTTTTCCTCGTCCTTGATAAACCCTTGGCCCAAAAGACAAATCTCAGAAAGAAACTTCTCAATCTTTCCTTCGAGAATTTTCTCAACTATTTCAGCAGGCTTGCCCTCTTTCTCGAGCTGTGCTCGATAGATATCCTTTTCTTTTTCTAGAAGTTCAGCCGGAACTTCTTCTTTCGTTGTATAGAGTGGTGCTGCAGCAGCAATATGCATTGCAATATCTTTGACAAGCGCCTGGAACTGATCATTCTTGGCAACAAAATCTGTTTCTGAATTGACTTCTACGAGCACACCCACCTTTCCGCCTGCGTGAATATAACTTGAGACAAGTCCTTCTGCTGCAATCTTCCCAGCACGCTTTGCAGCCTTCGCAATTCCTTTCTTTCGAAGAATTTCAATAGCCTTTTCATAGTTTCCTTCAGCTTCCTCGAGTGCCTTTTTGCAGTCAAGCATACCCGCACCAGTCTGCTCACGAAGTTTTGAAATATCTGAAGTGTTTAATGACATATATGTGTACCACAAACATGTTGAAATGTTTGCATGTTTAGATGTTTAAATATTCTCTGTTTTTATGAAGATTTTTTCTCACCCTTTTTCACATCTTTCACATTCCCCTTTTCTGCAATTTGTTTCTTTTCCCATTCTTCTCTTCCCTCTTTGGCAGCTGTTGATACGAGATTCACCATCATGGTAATGGACTTGATAGCATCATCGTTCGCAGGAATAATGTAGTCTGCTTTGTCCGGATTTGCATTCGTATCACAGACAGCAACAATAGGGACATTCAAACGATTTGCTTCTGTAACGGCTGTCTTTTCTCGCTGCATAGCTGGGACGAAAAGTGCGTCTGGAATGGATTTCAATGAAACAAGCCCGGCTAGACTTACCCCCATTTTTTCAATTTCCTTTGAAATCTCGAGGCGCTCTTTCTTTGTATACTTCTCTAGTCCACCTGTTTCGAGCTGTTCCTTGAGTGAAATATACTTATTGAGAAGTTTCTTAATTTCATCGAAGTTCGTGATGAAACCACCAATCCATCGCTCGACAAGGTATGGCATACCGCAGTCAATAGCAGCATCGCGCACAATATCTCGAGCTTGTGGCTTGGTTGTAATGAAGAGAATCTGCTTTCCCTCTGCAGCCATCTTCTTCACAGCCGCGAGCGTCTTCTCCAACTCTGTCTGTGTTTTTTCTAAATCGATGATATGCACACCGTTTCTCTGAGTGAAGATATACGGCCTCATCCTTGGGTGCCAACGTGAAGACTGGTGCCCAAAGTGCACGCCAGCTTCTAGCATCTCCAATATACTTGGAATTTTCATAAATAGTTTCCTTTTAGCCTCGTATGCACGGCCCAACATGGGAGGAAATAATGCACATACTGAGTGTTGAATAAGTGGGAATAGTGTACAACAGCGAGAAAAATTTGTCAATATTGCCTTTTTCATCTTATTCTAGAGGAAAATAAGCCCTTTTCATATACTCGCAAGAGATGCCCAAACTATTCGGAAATTGCATGACATGTGGTATACTACGCAAGACAAAAAATCATATGGAAGCTGGGAGTATTTCTCCAAATCCAAAGAAATCTTGGCACCACACCACAGCTGGTATTATTTTTATTGCCATTTTGAGTGTACTCCTTTTTGCAGGTCTTGCTTTTGGTTCTTTGGTTGGATACTACGCGTGGAAAATAAAAACTGGTAACACAGAATTGCTTGCAGAATTCCAGCAAGCCAGTGACTCACTATCCGCCACAAGCCTTGAGCGAATAGATAATCCAGAATCTCTTATCGACCCTTTCAACCCAACCACTGGTCCAAAAAATGCAAAAGTGACCATTATCATGTTCAAGGATTTTCTCTGCACATACTGCCAAGAGGCCTACCCAGTATTCAAAAAAATTCAGCAGCAGTACGGAGAGGCAGTCCGCGTTGTGTTCAAACACTTCCCCATAGAAAGTATCCACCCTGGAACAACTCAGGTATCTATTGCAGCAGCCTGTGCCCATGAACAAGGAAAGTTCTGGGAATATTATGACCAAATATTTACACAAAAGGCATTTGCCCAGTCAGATCTCCACACCTACGCGCAAGAGTTGAACCTAGATTTAAACAAATTTGGATCATGTCTTCTTTCAGAAAGACATGAAACCACAATAAACCAGGATCTTACTGATGGTCTCAAAGCCAAAATTCAAGGAACACCAACCTATATTGTAAATGATCTGAAAGTTGAAGGTGTCCTCACGCAGCAGCAATGGAATACTCTTATTTTAGAAGAATTAGCACATAATTAGTTTTGTATGAAGAAGATACTCCTCCTCACAATATTATTCACAACGCTCCTCTGGCCGAGTATTAGCAATGCACAGACTGATCAGAGATGTTGGAGACAGCAAGACTGTATAAAATCTGAAGGAAAATTATACGGAGCGGGTACCTTTATCCAGAATGCCGAGAGCACAACTGCATGTAGTGGAAAAGTAGACGCAGTTGGAAATCAGGTAGGCTTCTGCCTTCCAATTACAGTGGCCGAGACAGCTGTTTCTTTTGGAGGTAAGTCAGTTTTTAACAATGTTGCAGAATTCTTTAAATACATTTATGAGTATGGAATTCGGATTGCAGGCATTCTTTCTGTCCTTATGCTCATCGTCGGTGGCGTACAATGGCTCCTTTCTGCGGGAAGTCCAGATAAAATCGGAAGTGCAAAAAAAAGAATTTCTGGGGCAATTATTGGTCTTGTTATTATCCTTGTATCTTTTGCACTATTAAATATTCTAAATCCATACCTCGTTCAGCTTAGACTTCCAAACGTATGGATGATCAATGAGAGAGGACTTACGCCGCCTAGCTGTGCTCAAGCAAAAAAACCTCTCGAGTACTACAAAACGGACACTGATAAAGAAAAGTCTGATGCTGAAAAAAAAACAATTATAGCAAAAGGGAAATTCAGCATTCCAGCATCCCAAGAACAAGTTGAAGAATACCTGAAAAAAAATCCTACCGGTCAAGAATACGTCGACAGAGTACCGACGTGTGGACATGAATATTTTGTAAAAGATGCAGGGGCAGTTGCCTGTTCTGGATATATATGTCAAGAACATCATGTGTGTGTTCCTTACGAATATGACAAAAAAGGGGAAAAAATAGAGGATGCAGCCTGCTGGCCATATGTATTGAGACTAGTGATATCAGTTGATTCAGCTGTAGAAAAAATTAAAGCCGGTATTCTCGGAGGCACTGGTGGTACTCTTGCCGGATCTTTCTTAGGCATAGATAAACTGAATAGTCCTAAATGGTATGGAACACAAGGCGACTGGCTTATCTATGGTGTATGCGAGGATTACAAGCTATCAACAAATCGAATAAAAGCATATGACTTTGCCGATTCAAAACACCAACTCCCAAATGGGGGGTTACTTTACATCATAACATACTCATGGAAGAAAAATATTTTAGACAAAATTAGCCCTGGCTGTGGTAGTAAAAAACTTATTGGGCTTCTCTTTATGATGGATATAGATGAGACGGGGACCACCGATGATTACAACCTTTACGTAGGGAGAAATAAGGAAGTACCAAACAAAGCAACAGGAGGCGTGTGGAAAGATATTAATATAAAAGAAAACTATTTTCCACTTGATACATTTGGATCTCTACATGGAGAAAATTTTTATGAAATGGAAATTGATAATTCAATGATAACGCGTTTTAGAGAAGATAAAAATTCAGTACCCCCAGGCTCATTTAAGACAATATCACCTTAGGATTATTAGTAGAGAAATAGGGACAACATGAATAAAAAAAATGTATATATCTTTTTTTTGTTGACGTGCGCAATCTTATTGACGCCTTCTTTTGTACATGCCCAGCGAGACACCCGCTGCTGGACAGAAAAAGGATGTAAAGAGGCTCAAGGAGTCTTTTACCAAGGAGCCGAAACAACAACCTGCGGAAACCCAAAGAACGCTGCAGGAACTAAGATTGGATTCTGTCTCCCAATAGGCACAATAGATACAAAGATTGCTCTGCAAGGTCAGACGCGCTTTGCGAACCTTGGGGAATACTTCAAATTTGTGTATAAATATGGTATTCAGATTGCTGGAATTTTTGCAGTCCTTTTCCTGGTTATTGGAGGCTTCCAATGGATGACTTCTGGGGGAAGTACAGACAAGATCGGCTCTGCCAAAGATAGAATGAAGAACGCAGTTATTGGCCTCATCATCCTCTTGCTTTCTTTCCTAATTCTTGATACCATAAATCCTTACCTGACGAGTTTCAGACTTCCACAGGTCTACATGATTAATAGAGTGGGGCTACTCGAGCCGAGCTGCGCAGTCCTGGGTGATGGTGAAAGAATCGCTCAAGCAAATAAGAAGCCAGGACAAGCAATAGATGAAAAAAAATTCTCAACTGCACTCTGGAACCTCAAAGGGTTAGTTAAGCCAAAATGTGGGTTAGACTATTTTGTCGAGGGTACAGGACTCCAGACATGCACAGGATATTATTGCGAACGCACTGATGCAGCCTTGAGTACTGCAAAAACATGTTATACAAAGCTTGACAAAAAGAATATTTCGTGTAATGTCGGTAATATTGGGGGAATCATTTCCCATAGTGATGTGGTAAGAAGAAGTCTGGTACAAGAAGACAATGCCATCATAAATGCAGCACTTACAATCGCTACAGAAGGATGGACTTGGCCTTGGGCTGACGACCCAGAGATCTATATTGTATGCAACGATGGCGAAGCGAAACAACTTGCAGTTTCGAATCAACATCCGATAAACGCAAAAAGTCCACATCTTGATAGTTCGTACTATAACAAGAAAAGCGCAGAACAGGAGTATGTCATAAGTATTACTGACGAAGAACTTGACAAGGCACCAAAAAAATGTGGATCAAAAAGCGTAAAAGGATTCATATTTAGCCTAGAATTCAATGAACAAGGAGACCCTGCTTTCGAAGAGCACTATATGGGGGTAGACAGAAAGACAGGAAAAGCCATAGATTTTGGAGACCATGAAAATAAGATCCTAAAAATTGTACCCAAGGAATTATTTCTCACTGCACAAGAAATAAAAGAAGGAATACCAATTAACGTTGATGTTAACTTGATACATGACATTGACGATGACGAGCCTGACAGAAGGACATACTATGGGTATCTTGGATATAAATAATTTCAAAAATTGTAAAAAACATATCAGAATATGCCGGACACAATAGATATTATTGGCGCACGCGTCCACAACCTCAAAAATGTTACCCTCAAAATACCAAAAAACAAACTCACTGTCATTACAGGACTTTCCGGATCAGGAAAGTCTTCTTTAGCATTCGACACTATCTATGCAGAAGGCCAACGGCGCTATGCTGAGTCTCTCAATGCATATGCCAGACAGTTCATGGACATGCAGGATAAGCCTGATGTCGATGATATCCAAGGACTCTCCCCTACCATCGCAATCGACCAAAAAAATATTACACAAAACCCAAGATCAACGGTAGGAACAGCTACGGAGATTTATGATTTCCTCAGACTTCTCTTCGCACGTGCTGGATCGCAATACTGTCCAGACTGTAACCTTGAGGTGAAGAGTCACACGCCTGGCCACATCACTGAGCAGATTAGAAAAGCAGCAAGAAAAACAGGAAATCTCCTCATCCTCTCCCCTGTGGTTGTGCAATCCACTATCAAGAAAAAAGATATTCTCGTACATATAGAAAAGAGTGGATATGAACTTGTCCGCCTCAATGGCGTACAAATGAAATTGAGTGAACTTGCGAAGTATACATTTGACTCGAAGAATCTCTATGATATTGACCTCGTCATTGGTCGCATCACAGATATCAAAAAGTCTGATATTCGAGGCATAATTGATACCGCCATCGAACTGTCAAATGGTTCTGTCATCACACTCGATGAGGAGAGCGGAGAAGAACAGCTCTATTCTCTCGTCGCTCGCTGCCCATCATGCCACACGTCATTTGAAAAAATTGAACCAAGAACATTTAGTTTCAACAGCCCATACGGCGCATGCCCACGCTGTACAGGACTTGGAAGGACACTGGATGTTGATCCAGAACTTGTTATTCCAAATCCACGCCTTACTCTGGCAGAAGGAGCCATTCAGCCATGGACACGAATTGTTGGAAATCAGTCCTTTTACCAAAAACTCCTTGAAGTAGTAGCAAAGGAAAATGAATTCTCTGTAAATGATCCAGTGAAATCGCTCCCAAAGATAATTATGGACATTCTCTTCTACGGGACAGATGGAAAAGTCTATGATGTAGATGAAAAGAAAGTTCAGTTTGAAGGAATTGTCCCAAACCTCACCCAGAGACATGCAGAAACACAGTCAGAATATGTCAGAAAAGAAATTGAAACCTACATGAAAGAAAAAGTCTGTCCCTCGTGTAAGGGTCGCAGACTCAAAATCGAATCTCTTGCCGTGAAGATAAGAGATCTCAATATAGCTGACATTGTCGAGATGAATATAGAAGAAACTGTAGAGTGGTTTTCTTGTTTTCTTTCAAATAAAAAGACAGATACAATTCTCTCAAAATCAGAACTTGAGATAGCTGTTCCAGTAGCAAAGGAAATAAATACAAGACTGGGCAACCTCCTTCAGGTTGGCCTGTATTACCTATCGCTGGATAGATCACTCACCACACTCTCTGGTGGTGAAGCGCAGCGCATCAGACTCTCATCACAGCTTTCTACTGGTCTCACTGGTGTTATCTACATTCTGGATGAACCATCTATTGGACTTCACCCAAAGGACAATGACAAAATTATTTTTACTCTCAAGAAACTCCGTGACCTCGGAAACACGGTGATCGTGGTGGAGCACGACGAGGCCATGATGCTTGCGGCAGATCATGTCATTGATGTTGGTCCTGGTGCTGGTATTTATGGTGGAGAAATCATTGCAGAAGGAACGGCTGCACAGATCAAGAAAAACAAAAAATCTATTACTGGAAGCTATCTGACTGGAAAAGAAAAAATTAAGAGCCCAAAGAAGAGAAGAAAAGGAAGCGGAAAAAAGATTACAATTCTTGGTGCCAAGGCATTCAACCTCAAAAATATAGATGTATCTATTCCACTTGGCAAATTTGTTTGTGTCACAGGAGTGTCTGGTTCTGGCAAGTCGTCTCTCATCCTAAATATTCTAGGGAAAGCACTTTCAAAACACTTCTATAGGGCCAAGGCACAACCAGGAGATCACAGACAAATTAAAGGCGTCTCCTTCATCGACAAAATTATTTCTATTGACCAGACACCTATTGGGAGAACACCGAGAAGTAATCCTGCTACCTATACTGGTGTCTTCGCAGCCATCCGTGATCTTTTCACAGCAGTTCCAGAAGCCAAAATGCGCGGAATGGATGCAGGAAAATTTAGTTTCAATGTCAAGGGAGGTGGAAGATGTGAAGCATGTGCTGGCCAAGGATATAACTGCATCCCAATGCAATTCCTCTCTGACGTCTATGTAGAGTGTAGCGAATGTCAAGGAAAAAGATATAACAGAGAGGCTCTTGAAATTCACTACAGACAAAAGAATATCTCTGATGTTCTGAATATGACAGTAGAAGAAGCATTCACATTCTTCACAGATGTCCCAGCAATTTCTGAGAAACTCCGCATTCTGCGTGATGTTGGACTGGGATATGTTCAGCTTGGGCAATCGGCAACCACACTCTCTGGTGGTGAGGCACAGAGAATCAAACTTGCCACAGAACTCTCTCGTAGGAGCACCGGAAAGACACTCTATATTCTTGATGAGCCAACCACAGGACTCCACTTCGCAGATATAAAACGTCTTCTCGGTATCCTCGGGCAGCTCGCAGATAAAGGAAACACCGTACTCATTATCGAACATAATCTTGATATTATAAAATCAGCTGACCATATTATTGATCTTGGTCCTGGCGGCGGAAAGAATGGTGGAGAGGTAGTCGCAGAGGGTACACCATCAGATGTAGCAAAGGTAAAAAATAGTTACACCGGTTCATACCTTAAAAAACTTTTAGCCTAAAGACTTCAAAAAAAGAAAAAACACCGGGCACTGTGCCTGGTGTTTTTTTAAAGAAGTTTATTTCTTCTTTCGCTTAGCAACTTTTTTCTTAGCTACTTTACGCTTTGCTGGCTTTCGCTTTTTTGGAGCTGACTTAGTTTTTGTAGTGCGTCGTTTGCGTGCTGGCATACTGTGCACCTCCTTTCTTTTTTTGTTATTACTTTTCTTGTATTTTGACATGACCATGGTGCATACCAAAAATCTTTCAAGAAAAAGAGAAAAGAAAATTTACATGACAAGCATCAACGTAAAAATTCTTTCAAAAGTTTTTGAAAAAAAACTTTTTCGACCTTTGCACATAAGTATAAGTTGTTTTTGTTTTTTTTGAAATAGTTTTTAAAGCATTACTGTTAATAACTTATTCTAAAAAACTAAATTCCAAAATGTTAAATCATAAATTACTTTTGTAAAGCGTCGATACACTTTTTCCAAGTATATTTGATATCTCAATAATTTCTTCTAGCAGTTCGTCTCTCTTCCCACTTCTATCAATATTACAATCAAGAATTATCACTAACCAAAATTTTGATTAGTTCGCAGATTTTAGTGAATATGAAAGAAACTTTCGAAATCTTTTGTTGTTGATGACCCGATTACCTCAACATAATTCGCACCAACGCCTGTTCCAGGTCGTATAAGTTGGCCAATGATTGACCAAGATGTTCAACCTGCATTCTTTTCTATTCTCTTTAAATATCGGACGAGATTAAACACCCATAAATAAATTCTTATCTTCAAATCCTCACTGAATTTTGTTTTTCCCTCCCTTGAATAATTCATAGCTCATTTAAAAAATTTTAGATTTATCATTGACTACTCTTTTCCAAAACCTAAAATTAAAAACATAAGAATACTACCAAACGTAATACCTGCAAGATTCAAAAGATACAAAAGAAAACTTTGTGAAGCAAGTGCGTAGTTCTTTGCAGCCATTTCCAAACCAACAACAGCAAGCGGAGGAATCACTGCAACAGAAATTGCAATACCGGTAATTGACTCCATAATTTTGGGACGACCATACGCATAAGCACCAGCAGCTCCACTACACAGTGCAACAAGAAAAAATAATAAGTTTGGTTTTGTTCTAGAAATAATCTCACTTGTCATCCGAAACTGCTCGCCCTCAATGAGAATAATGAGATGTCCGAGTATCGTAGAAATAAAAACAGCAAGTACAGTTCCCATGAAAATAACACCGAGTGCCTTACCAGCTCTTTTAATTTTTAGTAGAAGAATACTGAGAGCGAGTGCAAAGACCGGGGTTACAAGCGGAGCCACAACCATAGCACCGATAACAACTGCTGTGTTGTCGAGGAGAAGACCAAGCGCGGCTATTGCCGAAGCAAGGCCTATCAAAACAAAAAAATTGATTGATGGTGTGCTAAAATTATTCAAATGAATTTCTGTCTTCATTCGAATTCTATCTGTGTGTGATGTGAGAAATGACATAGAATTATTGATAAAAAAAACGTCAATGACGCTTTTTATGTGCTTTGTATGTTCATGAAATTAAATAAGATTTGCCACAGGCTTGAGACCTCCAATCGAACATAGATCTTTATAGAGATGACGAACACGTTCCATATTTTCATCAATCCACTGTTTCCCGAATCGCTGGATATGCCATAGATATACATTTGTGTTCTTCATCCATTCGATGAGCTGCTTTATAACTTCTACAATATACTCTCGAGCAACTCGTGTCCTCATGGTTAGATGACTCACACGGACATGCCAACGTATCATTATTCTATAAACCTGTTGATTCATTCTTGATAATTCTGCAAGCCTCAAAAGCCTTTCTACTCTATTGATATGGACTAAATCGATATTATCAGCATCTTTCAAAATATTGACTAGAAGTCTATGTTTTTTTCTTAGTAACAATTTTGTAAAAACTGCTCCTGTTCCTATTGTTTTGCACAAAATGATTCGAATGGCTAATCCAGCTGCTGTTCCAAACATGCCAAACTGAACCGTCTTCCACCAAAGCATGGCTGCTGAAACCAAATCATCAATGAGGGAAAAAAACATGAGATACGTTCCATTTCCCTGGCCAAATGTTCTGCTCACATCATGCCACCAAGCAGCAAGGATAAGTGCCTGCTTTTCCTTTTCTGATAAATCATATTCTGATGCAAAACGCTCTGAATACTGCACTACACGCTTCACATGATCAATATCATGCATTGTGTCCCTAGAAGCTGCCATTTTTTCCTGTCCTATGTGTATAAGAGTTTGTATTTTTTGATTCATATAGGCTGAAGTATAGCAGAAATTCATGTTTTCTTCAACCTTGTAAAAAACCTTGATTTCTAAGGTTTTCTTTGCTATTATAGCCATGTTTAGTAAAGGCTCGCAGATCGGGGGTTAGAGCACCATACTTATCATTGGGAGCAAGTAATAAAATATCCATATACCTAAGGGCCTGTAGCTCAGGGGTTAGAGCACAACGCTTATAACGTTGGGGTCGATGGTTCAATTCCATCCAGGCCCATATATATTTGATCAAATATGCCAAAAAAGCAGACAATACAGTATGAAGGAAAACCGAACGAACGTCTTGATGTTTTTTTGAGTACAACACTGGGCATGAGTAGAACTCAAGCACAGAAAAATATCGTGAGCGGAGATATAGTGATTAACAACAAGCCTACCACAAAAAGAGGGCACAGACTGCGCGAGGGAGACACAATAGTAATATCTGAACCAAAAGATGAGAAAATTGAACTCACGCCTAGTGAAATTAAAAAGGAAGAAAAAATGCATCACCTTGAAATAGTTCATGAAACGCCTGACTATATTGTAGTAAACAAGCCAGCTGGAATCCTCACACACGAGACAGAGGCACATGAGCAAAACACACTAGCATCGCAGCTGCTCAAACTGTATCCGGAAATTAAAAATGTTGGAGACAGCACATCCAGACCTGGTACTGTACACAGACTTGATAAGGCTGCGTCTGGTATTTTGGTCGTCGCAAGAACCCAAAAAATGTATGAACATCTGAAAAAGCAATTTCAAGCAAAAACAGTAAAGAAACTTTATACCGTTCTTACATATGGTGTTATAGAAGCAGATCATGGTGTCATTGATTTTGAAATTGATAGAGGGAGAGATGGACGCATGGTGTCGAGACCAAAAATAAATAAACTCAAAATAAAAAATGTTACAAAGCTCCAACCTGGAAAAGCATCCACTACTGAATTCAGAGTACTCGAGACATATCCACGCTTCTCTCTTCTACACGTTCGCATTCATACAGGTAGAACACATCAAATCCGTGTCCACATGCTCGCATATGGACACCCTGTAGTTGGTGACAAACTGTACTTTAACAAAAACCTTTTTAGAAAAAGTGACACACCGCTGAATCGTCTGTTCTTACACGCGAGTAAGCTTACATTTAAGGATTTACATGGGGAGCCACAAACATTTGAAGCAGAGCTTCCTACAGAGTTGAATGCTTTTTTGGATACAATTTCAAACACAGCAACCAAAAAAAAGAAAGGTAGATTCATTCTTATCTCTGCTCCATCTGGTGGAGGAAAGAATGTTACAATTCGTGAACTACTAAAGCGCCTCCCCGGTTCAGTACAACTCGTCACCACCACCTCTAGAAAAAAAAGAAAAGAAGACAAGGAAGGTGTGGACTACTACTTCATCTCTCGGGAGGAATTTGAGAAAAAAATTGGTGTTGGAGACTTTGTTGAATTCAATGAATACAATCATAATCTATATGGAACTGAGTGGAGGCATCTGAATGAAACTCGAGAGAATAATGACATTGTATTTTCACAAGCTGAAGTCAATGGCAAGCACAACCTCGATGCAGAGGGTATATCTCATGTATCTATTTTTCTTCTTCCAGAAAGCATAGATATTCTGAAGACGAGAATACGAAAGAGAGGCGGAGTCACAGATGAATCACTGGAAAAAAGGATGAAAATTGCAGAGAGAGAAGTTGAGGAGTCTGCAGACTATGACCTCCGTATGGTGAATAAAGAAGGAAAATTGAATGAAACGGTCGAGAGTATTGTTACGTACCTCAATGACACAATTCTCTAGTAGATCCTTGACAAAAATCGCTCTATGTAGTACACTGCTGCTACTCTTACAAAGTCTCGATGTTGGTGAAACATGAGCCAACCTCTCGGATAATTAGAAAAAACTATGTCAGATGACATTCGCTCTACCGTTGGACCAGGCATGATTGTCAAAGTCCACGAAAAAATTAGAGAAAAAAACTCAAAAGATGAAGACAAAGAACGTATCCAGATATTTGAAGGGATAGTCATTGCACGAAGACACGGGAAAGAACCAGGTGCCACAATTACGGTCAGAAAAATATCCAATGGTGTTGGGGTAGAAAAGATTTATCCCGTGAATTCACCAATTGTTGAAAAAATTGAACTCGTACGCGAAATGAAAGTTCGAAGAGCAAAGCCAACATTCATCCGAACGACCAAAAGAAAGCTCAGGGAAAAGAAAAAGGCTACTCCAAAAAAATAAAAAACCCTCGAAAGAGGGTTTTTTGATTCTTACAAAGCTAGTCCAAATCCATGACACCCTGCTTTGAACCGACGCTTTTCTCTGCGTCTGAAAATACCTTTACAATTCCAAACTCACCATCATACCCAGGAACAACACGAATATTCCCTTTTCTAACGCGATCAACTGCATCTGCAATTTCTTTTGTACTCGCTTTCTCAATTTCATCAAGTGAAGCATGGAGAAGAATATGAAACTCACTCCCAATCTTCTCCAATAAGTTCTCGTATTCACCCTGCACTCTCTTCGACTTCACTCCAACCTGCACCACATCAGAGATAATTTCTGGAAGTGGAACCATGCTTTTGTATGGAACTCTATCCGTAAGCAGCTTGGCCTCCTCCTCTGTTCTATCACCAAGCTCATCTACTCTATTCATCACGCCGATAACCATCGGCTTCTTACATGATGGACACATGCCGCCATATTTTTTTGTTTCAGTTGGATGAAGTGAAACACCACACGCCCTGTGCCCATCAAAGTGATACTTCCCTTCTTCTGGATAAAATTCTATTGTATACAAAAATTTATCTCTATCACCATCGCGAATGATTCGCATGATCTCATCGTATGTAACACTTTCTTCTGAAACAAATTGGAGAACATTAGCTTCGCGCCCGAGCTTGGCTGTGCTATGCGCGTCAGAATTGGAAACAAGTGTAATATTATCAAGAAACGAAACTTGCCAATTCATGAGCGGGTCACTCGAAAGCCCTGTTTCAATAGCACTGATATGCGGTGCCAAATCTTCAAAAGCATCCTCAAGAGAATCATAACCACCTTTTGAACCAAGGATGCCAAACCATGGTGTCCAGGCATGTGCTGGAATCATGACCATTCGCTCATCTACCTCGAGCATAATCTCCAAAATCTCTTTGCACGTTCTACCAAGAATTGGCCTACCGTCAGACGCAAGATTAAACCCCATTGCATCTAATTTCTTGTTAAATTTTTCTGCCACTTCAATATTTGGCGCAAAAATATTCAAATGCACTCTCCTCGTCTTATCTTTATGCTTTCGAATCGACGCAACCTCTGTTCCAATCAAAAATTGTGTTGTGGGTATTTGAAATTTGTTATTTGTTTGTACCTTAGAATTCTTATCTTTGAGTCGATAAACCCCTTCCTTATCTTCAACTAAATTCTCATTAATATGATGAAACCACTTCGGATGTGTAAAATCTCCGGTAACAACAACATCAATTCCCCTCTTCTCACATGCACGTGCAATATTTGGTAACTCCAAATCCTTCGAGCATGCTCGAGAATACTTAGAGTGTATATGAAGGTCGAAAATTTTTTCTGTCATACTATCTAACGGAGACACTGTTTCTTCTTTTCAAGAATCCAATTTCCCATCTTCTTACTCACTAAAATTTTGAGCTTTGGCACACGAGTAAATCGGAAACCAATTGTGGACATCAAATATTCTTTTTCTTCTATATCACTCCACGGAATAAGGAGATTTTCATGACCAAATCGAAATATAATTATCTGTTTCATGCGCAATCCAGCACTCGTAGCTTCGAACGTGATAGTGCCATTATAATTCGCAATATTATTCATCCTAGCACCCCCAAACATCTTCTTCTCTCCATCCCCACCCGTTGTCACATCTGGATAGACTTCCGCAAGCTTATTCCACCTACTCAGTCGAGAAGTGAGTACAACAATCCCTGCCCAAAAAACTAAGAAAGCAAGAACAAAGAAAATACCAATAAATACTGGATGAATCCCTGAAAAATTAAATATATCCATAGCGTTCTTTTACACTACTACATTAGACTCCCATATACTCTACCTCTTCTTGCGGAATACGTCGAATACCAACGTCATTCATCTGCTCCTCATAGATATGTGCTATGAGGCCAGGAACACGCGCAATGATGAAAAATCCCTTTGCCATTCTCCAGTCAAATCCCATATCAGAAATAATTGCCCCCATGGACCCATCAATATTGAGCGCAAGCTTCTTTGAAGAAACTAGATTAAGCTCTGTGTGAAATGACTCTGCAAATGTACAATGATCCCCATAAATCCCAAGCTCCTTTGCAAGTGCGAAGAGTAAGTCACTCCGCTCATCATGATCAAAAAATGGATGTCCATACCCCGGAACCCTCACTTTCTCCTCTTTAAGCTTCTTAATAAGATTTTGAATTTGTAATTTTGAATTTGTAATTTCTTTTTGAAAAAAAGAAGATGCTCCTTCTATAGCACTCCCGTGTCTCTCCCCCATTGCGAGAATACCTGCTGCGAGTGACACGTGCATACTATTCTTCGCACTAGCAGTAATCCTTGCAACCTGGCCAGAAGCTGTTCCCGGGCCATGGTCTATCGCTGCCGTAAATATTGCATTTAACATTCTGGTTTCATTCTCTGTTGGCATCTCACCCTTGAGAATAAGAAAAATTGTTTCAACGAAACTTTTTTCTTTAATTAAATCTTTGAGCATGTGACCTCGAATAATCTCTTTTCCATCCTTGATGTCTGTGATTGATGTTTTGTACGTCATATATTTTATTTAAAAGGATTTACAAGTGAAGCAAGCTCCTCATAATCACCAGCAATCATGACACCGACCTCAGACAAGGCCTTTTCTTTATCCTCTGCACTCTGTCCGCGAGCAACAATAGCTCCTGCATGACCAATATTCATACCTTGTGGGAGTGTACTCGCGAACTTTCCACCTACGTACACGGCGAGTGGTTTGGTAAATTCTTTATTTTTTATCAAATCAACAATTTCAAATTCATAGCTTCCCCCATGCTCGCCAAAGAGAACAACGACGTTGGTCTGATCATCTGTCTCAAACATTCTAAGCAGGTCTGCGTACGTCGTACCCATGAGAAGGTCACCACCAACATGCACCACAGTACTCTGCCCCATACCAGCCTTCCTGATCTGCCAAGAAATCTCATTGGTCATACCACCAGAGCGAGAAATAATCCCAATTGATCCTGGTTTATATATTTCTTCGACCTGTTCAATTGGTCCGCCAACTACCCCGACCCGGCCAACACCTGGCGCGATGAAACCCATAGAGCTTGGGCCAATGATGCGAATATTTCTTTCTTTTGCTGCTGCAAGGCAATATGCAGTATCCTTGATTGGAACTCTCTCTACTATAACACTAATGAGTGGAATCCCAGCATCAATTGCCTCCATCATAGCAGCCTTTGCAGCAAACGGTGGAACATAGATTGCTGAGACTGTACTATCAGGATTGCTCTCTAACGCATCTTTTACAGAATCAAATACTGGCCTATCATGAACTTTTTCTCCAGCTTTTCCAGGACGTACCCCGCCAACAATATGTGTGTTATAATCAAGCATTGCCCGCGTTGCCTTTTCCCCCTCTTTTCCCGTAATTCCCTGAACGAGAACCTTTGTCATTTCATTAATAAGTATTGCCATATTACTTTTTACTTTTTACTCAATATCTTACAATCTTCACACTTACATATATATAAACTTCTTATAAAATTCACAGGTGGTGCAATACGTTGTTACCGCTGACACGAGGAATAGGCTGCCAAAAATTAATGCCATCCATTTCGTACCACCGAGAAAAAAGGATCCAACGAGGAAAATTCCAAACACTATCCGAGTGAACCTATTTGCTTTGTTAATATTTTTCTTTACATATTAATACATTTTTTTAAGGACACTCGCTGTCTCACTCATGCTTACTTCTTTCCCAAACAATTTCATATTTAGACCATTCCTCTCTGCACATTCCCTCATAAGTTCCATTCCTTCCTTTTCAAATGGACCAGCCCTGCGAACAACAATAGGATACTTTGGTTTTATTTCATCTAGTGCATCTACAATACCATGAAATGTCTCTTTTATGTTTGTAAAATTTGCAACACCCCCTGCAATCCAAAGACCTTTGAGTCCTGATTTTGAGAGAACAATCCTCGCAAGCTTGGCAACTTTCTCGCGTAGAGGGTTACCAGAATATTCTGTATAATTCGCTGGCTTTAATCCTTGTTTAATGAGTACATCCATGTTTGCAATACTTGCACCACCACCAGAAAAGAGGATTGCGATATCTCCGTCCATCTCAATATACTTTCCAGCTGTCCCTCTGTAGTATTCCTCTCCTTCATCGATTTTATTCACTTCCTTCTCCAGCTCTGTTGGGCGCCTCCCCATCATAGTCCGCGGCTCGAACTCCCAATCTTCATGACGATAGAAGGCATCTTCATCCAGCGCAACTTTTGCATCTGCAGCGTACCACTTTCCATCTTTTGTTTTCACAAGTGGATTTATTTCAACGAGCCGGGCATCTTCTCCGAGAAAGCAATCCCATAGATTCTGGACAAAGGCAATATATCCACTTACGTTCAATTTTTCTTCGGCAACATTCAATGCATGTTTTTCGATCTTGTCCTCTGGTACATCTTCTATATCCATACCTCCCTCTGAACTGTAGATGAGCACTGGTTGTTTTGTTTTAGAATCATACGTCATGGACACATAGTGCTCTTCTATAATATCCAATTTCTCCTCAATCCGCACGGCAGCTACATATTGACCGCGAACTTCCATCTTGAATAAATCTTCGACAGCTTTTTCAACCTCCTCTAAACCACTACAGAAGCGTATTGCCCTGTTCTTTCCCCTCTTCCCAGACAATACCTGTGCCTTCACCACCAGATCTTGTACGCCTAATTCATTCACAACATCTTGAATATTTTCATTACGTCGAACTACAAAACCATTTGGAGTAGCAATTCCATATTTTTCAAATAACTGCTTCCCTTCGAATTCGTATAGATTCATATCTATATCAATGCAATAAAATTATTAAATATTTACCTTCCCCTCTTTTCATTGAAATTAACCTCTTCAATTCCACTAAATATCTCATCCCCTCTCCCATCTTCAGTAAGTGATACAATGAAGGGTCCACGGCTTCCACGGAAACCAACTTGCTCTTCCTTGTATTTCATAACATTCCCCTAGCATGCCTTAACGAGCACTTGCATACCCAAGCATATTCCCAGATAAGGGCGATCTAGATCAAGCCAGTTATTTACGATCTTAATCTCTCTGATCCACCTTTGATTCAATAAGATTCATACGAAAATTTTTCCCATGATCCTGGAATCCAAATTTTTTATATAACCCATGAACTTTTTCTCTCTCGTATCGACTCTGGGCGAGTAGCTTATAACACTTGTGGGCTCTCGCCTGTGCAACAACTTCATGTACGAGCTTCGTTCCAATTCCTTTTCCCCTATGTTCCTTTTCAACAAATATATCCTCCATGAGTCCGTACGGCTCATCGTGTAAATCGTTGTGTATAAGATAAAGATATGCATGTCCTATCTCTTCTGTATCTTTGCGTGCCACTATCTTTGTCCCGATGACTGGAATGTTCTTTTTTTCTAGCTCCATAGAAACTATGAGATAAGTGATTCTAAAATAATGTGTAATTTTTTATAGCTCAATCCACCAGACTCTTTTTCATAATCAGTAGAAATAATTCTCTTATCACTTGCAGCAGAACTGTCAAATTCGAGAATGCCCCAACCTTTTTGCCAGTAAAAATCCTGTTCATCTTTTGAAAGAATATGATTATTATGAATTATTATATCAAGCCGCCTTGGAAGATAAAACTCGAGCTCCTCAATTGCTTCAGACACTGTTCTTGGCCCGACTTCACCTTGCTTTTCGTATGCACTCCCAGAAATATAGACAAGCTTTGCATTTCCATTCTTATTAATTGCCTCCTGCACGCCACTCGGTAGAAGCCCTGCGATAACACTACAGTACAAGCTTCCAGGACCAAGCAGAATGATGTCAGCACTAAGTAGCACTTGTTTTGCCTCTTGAAATACCTGAACTTCTGGATTGAGTCGTACCTTTTTTATTCGTATAGCCTGTCCTAATTTTGGTCTATCAATATTGTGCTCACCCACTAATTTCTGACCATCTTCTAATTCTGCCACAAGATCGGTCTTCTGAAGAGACGCAGGATATACCTCACCTACAGTATTGAGCGATTCATGTAATGCATGTAATGACTGTATGAAGCTCCCACTATACTGCTCTGCAAGAATTAAAAAAAGATTACCCAAATTATGCCCCTCTAATTTTCCTTCTACAGAAAATCTTGTTCCATAAAAAACAGTCTTTAGCATCTCGCTATCATAGCTCGACATTGCCAGCACAGCACGTAAGATGTCACCAGCTGGAAGCACTCCAAATTCTTCACGAAGCCGTCCAGAAGAACCACCAGAATCACTCATTGGGATTACTGCTGACAGACTGATTTTTTCTGCAAATGGTTTCAGGGCATTAATGGAAATAAAACTTCCATTTCCCCCACTTATAACGACTACTTTTTTTGTCATATATCAATATGAATATAATCACTGAGTCTTGTGTCCTCAAGTGAATCTGCAATGAGATCTGCCCTGGAAAAGTCTCCAACACTCCACCTTTTATCTGGCACTGCTACGCACGCCATGCCGGCCCGCTTTGCAGCGACAACGCCATTCTCTGCATCTTCGAAAACAACACAGCGCGCAGGATCTACACCTAGCTTCTTGGCAGCTTTCAAAAAAACATCTGGCTCAGGCTTTCCCCTATCACCAACTTCTTCTGCAGAGAGACAAAAATCAAAATAATCATTCCAGGAAAAACGATCTATTATTGTCTGAATTCTCTCTTTAGAAGAGCCAGAGGCAATGGCCTGCTTGATGGAACTTGTGGAGATAGACTGGACCAAATGCTCAACACCTGGCATTGGCTGCGTCTTCTGCGTGTAGATGCTTTCAGTCATCTTATTTCTTTTCTGCATGAGCCATTCAACTGATTCTTCGAGCGCAAATTCTTGCTTCATCCATTCCATGTTTTCCCTAATTGTTCTTCCGGACAAAAATTTGATAAGTTCTGGTGTTACTTCCCTACCAAACGAGCCAAACCATTCCTGATCACAATCAACCCAATACTGCATACTGTCGATGAGCAGACCATCCATGTCAAAAATAATTGCTTTATACTGAGTATCCATAATATTTATTCTACTGTTACTGACTTCGCAAGATTCCTAGGACGGTCGACATCTTTTCCAAGAAGAACAGCTATATGATAAGCGAAAAGCTGCAATGGAAGCGTGTTGAGGAGTGGCTCGAGGAGCTCCATAGTATTTGGCACGTAGATTACATCATCTCCAAGCTCAGCTGCGTGCTCGTCCCCCTCTGTGGCGATCAGAAGAACTTTTGAATCGCGTGCTCTCACTTCCTCAATATTACTCCTCATTTTGTCATAAAGTTGATTTTTTGTCATTACTCCAAGTACTGGAAATTCTTTGCAAAGCAGTGCGTTGACACCATGCTTCATCTCACCTGCCGGATAGGCTTCGCTATGTATGTATGAAATTTCTTTGAGCTTGTGCGACCCCTCCAGTGCTACTGGAAAATTTATACCACGCCCTAGAAAAAGAAAATGTTCATAATCTTTATATTTTTCTGCCACTTTTTTTATTTCATCAGATTTTTCAATAATCATCTTCATTTTACCTGGAATTTCCAAAAGCGCATTGAGCAGTCTCTGTCCTGTGGCAACTGTAATTCTATTTAGTCTACCAAATTCAAGCGCATATAAGAGGAGTATTGCAAGCATATTTGTGTATGCCTTAGTCGAAGCGACAGCAAGCTCTGGGCCTGCATGCATATATGTTCCACCATCTGTTTCGCGAGCAATAGTTGATCCCACAACATTCACAATACCGCGAACAAAGGCTCCCTTACGTTTTGCCTCTCGGAGTGCTGCAAGTGTATCCGCTGTTTCTCCGGACTGAGAAACCCCAAATACAAGTGTGTGCTTATCAATAATTGGATCACGATAACGAAATTCACTTCCCACGTCTACCTCTGTTGGAATTCCTGCCAGACGTTCGAAGGCAAACTTCCCAACCATAGCAGCGTAGCTTGCTGTACCACATGCCAAGAGGACAATTCTGCGAACACTTCGCATCTCATCTATCGACATATTCAATCCACCCAAGTGAGCAGTTCCTTCTTCTGGATTGTATCGACCACGAATCGCATCTTCAAAAACACGTGGCTGATCATGAATTTCTTTTAACATGAAATGTTCATAGCCCTGCTTTTCTGCTTGCTCGTCATCCCACTCTATTTCCTCTACACATTTTGTTACAGCCTCATCTTTTAGATTATACGTTTCAATATGATCACGGCAGACTTCTGCAATTTCTCCGTCGTCAAGGAATACCACTTTCTTTGTATATTGGAGCATTGGAGTTGCATCACTAGCAATAAAGTACTCGTCTTCACCAATACCGATAACAAGTGGACTTCCCATCCTAGCTGCAACGATGCAATCTGGATGATCTGCATGCAAAGCGACAAGCCCATACGTCCCACGAACATGAGAAAGCGCATCCTCGACTGCCTTTCGCAAATCACCGGTGTAATGGGCACCTATAAGTTTAGCTAAAATTTCAGAGTCTGTCTCTGAGTGAAATTCTTTTATATTATGAGCTGTTCCGAGCAGTTCTTTGAGTTCTCGATAATTTTCAATTATTCCATTGTGCACAATAACGAGTTTTCCACTGGAATCTACGTGAGGGTGAGCATTCTCCTCTGTCACACCACCATGCGTTGCCCATCTGGTATGCGCAATACCAATAGTTCCAGGAAGGCTATGATTTTTTGTCTTTTCAGTAAGGTTCTCGATTTTACCAACACTTCGAATCCTCTCAACTTTTCCATCGTGAAGAATACCAACTCCAGCGCTATCATATCCTCTATATTCGAGACGACGGAGTCCCTGAAGAAGAATTGGGAGTGCCTCTTTTTTTCCAATGTATCCTACTATTCCACACATATAGTTATATCAAAAAAAATTATTGAATATTTTTTTGTCCTGCCTCTTCAAGATCTCCTTTTGTATTGATTCCCAGGGCTTCTCTCGACTCTATTTGAACAGAACCAACAGAGTGGCCTTGATTTACAGCAATCTCAAGCAAATCAGTCAAATAGTACTCATTCTGAGCATTCGTATTTTCTATTTCATCAAGTGACTTCCAGAGCCAGTCTGATCTTGCACAAATATATCCAGTATTCAATTCCAAAATGCGCTTTTCTTCTTCTGACGCGTCCTTCTCCTCAACACTTTTAAGTATTTGCCCATGGCCACCACGGACAATCCTTCCATAATGTGAGAATGGTTCATTATTTCTTGAAAAGTCAGGAACCCTAACCGTGGTCTGCGTAAGTACAGCGTCTTCTTCTGTGTGTCGACTAATCATTTTTTTTACAGAATATTCAGAAAGAAAAGGCATATCGCCATAGAGAACAAGGATGTGGCTAAACCTCTTCATCTGCGACTTTGCGACTAATACAGCGTGACCTGTTCCAAGCTGCTCATCTTGATGCGCATAGATCACACTGTTGCCAAAATAATCCATAACCACCTGTTTCTGAAATCCAACTACTAGGCAAATTTGTTCTCTTGAAAATCCAAGATGTTTGAGCGTCTCCACAACATAACTCACCATCGGCTTTCCTCCAACTTCAAGCATAACCTTTGGGTAATCAACGCACCCGAGACGTGTCCCTCGGCCAGCAACAAGCACGATAACGCCGACATTTTTATATTCGTTCCCGAACATATAATTCTATTTCTTTGAGTGTATCAAAATATGGAATATTACCAACGCCCTGCCCTTCCACAAAGTATTTTATTGGATTTCGTTTTCCAATGACAACGACTGCGTCTGAAATTTCTTGCACCATGGCATTCTCTTTATGATTGTCGTTGATAAAAATAATTCTTTTTTCATGGTCGAGCATATCTCTGATAAATAAATCCTTGTTTCCGTGTAAATAGTATGCATGGTCGATATATGCTTCCAGACCAATCTTCTTAACTTTCATTTTCTGAAAATCAGGATTCCCAGCCGTAAGAAGAACAATTGGATCATCATATATTTTTAAAAACTGCAAAAAAGAAATAGCATCTTCACATAGGTACTCTTTCTTTATGCAGGTCTCAAGCTTTTTGACAGAATCTTTCATATTGATTATAATCCCCAACTTTTGCAAAAAGGTGATGTGCTTCTCGAACGAATAGTCAAACCCATACCCTTTTCCACTCCAGTTGATTGTTTCTCTATACGAAGAAAGAAAAAGAGATTCATCAATACCAAATCCTAGAAAAATCTGCTTCATGTCTCGAACAACAAGGTCTGTGCGATACAATGTGTAATCCAAATCAAAAATAAACATAAGTTATAGTGTTTCCCAAAGTGAATCAAATATTTGCCTTTCAGTCTTATAAATTCCTTCATTTTCTATAACAACACCAACTGGTTTGCCTTTTGCATTCAGTGAAATATATGCAGTTTTCCCAGGATAAATAATAATAAATGTTAATGTGTCGTCAGAATTCTTGAGCCACTTTCTCTCATCGAGACCGCGGAGCTCCCCACCATCACCAATTGCAATTACCCTAACACCCACTCCTTTTGCGATCCTTGCATCACTGAAGGTTGGAAAACTATCATACAAAAATTCCCGAACACCGGCTGCAGAATAAATACGATACGCCGCTTTCTCGTCTTGTTCACAAACATCGAGCACATCTTGGAGGATTTCATGCAGGCTCGAGGAATCGAAGTAGCGCGCAATAGGTCTCTCACCACCACGAGCATGGAGTGCCTGAAGTTCTGGAATCATATCCGAAAGTTCTGAATCTGCTTGACTTAACCTGACTTCTCTTTGCCTCACAAGCTCATGGAGCTTTTCTGGATGCTCTGCTACAAAATGTTGTTTGCTTTCTTTTTTATAAAAACTAACAACACCATTTTCCTGCAGCCACTTGAGTGAGTCATATGTTGTTCCTCGATTTAATGAACAAAAATCAGCCAGACCTCTTACACTACTGGGACCAAGCTGAAGAAGAGCAAGGTAGACCTTTGCTGTTTTGTCAGTAAAATCTAATTTTTTGAGTGTTTCAATTTGCATATTTATGCATAGCTAAGCTTAACACAATAAAAAAAACTGTCAACTTTTTTTCGACAATTCATGTGGATAAATGAAAGATATATCCAAATATATACCATTTTTTGCTATATTGTGCTAAAATTTCACTAGAATAATATATATACCTATGTTCTTACAAGTGGCAAAAAAAGCAGCAAAAAAAGCTGGCAATATAACAGAAAAATATTTTGGCAATCTTGATTCTTCTAAAATAGAGCAAAAAAGTAAAAAAGACTTCGTCACAAAAGCAGACAAAGAGGCAGAAGAAGAGATCAAAAAAATTATTCTTGAAACATTTCCTGAACATGGCTTTTGGGGAGAAGAAACTGGCAAAAGTAATGTCGAAAACGAGTACGTTTGGGTAGTTGACCCAATCGATGGAACGACGAACTTCATCCATAATATTCCACTCTATTCAGTTTCAATTGCCCTCTCAAAAAATAATGAGATAATTCTCGGAGTTGTCTATATTCCAAAAACAAATGAACTTTTTTATGCAGAAAAAGCAAAAGGTGCTTTTTGCAATGATAAAAAAATATCAGTAAGCACGACCAAAAAACTAGAGGACAGTGTGTGCGCAATTGAGTTTTGGTCGAGAAATGATGAACACAGGAAACAAGGACTTAAAGAACTCATGTATTTTGGGGAAAGGGTCAGTAAACTGAGATATCTCAGTTCCACTGTTTTTGAACTCTGTCGTGTAGCAAAAGGTGACCTGGATTTTTGTAAACTCGATACAACATTTCTCGATATCGCCGCAGCAACATTACTTGTAGAAGAGGCTGGCGGAAAATGCACCAAGAGTAATGGGGAACACATCTCACAAAAAACAGCACCTGACATTATGAGGATAGTGGCATCAAATGCCCATCTCTACAATACACTAAAAGAATAACGACACTACGTGTACAAATTTCGTACCACAAACAAAAAACAAGAACCAACTCCGAAGAGTTGGTTCTATTGGGATTAGTGTGGCAGACCTTCCCCCAGAAGGGCTGCACTGAGCTCATCCCAGGTGATCGAAGACGTCCCCTCTTTGGCCACGTTGAGAGCCGTGGCATATTGCCCAACCTCGCATGCATCGCGCAAGCTCATGCCAGCGGCGATGCACAGGGCGATGGTAGCAACGAGCGTGTCACCAGCACCCGAAACGCAGAGGGGTCTGCCGTTGAGTGCGGGCTGTCTATAACAGTCCCCTTCCGTATCGAAGAGGTACGCACCGTCTTCGGACATAGTGATCAGAACATTGCACCCGAGTAGCTCCTTCATCTCGCGCCCAGCGTGCTGAACAGCATCAAGATTTGGGAGAGCACGCTCCATCATCACCTCTGCCTCTCGGACATTCGGGGTGATGAGGAAAAGATATGGGAAATTCTGTACATACCACCCGATTGGGCGTTCACGCCCATCGACAATGAGTGGAATTGCTTGGTCTCGTGAGTACTTCGACAGTCCGCGCGCAATTGTCGAGGTCACGACTCCTCTATCCTGGTCAGTGACGACTAGAACAGCAGGCTTGGACTGACTATTGAGTTTCGCCAGGAGCTGGATCTCGATCGGTGAATCAATCTCCCGACGACTCTGGTGTTCCACCACAAGGAGCTGGCGCTGAGAGCCCTCCTCACAAAAACGTTCCTTCCTTGTTGTAGGCCGCGAAGTATCTGGCGCGAGTTCTGCTCTCAGACCATAACAGTCCAGTGCCTGTCGCAACTGATGAAGGCCGTGTCCTGTCCCGCAGACACCGAAGATGGTCGGCACCCCCCCAAGCGCTCGTATGACCCGCGCAGTGGAGCCTGCTCCGCCCGGCACACTTTCACTTCGATCTACTCTGTAGCACTGTGCCCCAATGTCTTCCGGTGAAGGCCGATAGGCCTCCCCGTGCGTCCACACATCGAGTATCGTATCCCCGACGACGAAAACAGGGATCCCCCCGAAATCAGGGAGTGCACTTATTTTCATGAATCCTCCTGAAAAAGACGTCTGATAAAAAACGTAGCATGTTTTTTATTTTTGGTCAAGATAAAAAATTCCTGCGTGAGGGCAGGAATTAAACACAATGTTTCAACAACACACTATACAAGATTGTCTAGATAATCCGCATTTTTATAATAAAAACTCAAGACACTAATCTTCCCGCTCTTCTGAAACTTGAATACCACGCTTTGGGAGGAGAAGTGTATAAAGCGAATGAAATATCTCTGCAAACTCATTCTCAAGCGCCTGTTCGATTGCCTCTATTGAATTTGATAAAAGCAAATCCCGCTTGAAAAACTCCGTCACACGCTTTCGCTCTTTCATAAATCCAATAGCCTCTGTTTCGTGCGCAGCCACTTTTTCTCCACATCGATTCATCACTTCCGATTTCATAGTTTCAAATAATTGTGTGTCTTTTTTTTCGAGCGTCTCCCATACAACATTTTGGAATCCGGTGGCAAGATGAATCTCTGCCACATGCATTGCCGGAAAGAGTGGAAAATAATGTTTTGGCAATGTCGATGCCCCATGCTGGACACTAATAACATGCTCTCGCTCGCTCATTGGATCCTTTGCCATCATATAGAGATCATGGTGTGCAGTGAAATCGAGCGGAATGGAGTCAAGAGGCTGGCCGTCAGGCCCAAGCACGCCACCGTGAGCACTGCCGACGTTAATACTGACTTTATCCAGTCCGACAAATTGATCTGAACCCAGTCGTTCCATTTCTTCTTTGATAAGCTCGAGGTATGCATTCACTTGTGGATAGCGTGTGTTCTCGCCACCAACCTCGCCAACCTCGCCACCGACGCTTACCGTACATGGCAACTCATGCTCGCTTTCATAATTTCTGATGAAGTGAAGGAGCGTGGCAGTCAACCTGGCATTTTCTGCCTGATTTTCCCTATCTGTTTTGTTGGAATTAGCTGTTTCAAACTTCGATGAGTCGATGTCGATATTATACACACCATGTTCAAGCGCAAACGTAATTGCGTCTTGAATTCGTTTCATTTCTGCGTCGGCATCCTCAGCATATTTCTTTGGATCGAGCTGGTAATGATCTGCCTGGAGATATACTGTCCTTTCTGACAATCCCAACGAAATGTATGCGGCCTTTACAAGCGCGGCGTATTCATCCTTTTGCTGGCCAGTATACCCGACCTCGCTGAGTGCAAGTTCAAAAATGATATGGGGAATCTCGAGAGCTTCTGCAGATCTCAGTGCTGCCCGAATTGTGTGAAATGTAACCATGCGTGAATTGACTGCCGGCACAGTAAAAAATTGATGCTTCCCTTGTTGTTTTTCAAGGTAAAATTCATGATTTGATCCTGAGGTAATATTCATCGCGTCTGCAATCGCAAAAATCCACTGCTGTGCAGCATGTTTTACTTCTTCATTTTCATTCACAGATGCATTAAACTGAAGTGTATAGATAAACTCATTTTTTAATACTTCTTCATCAATAATACTTGCAACGGAATCACCATCGAGTGAACAAACCGTCGCAACAAGTGAACGAAGCTCTTCGGGCGATTGAATGCCTTTGTAGAGTGGATTAGACATAGTGTTCTTTAAAATGAGTATCAATTCTATGATGTGTTTCGAGAAAACGAATTGTCCCGCTCTTCACTCGCATCACAACGCTGTGCGTCATGCAATAATCTGCAGTATACCGAACACCTCTAAGCAATGGACCATCAATGACTCCTGTGGCCGTAAAGGTCGCCACATCACTGCCAACCAGGTCATCCAACGTGAGTTTGCGATGTACATCCTCAATCCCCATATCTTTGATTCTTTGCAGGTGCTCGTCATCTTTTGGTGCGAGTCGTCCCTGGAAATCACCACCGAGACATTTGATCGCCGTCGCCGCAAGCACACCCTCTGCGCTTGCCCCTCTCTGGATGAGCAAATCAATGCCGGAATCTGGCAGACAGGTAGCAATCGCCCCGGCAACATCGCCATCTGAAATGAGACGGACACGAGCACCGACGCGGCGAATTTCTTCAATCGTCTCTCTGTTATACTCACGATCTAGCGCGATGAGAACCATCTCGCCAATATCTTTCTGAAGCTTTTCTGCCACACGCCCAATATTTTCTTCAACAGAAGCATCGAGATCGATGACCTCTTTTGCCTTTGGACCACAAGCAATCTTGTGCATGTAGGTATCTGGCGCATGAAAAAGAGAGCCTTTGGCTCCCGTAGCAATGACAGAAATCGCATTTGGTGCGCCGTTTGCAACAGAATCAGTGCATTCAAGTGGATCAACGGCAATGTCAAGCTCAAGCCCATTTCCTGTCCCAAGTTTTTCTCCAATATATAATTCTGGTGCATCATCTTTTGTTCCTTCCCCGATAACAACTTTTCCAGAAAATTCTATATCATGAAATCGGCTTCGCATGGCATCGACTGCAGCACCGTCTGCCTTTTTTCTCTCTCCTCGCCCCATCCATTGTGCAGCAGAAATAGCTGCAGCTTCTGTCACACGCACGAATTCCAGAGCGAGATTTCTATCCATATTCTGTTGTTAGAAAAATTAAATACCATCCTCATCGTTATCCTCTTCCTCTTCGTCGTCATCAAAAAATTCATCGTCATCTGCACTTGCGAGTGCCTGATCCCAGAGTTCATGAGCCTCTTCCTCAAATCCAACATCCTCTGCATGTTCACTATACCACTGGTCAAAGGCCACACGCAACTCATCAGCGTCAGATGCATTTTCGAATGCATCCTCGAGGAGCGCGTACTTCTCCTGATGTGAAATCGATAGTTCTTTCTCTATTTCTTCAAATGTTCTCTCGATGTGCGATAGGACAGTTGTCTTTGTTTGGGTAAAATGGTCTTCCTCCATAGGAATTTGTTATTATTTTTTATTTCAAAATGAATATATCATATTTGTCACTCTTTGCAATGCCATGTACTGTGGACAAAAACACACTCATTGGTGTTATAATGAAAGAACTCAATGAAAATATATAATTACGTAATTTACAATTCAGCAAAATAAAATGTGCAAGGTCAAGTAATTTTGAATTTGATTAGAAATTAGGTGAATTAGATGAGTTAGGTGAATTTATAAACTATGTCAAAAACAGCGACAATCGTATCATGGAATGTCAACGGTATTCGAGCAACATTGCGTAAGGGTTTTGCTGACTTTTTGGATATAAAAAAACCCGACATTCTCGGACTCCAAGAAGTAAAAATTCATGATGCTGGAAGAGCAAAGGAAAACTTCGATTTCAAACTATACGAAGAATTCTGGAACTCTGCCGAGCGCCCGGGATATGCTGGTACAGCGATATTTATAAAACATTCTTTTTTAAAAAAATATCCTGTGCTATCTGTAAAAAATGGTGTTGGGAAAAAAGAATTTGACAGCGAAGGAAGAGTACAGACACTGGAATTTAAAGATTTCTATCTCGTAAATACATACTTTCCACATACCAGACACGATCTTTCGAGGCTCCCATTCAAGCTTGAGTTTAATAAAAAAGTCTGGGGTCTTGTCAAAAAACTTGAAAAGAAAAAACCAGTCATTCTCATGGGAGATCTCAACGTTGCGCACACAGAAACTGACCTTGCAAATCCAAAGGCAAATATCCAAAATCCAGGATTTCTCCCAGAAGAGCGAGAATCTTTTGATTTGTTTTTGAAAAAAAATATGATTGATACGTTCCGAACTCTGCACCCTGAGAAAATTCAGTACTCCTGGTGGTCATGGCGATTTAATGCAAGAGCGAGAAATGTTGGGTGGCGCATTGATTATGTTGTAACTTCAAAGAAATTAAAAAAACGCATTGAGAAAGCGTTTATTTGGGACAAAGTAGAAGGGTCGGACCATTGTCCAGTGGGAGTGAAGATGACGATTTGACACGCACGTCATCCTGAGCGGAGTCGAAGGATCTCATCGGGCTTACATCGTTTTTTGTCTTATGAGATCTTTCGACATCGTTCACTCGAGGACTCACTCTCTTCGCTCAAGATGACGTAATTTAGAATAAAGCACCTTCTCGGTGTTTTTTGTGTTATAATAATTTTAGTTCTTTTCCAAAGAAAAGACCCCCCTGCGAGGAGCAATAAAATGGCTGATGAAAAAACAGAACGAAGCAACCATAGCTGGAAGCACACCTTCTTCCTTATTTGCGCTTTCGCGTTTTTGGCCTCTGCCCTTCTCTGGGCAGTCGCCTACTTCACTTCTGCAGAAGAACTCATGTCTAGCGCCAAATATGGCATGGGAACTTCTCTGACCATGCTCATACTTGCACTTTCCATGTTAGTGCGAACACCCCCAAAAGGAGATGAAACACGCAATATATAGATGTCGAGTGCTACGCGACATACCCAAGGAGATCCCCTGACGTTGCTGCTCTACGGAACAAGGAACGTCGGGGCAGAAAAAAAACAGCTTAAAAAATAGGCTGTTTTTGTATTAAAAAAGAGCCTTATCTTGGCGGCGACCTACTCTCCCCTTGCGAGTACCATCGGCGATGACGGGCTTAACTGCTGTGTTCGAGATGGGTACAGGTGTACCCCCGTCTCAACAGCCACCAAGATAAGGCTCTCTTTAAAAAAATGTCAAATAGCAAATAGCAAATTCCAAATAAATAACAAATATCAATATCCAAATTTGTTATTTGTTATTTGTTTTTTAGAATTTGCGGTACGAAGTACCGCTATGTGCTTCCGTAGTACACTCGAAATATTAGTACACCTCGGCTTCATTCCTTACGGAACTTCCACCTAGTGCCTATCAACGTCCTCGTCTCGAACGATTCTATAATGAATGTTAATCTTGGGAACGGCTTCGCGCTTAGATGCTTTCAGCGCTTATCCGTGCCGAACTTCGCTACCCAGCAATGCCCTTGGCAGAACAACTGGTACACAAGAGGTTCGTCCATCTCGGTCCTCTCGTACTAGAGATGAATTCCCTCAACATTCGACGACTACAGCAGATAGGAGACCGAACTGTCTCACGACGTTCTGAACCCAGCTCGCGTACCGCTTTAATAGGCGAACAGCCTAACCCTTGGGACCTTCTTCAGCCCCAGGATGCGATGAGCCGACATCGAGGTGCCAAACCGCGCCGTCGCTATGGACGCTTGGGCGCGATCAGCCTGTTATCCCCGGAGTAACTTTTATCCGTTGAGCTTCCGCCGTCCTATTTCGTACGGTCGGATCACTAACTTCTACTTTCGTAACTGCGCGGGTGGTAGCCCTTGCAGTAAAGCTGGCTTATGCGTTTGCACGTCCAATCCGATTTCCATCCGGATCAAGCCAACCTTTGTAAACGCCTCCGTTACAATTTAGGAGGCAACCGCCCCAGTTAAACTACCCATCAGATACTGTCTCCTTTTCCAGATTCATGGAAAAAGATTAGGTACATCACAACATAAGGGTGGTATCTCACTGGCGCCGAAGCTCCCACCTATACTGAACATATGAGGCAATGTACCAATATCAAACTGTAGTAAAGCTTCACGGGGTCTTTTCGTCTAGCTGCAGTTATGTCGCATCTTCACGACACCTGTATTTTCGCCGAGTACATGGTTAAGACAGTCTCCACACCGTTGTGCCATTCGTGCGGGTCGGAACTCACCCGACAAGGAATTTCGCTACCTTAGGACGGTTATAGTTACCGCCGGCGTTCATCAGCGCTTCAGTCGCAAGCTTCTTTAACCGAAATTAAATAACCCGCTTCCTTAACGTTCTGACACTGGCCAGGCATCGCCCCCTATACATCCTCTTACGAGTTAGCAGGGAGCTGTGTTTTTGGTAAACAGTCGCATGGAGTCTTTTGCTGCGGCCCTCAATAAAGAGGGCGGGCCTTATCCCGAAGTTACGGCCGCTGTTTTGCCGAGTTCCTGAACCATGTTTCTCTCGTGCGCCTTGGTCTTCTCGACCTATCCACCTGTGTCGGTTTGCGGTACGGTTTTATGCAGCCTAGCGTTACCATACTCTTCTAGACACCTCTCTAGCATGACTTGACTTTGGCCGAAGCCGCAGTCTCAATCTTGCGATACGTGTAGCCATACAACGCTCATACCGTTGAGATGTACATATGATAACAAACTACATAAAGTGCAGGAATATTAACCTGCTCTTCCATCGGTTACCCCACCATGACGATGGGCTGGCCTTAGGACCGACTAACCCAGGGACGATTCACGTGGCCCTGGAAACCTTGGATTTTCGGCGTGACGGACTCTCACCGTCATTTTTGCTACTTGTGCCTGCATTCTCTCTTCCAAACGCTCCACCGGCCCTCGCAGGTCCGACTTCACTGCTGTTTGGAATGCTCCTCTACCACGTTCGTGTTTCGCTAGCGCTCACCACATGTTCTAATTATTGTAGTTGTTCTAACTGTTCAATTTGAACATTTTGAACACTTTCAACATCTCGAACAGTGTTGAACGTTAGTGAAACACGAACATTCGCAACTTCGGTACGATACTTGAGCCCCGGTACATTTTCGGCGCGAAAACTCTTGACCAGTGAGCTATTACGCTTTCTTTAAAGGATGGCTGCTTCTAAGCCAACCTCCTGGTTGTATGAGAATTAACACCACCTTAAACACTTAGTATCGATTTAGGGACCTTAGTTTGCGATCTGGGCTGTTTCCCTTTTGACTATGAAGCTTAGCCCTCACAGTCTGACTTGTATACTATTGACTACTGGTATTCGGAGTTTGATTGAAAGGGGTATCCCGAGGGACCCACCTCTCATCCAGTGCTCTACCACCAGCAGGAACATATACAGCTAGCCCTAAAGCTATTTCGAGGAGAACCAGCTATTACCGAGTTCGATTAGAATTTCTCCGCTATCCACAACTCATCCCCGCATGTTGCACGGTGCGTGGGTTCGGGCCTCCCCTCGATCTTACTCGAGGTTCACCCTGGTCATGGATTGCTCACCCGGTTTCGGGTCGTGTATATACTACTTAGTCGCCGGTTAAGACTCGGTTTCCCTACGCCTTCGGACCAAAGGCCCTTAAGCTCGCAGTATATAGCACACTCGCAGGCTCATTCTTCAATAGGAATACTGTCAGGGTGTACCAAAAGGCACTACCCCTCCAGCTCATTGTAAGCATATGGTTTCAGATACTATTTCATCGCCCTCTCCGGGCTACTTTTCACCTTTCCCTCACGGTACTCGTTCACTATCGATCACTAATGGTATTTAGCCTTACCGCATAGTCACGGCAGATTCAGACGGAATTTCACGTGTTCCGCCCTACTCAGGAGTATAACCACGAATAGAGATATATATTTCGTTTACAGGTCTGTCACCTTCTTTGGAGCTCCTTTCCAGGAGTCTTCAACTATATATAACTTTACTCGTCCAGCATCACAGGTAGCTGACGTTATATCCTACAACACCTATATTGCAACGGCCTGTCCTTTGAGAAATCAGCCTAAAACAAGTCAAAGACTTATCCGTACCAATTTCAACACAATATAGGTTTGGGCTGTTCCCCGTTCGCTCGCCACTACTAAGGGAATCATTAATATTTTCTTTTCCTCTGGTTACTGAGATGTTTCACTTCACCAGGTCTTCCCCCTATACCTATGTATTAAGTATAGAGTACTCTGATAAATCAGAGTGGGTTTCCCCATTCGGACATTCCCGGGTCAAAGGTTGCTTGGGACCTCTCCGAGACTTTTCGCACCCTGCGACGTCCTTCTTCGCCCATTAGTGTCTAGGCATCCACCATACGCTCTTATAATTGCGCACTACGAAAACACATAATTGTACTTTCATTCCACGCGGTCTGCCCCAGGCAGATCTCTACGTGGTTTTGCTTTAGTATCACGTGAGACGTGGACCAAAGGCCTTTACGTCTTTCTTTGTGATATGTTTGACATGGTTGAATTGTAATGATCAGTCACAATCCTATCTCACAGACTGCACCGATATATCAGTGAAATCTGTGAAACAAAATCTGTGAAATCAATGGAAATAAAACGACCGCCTTGCAAGCGGTCAGAAACAATATATGTTATGTCCTAACAGCTTGGGATTCTGTGATATGTTTGATTGAGTAACATGATTGTCTGATTGTGTTACTTTCATATCCAGAGGTCCAAGCTAGCTGGGACGTGGGTCCGCCCAAGGCGGATAGGCTCATTTCTAGAGCTCCCATACTATACAGGAAGTGAAAAAAGTTGTCAAGTCTTCCTTGTAAACATAAAGGTGGATAATCAGTGGATAAATTTTAGCTTATTTAAACTAAAAAGCGTCCTCAGGATATATTTTAATACTACTATCTCAATCTTCAAGTGCATACCATAGACAAAATTACTCTATTGTGTTATATATACTAACGACCAATTGCAAAGGGAGTACGCAAATGCTGGAAAAGGAAAAAAGTTGGTGGACAAAAACTAGCGTAGAGGTCAAGAACCCATGGGGACTCGAAGTGTTGGCAAAGGAGTACGTGGACAAGCTGGCTAAGAACGGCCTGGTACCAGAGCACATCCGTTTCGAAGGCTGGGCTATAATGGATCAAGGTTTCTGGCATTTCTAGCGCCAAAGCAAAAACGCCCTTCCGAGCGTTTTTTTTAATACTAATCTTTCAGTCTTAATCTTAATCTTTATTCTTCTTTCTTCTCCTCAACCTTCACTTCCGGCTCAACTTTTTCCACTGGCTTGCCACCACTCTTTTTCTCCTTCATCTTCTTCTTGATCAAAACCCCTAGCCCACCAGCAACAACGAGCGCAACAGCTAACACTGCCAAAATATTATGGAAAATCATTGAAATAATAATTATTACAATGGAGAGAGCAAGTGAAACAAAAAATGTCACGAACTTCACTGCAGTTCTGCTAATTGATCCAAGAATTGGGAGGACGTCGAGCAGAACTGAAAGCGGAGCGAAGATGGACAAGAGACCCATCCACATCATGAGGAAACCAATCACACGAAAAATCCATGTTGAGGTCTTGTGCTCACTACTCAGCTCGCTGACTGCAGTATCAAGATCTCCTTTGAAGGCTCGGTAAATCTTTCCGCCATCTTTTGTGAAGAATGGAACGAGTTTCTGACCCTGCTGTTTTCCAAGAACAATAACTTCCTGCCCAGACGGAACAACGCTATAGCTAATACGCATATCACCAACCCACGGTGATTCTATGCTTCCACGACCGACAAATATATACCCGCCCGCAAACTTTGCTTCTTCAGTGAGTGTCACATTTTCAAAAGAAAGATCGACACCCTGACTTCCGACAAGCCCAAGACTTGCTGGCTCGAGTGCAAAATTTCCAATAGATGCTGTTGAGACAGTTTTCGTCGTATCATCAATTTGCTTGGCTGGATTTGTATGCCCTACTGGCACTTCGAAGCTACTGGAGTCTGTCGGAGTATTGGCCCAATCCTTTTCATAACTATATTCAGTAGTTGTTTCCTGAGAACCACCCAGCTTTGTATCGGTCTGACTGGAGGTCTTCTCTACCCATGCATACATTTCAACTTTTCGAGAAACAGAAAGGTATGCACTTGGCCTTAGAAACATATCGTCGCCGACCGTTTCAGTTGATTCCAGAATTCCACTTGCCCCAACAAGCGTTCCATTCAGAGACTCCACAACAGCCTCCGTAGCCTGAATCGGCGTTGCATCATCTGCTGTTTTTGAAAGATCTTCTCTTCCTTCATTCCAGTAAAGGAGTATAAATGAGGCAATAAACAGAAGAAATCCAATAAAAATTCCCTTGACAGATCCTCCTATACGAGAAAACCAACTTGTCTTGGTTGTCTTTGTGTACGCTGACTGCGGAATTTGTTCCATAGTTATGAGTTACAAAAATAATTTACTGAGATTAGTATAGGGTATCTTTTCTATTTCTGCAATTATCAATAGTGTAGAGATAGAGGGCTGGCTTTTCTTCTTGTCTATCTACTTTTTTATACCCCCAGCCCTTCACTGGCCAGACATAGGTAATGACTCGGGCACCTGGAGGCAATTCTTCCTCCATTTTCTTCCTGAGCCTCCCCATCTTATCTGGCATGAGGAATACATAGACAATATCAACATCTGACACATCGGCTTTCCAAAAGTTTTTAAAATAAATCTTCGCTGTTCGCTTCTTTTTATCAAAAAGCTGCTGTATCTTTGCAAAAATAAAGGGGATAAGAGAAATCTCATATCCTCTTGCGCCAGCGCCATGCTCCAGTGAAGCAAACACAAATCGACCATCACCACACCCAAGATCTACCACTGTCTCGCCATCCTTTATCTCGGCAAGCTCAAGAAAACGCGACACATCCTCTTTCTTGCTTGGTACAAAGGGGGCACCTGAAACACTCGCTATTGCAAAAGTAATGAGAATAATGAAAATAGGAATAAGAAACCAAAGCATATATTTATAAAGAAATAATACAACTTCCACCATGGTCGCTCTCTAACCGACTTCCAACCATTGGATTCCTGTTCAGTTCCCTATGCACGGCAGCTGCCATTTTCCCTTCTCCAATACCATGGACGACTTCTATACGCCTCTCCCCTTTTTGGAACAATAAAAAAAGCTCTGTTTCAAGCTTTTCGAGAGCATCTGGGATGAGCTCACATGTGTGGAGATCTATAGAAGGAATCTGCATAAAATTGGTGCCGCGGGAGAGACTCGAACTCTCACACCCGAAGGTACCAGCTCCTAAGGCTGGCGTGTCTACCAGTTTCACCACCGCGGCTTATTTCCAAGACATTAAACCATAAAAATGCAGATAAAACAAGCGTATTAGAAAAGTGACCAAAAGGCCACTTTTTTAATATTTAGTCTACTCGACGCAAGAAATCCTTCGACTTCGCTCAGGATAGCTATGTTCGCCCTTGGCTCACATGCTACTTCTTCCCAAATCCGAATAGCCCCTTCTTCTTTGGTCTCTCTTCAATCTTTGCGACTGAATCAGGGGCAGGTGCTGCTGGTCTTGGAGTGAAAGGCTCTCTATCATACTGTCTTGATCCATGAGAACCACCACTATTTCTTCGTGGCCCTCTATTACCACCATGTCCACCCGGGCCACGACTTGGACCTCGAGATGGCCCGCGCGGTGCTCGTGGAGGTTGCTCTACGTAATCAGCTGGCTTCTCGATGAGTGCTTTCATCGAAAGATTCACTCTACCAAGATTATCAATCTCCTTTACTTTCACCCTCACCTTCTGGCCAAGTTTGAGGACATCACTAGGTTTATTTGTACGTGCCCATGCAATCTCTGAAACATGCACAAGTCCGTCTTTGTTTGGCAACAGCTGAACAAATGCACCGAAGTCTTCGAGTCTGACAACTTCTCCATCATAAATCTCATCAACTTCTACTTCCTTTGTAAGATTTTTAACTATTTCAATCGCTCTTCTCATTCCCTCACTGTCAGTTGATGTGATGAGAACACGGCCATCCTGTTCGATATCCATCTGAACTCCAGTTTCATTGATAATAGAATTGATCATCTTTCCACCAGGACCAATAACATCACGAATCTTTTCAGGATCAATCTGCATTGTCTCGATACGTGGTGCGTACTTGGAAAGTTCTGCGCGTGGTGCTGATAGAATTCTTGTCATAGCTTCGAGAACAAATGTTCGTGCATCTTTTGATCGTTTTACTGTCTCGTCAACAAGATCCCAAGGAAGCCCATATGTCTTGGTATCCATCTGGATAGCAGTAATACCATCTGCTGTACCAGCAATCTTGAAATCCATTCCTCCTGGGCCATCCTCGACGTCTTGGAGATCAGTAAGGACTTTCCATTTTGGTGATTCTGATTCCATACCAAGTCCGACTGATGCAAGGCCCATTGCAATACCAGCTACCGGCCTCTTGATTGGGACACCTGCTGCCATGAGTGACAGTGACGACCCACACGTTGATGCCATAGAGCTCGATCCATTTGCACCCATAACTTCTGATACTACGCGAATAGCATAAGGAAAATCTTCTTCTGTTGGGAGCACTGGCTCGAGTGCTTTTTCCGCAAGTGCACCATGTCCGATGGCACGCCTACCTGGTCCACGCATGAAACCAGCTTCGCCATATGTGAATGGAGCATCATTGTAGTGATGCATGTATCGTTTCTTACCATCTTCTTCCATAGTATCGAGTGTCTGTACGTCACCAGGTGAACCAAGTGTGACCACAGAGAGAACCTGCGTATCACCTCGCATAAACATGCCTGACCCATGTGTTCTAGGAAGCAAGTCAACACTTGCAATGAGCTCACGTACTTCTGTCATAGCACGACCATCCAGGCGTTGTTCTTTTTCAAGAATTCTCTGAGTGACTACTTCTGAGATATACTCTTTGATATTGCCGAGACCAACACCATGAACGTCTTCTTCAAATCCTTTTTCTATAAGGTGTGCTTTTGCAGCTTTTTTGACCGAACTTTGCATGAGATTTCGCTCTTTCTTTCCAACTTTCTTTGTATCAAATATCATGGTCTCTGCACTATCGAAGACGAACCTACGAACAGCCTTTCGCACTTGTTCCTCGACTGAATCTTCAATCTCTTCTGCGTCATCTGCTACCTCTGGTGGCAATTCTTTTTCTTGTCCAACCTCTATAACAACTTTTTCAATAAGCTCAATTACTGGCTTTAGCTGTTCACAACCCCATTTCATAGCTTCGCATGCTTTTGTTTCTGGAAGCTCGTGCGCTGCAGCCTCTACCATGACGAGTTTTTCTGGAGTTCCTGCAACAACCATGTCCAGTCCGCCATTCTCTGCAAGCTGACTCTTCGTGACATTGAGAATGAATTCACCCTGTGCGTCCATACCAATACGAGCGCCACCGATCGGACCATTCCACGGAATTGGCGACATAGAGAGTGCACAGCTGGCTGCTACGAGAGCAGTAATAGCTGCATCATTTTCTTGGTCATACGAAAGAACAGTCAGTACAACCTGAATATCATTTCTCATACACTCATCAAAAAGCGGTCGAATTGATCGATCAATCATTCGTCCTGAGAGAATTGCCTCATCAGTTGGGCGACCTTCTCTTTTGATGAATCGTGATCCTTTGATCTTTCCTGCTGCATAGAGTTTCTCTTCGAAGTCCACCATGAGAGGAAAGTAATCGATTCCCTCTCTCTTCGTATCACTCTTCACTGCAGTCGCAAGAACAACAGTGTCACCATATTGAACTGTACACGCTGCAGTTGCCTGCAATGCAAATTGACCCACCTCAATAGTGAGTTCTCGGCCACCCCACTGAGTGGTCCAACGCTTCACATCCAACATAAATTTTCTTTTCTACGAAGTTGGTCTAGAGACTTCAGATCCCAGAGGAACCTACTTGTCTATAGGCCAATCTTCTTGAATAATATTATTTGCCTAACTATTTCTTCTTTCTTATGAACCCTTTCTTGTCACCAATCAAGAACTTACCCTTCTCTTCTGAAAGATCTAAAAAATCATCCGCTTCTTCAATCAGTCGACTCGATGTGGTCTCACCAAAGGCAACAACCTCGACTTGCTTTCCGCTACTCTTCTGCAAATATTCCACAAGTGGAAGATAGTCTCCATCACCAGAAACGATAACGATCGCGTCTAAACTTGGCGCAAGACGAATGGCGTCCACCGCAAGTCCGACATCCCAATCTCCCTTTCGCATGCCAGTGTTGAATATCTGGAGATCCTTCTCTCGAGTTTCGATTCCTAGGTTATAGAGTGCTTCGAAGAACGGCTGTTCATCTTGAGACTCTGTTCTAATAACGTACGCAATAGATCGGATTAGCTTTCTTCCAGCAACTGCTTCTGTCACAATATTTCCAAAATTTACTTTCTTGGAAAAAAGATTCTTGGCAGAATAATACATATTCTGCACATCAATAAACACCCCAACACGTTGTTCGGGGTGTTTCAGTGGATTTTTCTTATTTACTTGGTTTGTCATCTGTATTCTCCTTCTTATCCTCAATACTTTCTGAAGGATCCACCTGAGCTTGCCCTACCTGTGGTTTCTCAAGTGCTTTTGCTTGTTTGAGTTTGAGACTCTTCACAAGATTTTCGTATGATTTGCCATTTTCCTTCTTGAGGTAACGCAGAAGTCTTCGTCTTTCTCCTACTTTTCGGAGGAGTCCTCGGCGAGAAGAGTGATCCTTTGCGTGTGTCTTCAGATGTTTTACGAGCTCGTCAATCTCTGCTGTGAGAATTGCGATCTGAACTTCACTTGAACCAGTATCTCCCTTATGGATTTGATACTTTTTGATAACGTTCTGCTTTTTTATTTTCGAAAGCATACATGCATAGAGGTTACCTAGCCGACGGAGAGCATGTTCCCAGTGGTTAGGGGCCATTATATGGCTAATAATTAACGGAGGGAGTATAGCAATATGAGGATGTTTTGTCAAGATACAACTTTGAAAAACACAACGCTCCAGCCTAGACCGGAGCGTGCGAGTCGAGATGCCCTCTCTCGGTTATAAGAGTAGCACACCTACCGCCTGTGCAGTGAACGCAAAGGCAAAAAGGATCATCATGTTCTCGAGTAGATCAAGGCGTTTCCACCAGACAGTTCTCTTCTTCGGTGCTGACCACCAGACCAGCTCGATTAGTGCGGCAACGGCCACACCGATGATCATTGGTGTGACAGCTATCTCCTCCACTGGATAAGCACCAGTGTAAATCGTTAACCAGTGCGAGGTACCGATAATTGCAAGACTAAAAATTATGAAGCAGAGGGCTCCATACAAAGACTTGTTGTTATACGTGAGTCTTCCGAGGACGCCGCCGACTTCCGACTTTCCACCCATACTCGCGGCCGGGTCACCAAAGGCGAGCGGAACCATGGAGAGTCCAGCGAACCAAAGGTCGAAGGTGTTGTAAAGCAATACTACACCCACAGTGTAAGGAAGCATCGTACTCGGAATACGCCTTTCATGATCTCGAAAAACCCCATTTTCGAGCAATGCTCCATAGACTGGCCCAATCCACTCTCTATACCGCGCAACGAACGGAATGCAGTGAAGATGTAGCCGGCTACTAAGATAATCATAAGGCAGACGCGCAGCTTCGATGATGATTACAAAACCGAGGTAGCCGTAGAGAGCAAGACCGAGCCCCCAACCACGCTCAATCCTGGTATGAACCATGATGAGAGCAAGTACTCCAGGAATCATATGGAAGGTTCCTCTGCCCCCAGGACGACTTAGGCGACTGCCAATCCAAAGAAAACCCCTGTAAATCCGAGTGTGGTAGAACATGAGCTGCACCAGCCATACCATTGCTAGAACAACACGCTCTCCTCTACTTAACTGCCCCAAATGCTGATGCACCATTATTCACCTCCTGATTGATTCTAGATGATCAGTGTATATCTTGTAACATACACGTAACAAAAAAACAACCCAATTCAAAGGGTTGTTTTTAATTTTTTCTGTCTACACTAGAACGCTGTCGCGTATATTGTATTCGTTCCAGTACATGTTCCTGCCAACGCACCGCCACCACCAGGTGTTGGAACATCAAGAGTCCAAAAGGTGTCGTCTGTTGAGGTGGCCCAGAGAGCAACTTGCTTTGCTAGATCAAAGTCAAACACAGTAGAACTGGTGAGTGCGAGCTGTGTTCCAGTATATGCACTGCTCGTAGCGTATCTCTGCTGTGTGACTGGAATAGTACCTTCTGTGCAACCCATGTCTAGTCCAATCATATCTATGTCAGTTGTATTGTCATTTCCTGTATTGGTAATGACAAGTGTCTGTGTGGCAGATCTCTCTCCAATACTCACTGCACCGTAGTTGATAGCATCTCCGATGTCAACAGCAGTGAGGAGGTTTACTTCGAAGGTTTCTTGTTGCTGTACTAGACTAAGTTGATCGTCTCTTATCTTTAACTTTGCAATCCAATATGCAGCATCTCCAGTTCCCTTTGGTGTATCTGCGGTTGTATTGTCTGCAAAGAATTGGATATCGAAAGTACAGACGAAGTCAGCATCAATATCTGCTGAGTTATCACATCCGCTAAAAACGCAGGATCCTCTTCCGTTATTGTCTCCCGCCCATTCCGTCGCGTGGTATGTGCTTGTTGGTCCAAGCTCATAAAGATATAAATTTAACTTCAAATCTGTACCCATAGTAACAGAGATTCGTTGACTACCAAGAGGAAAAGGTGGAATTACTTCTGCTTGATAGATAGCCTGTGTAACATCCTGACACCCATTCAAATCCTGAAATGATCCATTTGCATATATCGTTGTTGTTGTTCCTTCAATAAGATTTAATGAGGATGTTCCAGAAATCGGGACAAAAATATCATTTGTTGTAGGAGCGTACCCTAGCTGGAATGATGTGATCGTTGGGGCGATATTATCCACACCAACTTCAGATGTGGCATCATCAGCCTGCGACCGAATGACGAGAAAAATAAGTAAGATCAGGAGTCCTACAATTCCGAGGAGAACTACGATCATCGTCTGCACCTTATTCTCTTGTTTTGCTTTTGGCATATGCAAAAAGAGGTTATAAACATGGGTATATTTTGAACATGGTTAGAGTATAGCAAAAAAAAACTGAAAAAACAGCCTGGACTCTGGATAACTCTTTTGATAATTTTATTTTCTAGGCACACCAAGACTATTTCCGCATGTTATTGCAACAGCAAGTGCATCTGCGGCATCATCCTGAATTGGTTTTTTTGGCATTTCTAAAATCATTCCCACCATCTTCTGTACTTGTCTCTTTTCTGCTTTTCCATATCCTGTAACAGCCTGTTTGACTTGGAGTGGTGTACATTCGAAAATTAAAATCCCCGCTTGACGGAGAGTAAGCAGAATAACACCTCTCGCCTGACCAACCTTGATAGCCGTAGTGACATTTTTATAAAAAAATAAATCCTCCACTCCAGCGCGCGATGGAGAAAATGTTTTAATTATTTCCATAAGTTCTGTATGGAGCTCGTCCAACCGGTCGACAAAATCTTTTTTTTTGTTGGTCATTATACATCCATGTGAAACATGCTTCCAGTCTACACCACGACTCTCAATAACACCCCACCCAATCCTACCAAAACCAGGATCAATCCCTAAAATACGAATATTTACAGAAGAAGACGCCATACAACTCATTAGAAATTAGGTGAATTAGGTGAATTTGAAATTGCAAAGCCGCTAGGCTTCGTTGGTATACACCGCCCCCACATCATCGAGGTCATCAAGCGCATCCTCGAGCTTTTCTAGGCTCTGCGACTTTTGCTCATCAAGTTCAATCATTTCTTTTGTAACCCATTCCAATCCAGAATCATCTGGAACAATATTCTTTTCTTTCAAAATCTCCATAATTCCCCTAAGATTCTCTTTTGAACAAATGATTTCAACCCCTTCTTCTGACTCTACGATATCATCAACACCCGCATCGATAAACTCTAGCTCCAAATCTGAATTCTGAATTTTTGTGCTTGCAATTCTGATGACACCAAGATTCTGAAACTGCCATTGTACACTTCCAGGTGTTCCGAGTGACCCGCCATATGTATTGAAGACATGTTTGATCTCAGAGACTGTTCTATTTGTATTGTCTGTAAGCGTCTCGACGAGAACAGCCACGCCATGTGGGCCATATCCTTCGTAAATAATTTCCTGAATTGTCGCACCACCATCTAGTTCACCTGTTCCCTTTTTTATAGCTCTCTCAATATTTTCCTTTGGAACATTTCCTTCTTTTGCCTTATCAATTGCGAGGCGAAGAGAAAAGTTCATTTCTGGATCACTCCCCCCCTGTTGTGCCGCGACAGTGACTGCGCGAGATAACTTTGTAAACAAATTAGAGCGAGCTTTGTCTGCTTTTCCTTTTTTGTGTTGAATTTTTGACCATTTGGAATGTCCACTCATACTACATCATTAAAATATGAAATCATGTAAACATTTCCGCCAGAGGCGAATCAACCTTTGGTTGAAAAACATGAATATCTATAGACATTAAAACATAAGTAGAAGGAAGTATCAAACAAAAAACTCCCCTTTCAGGAAGTTTTTTGGCTTTCTATTTCTCGAATTCCTGCCTACCGGCAGGTAAATCAAATTTCTACTTTCCAGTTTCCTTCTTCTCCCGAAACCCAGTTCCTGCGGGGATGAGTCGTCCGATAATTACGTTTTCCTTGAGGCCAGAGAGCTCATCCACCTTTCCAGTAATTGCGGCATTGATGAGTACGCGCGCTGTCTCCTGAAAGGATGCCGCAGAGAGGAAGCTATTTGTCGAGAGTGAGACCTTACTCACACCGAGGAAAAGTTCTCTTCCAGTTGCTTCTTTCTTTTTCTTGGCTACAGCGTCTCTATTCGCGAGGATCATCTGTGTCTTCTCGACTGTCTCACCAGGGAGAAGATCAGTGTCACCGGGATCTTCAACATACATGCGAGAGAACATCTGTCTGATGATGAGCTCGACATGCTTGTCGTTCAGACGTTGACCCTGCGCAGCATAGATTTCCTGAATTTCCTTCAGAATATATCGCTGCACAGCATCCCGCCCCTTGAGCTCGTGAAGTTCATGAAGATTGACACTTCCTTCTGTCATCTGGTCACCTTTCTCTACTGAATCGCCATTTTCAACCCAGAGCTTGTACCCCATTGGGATGATATATTCCTTGGTATGCCTTCCTTGATATAAGAGAAATATTTTTCTCTTCTCTATTCTGATCTCACCTGGGTATACTGCCTTGACCTCTTCTCCAGATGCACCGCGTACAATCATAAGGTCGCCCTTCTTGACCTTTTGCCCATCTTCGATGAGGACTTCATCCTTTGCAGTGAACTTAATAATTTCCTCATCCATACCTTCGAAGTGAACCTTGATGATCTTCTGACCGCGTCGACCTTCGAAAATCTTTCTTCCTGTTGGACTGGTAATGATCTTTCCATCCGCATCTTCGATCTCCACCGTTCCAGTCACTTCTGTCAGCACTGCTTTTCGTTTTGGCTTTCTGGCTTCGAAAAGTTCCTCTACACGTGGAAGACCTTGGGTAATATCTCCCCCACCAGCCACACCACCAAGATGGAATGTTCTCATGGTGAGCTGTGTGCCAGGTTCTCCGATAGACTGTGCAGCGATGATGCCGACTGCCACACCCTTCTTCACCACCTGATTGTGTGCAAGGTCAAATCCATAACATTTTACACAGATTCCCTCAGCTTCTTTACACTGGAGGACACTGCGTACATGAATATCATCTAATTTGTGTTCTTCGATATATCGTGCAGCTTCTTCTGTGATGACTTCGCCAGCCTTTACAACCTTCTTTCTTCCATCTTTCACATCTGAAACAACAAATCGTCCTACTACACGTTCCCAGAGCTGTTCACCAATCTGTTCTGATTCTGCGGTTGTTACGAGCTCTCCATCCGTGTCTCCACAATCTTCTGCTCGAACGACCACATCCTGCCCGACGTCTACGAGACGACGAGTGAGATACCCAGCGTTTGCTGTTCGAAGAGCAGTATCAGAAAGTCCTTTTCTCGTTCCATGAGAAGAGATGAAGAACTCGAGTACGCCAAACCCTTCTTTGAAGTTTCCTTTGACTGGCAACTCGATAATCTCTCCACTTGGAGAAGCCACGAGCCCTTTCATTCCAATAACCTGGCCAAGTTGACCCCACGAACCACGAGCACCAGAATCAATCATAGCGAAGACCGGACCATCCTTATCAAGCGCTTCCTTATTATGAGATACAACTTTGTCTTTGACCTCTGCCCAAATTTCGAGCACCTTTGCGTGTCTTTCAGAGTCAGTAAGAAGACCTTCTTGATACTGTTCTTGTACTTGGAGCACACGCTCATCTCCATTTTCGAGAATAGCTTTCTTTTCTTCAATATGACCGAAGTCTTCCATGCCAAGGGAATACCCAGACTTGGTAACATACTTAAACCCAAGTCGCTTCATGGCATCTAGTACTTTTGCAGTCTTTTCTTGACCGTAGAACTCAAGAAGGAGTTTAATGATCGCACTTAGATGCTTTTTTGTCACTGTTTCATTGTAGAAATGAAGTTTGTCCGGAAGTATTTCATTAAAGAAAATTCTTCCAATTGATGTCTCAATAATAGGACCTTCTCCCTCTGGAAATTTGGAGAGGTTATCAAATCTAACATTGATTTTGTCTTGAAGCTTTATAACTCGCACCTTATACGCATAGCTAGCCTCTTGTATACTGGAGAAGTATAGTGTACTCTTTTTTGCGTTCTCCTCTTCTTTATATTTTGTAATGTAATAACAACCGAGTGCAATATCTTGCTGTGGTGTGATAACTGGTGACCCTGTCGCAGGCTTGAGAAGATTCTTTTCAGAAGCCATCATTTCCTCTGCCTCCCACTTTGCTTCTTCGGTGAGTGGAAGATGAACAGCCATTTGGTCTCCGTCGAAGTCAGCGTTGAACGCTGGACAAACGAGAGGGTGAAGCTGAATAGCTTTTCCTTCGACCAGTTTTGGCCTGAACGCCTGTATACCAAGTCTATGCAATGTTGGAGCACGATTCAGCATCACGCGTGTCTTTCCTGTTAGATCTTCGAGTATATCCCACACTTCTGGTGCGTTGGTTTCAATATATCTAGATGCACTTCTGACATTATGAGCTATTTCTCTTTTAATAATCTCTGCCATGACGAACGGCTTGAACAGCTCTAGTGCCATGCGCTTCGGAAGCCCACACTGATCTATTGAAAGGTGTGGTCCAACCACGATCACACTACGTCCAGAATAATCAACACGTTTTCCGAGTAGGTTCTGTCGGAATCGCCCCTGTTTTCCCTTCAGAATATCAGCAAGGGATCGAAGCTGTCTCTTTTGTCCTGTTGATGCTGTGACAGTCTTTGAACTTCGAGCATTATTATCGATAAGTGCATCGACCGCTTCCTGGAGCATGCGCTTTTCATTTCGACAAATGACTTCTGGTGCTGATAAATCCATCAGACGCTTGAGTCGATTGTTTCTATTGATAACACGTCTATAGAGATCATTCAGATCGCTGGTTGCAAACCTTCCACCATCCAGGGCAACCATAGGACGCAAGTCTGGTGGAACCACAGGAATAGCTGTTGGAATCATCCATTCTGGTCGAATGTCATTCTTATGAAGACTCTTCATCAGTTTCACACGGCGAACCAGACGATCATGCTTTGCGCCTTTACTATTTTCAGTGAGTTCCTGAAGTTTTTCAACTGTTTTCCCAAGATCAAGACGTTCTAAAAGTGTCCGAACTGCTGCAGCACCAATATCTGCATCAAAGAGATGCCCGTACCGAATAGAAAGTTCTTGATAGCGGTGCTCAGAAAGAATACCGAGCATCTTTATTTCTTTGAGCTCTTCTTCTGCACTAGAAAAATCTTCACCTAGTGCTTCCAGCTTTCTGTCCTTTTCTTTTCCAAGATCCTCAATAATATCTCGGGCTTGCTTTGCCTCTATTGCATCAGCAATTTTCTTATCAAATTCTTTTTCAATCTGTTTCTTTGTTGTCTTATACTCATTCTTCAGTTCATCGTGTGCCACTGTTTTTCCTTCTTCGTCAACACGTGTGATGATGAAATTGGCAAAATAAATAATCTTCTCAAGTGCCTGGATAGACATGTCGAGAACAAGCCCTATCTTTGATGGAATAGATCTAAGAAACCAGATATGTGACACAGGACTAGAAAGTTCAATATGTCCCATGCGTTCTCGCCTGACCAGTGAGTGTGTGACTTCCACACCACACTTATCACAGACAATACCTTTGTATCTGATCTTTTTATACTTTCCACAATAACACTCCCAGTCCTTGGTCGGCCCGAAGATCTCTTCTGCGAAGAGGCCACCCTTTTCTGGCTTCTGAGTGCGATAATTGATGGTCTCTGGCTTAGAGACTTCACCGTGGCTCCATCGCTTGATCGTCTCTGGTGAGGCGACCTTAAGGCTCAGGGCGTCGAAGTCAATGAATTGTAGCGTTTCATGAGACATATGTGTAGGCAATTATAGGTTGATTGCTTGATGTAAAAGGAATTATGATACGCTCTTCTCTGTTTCTACTTTTTCCGATTCTCTCTTTTCATCTTCCTGATCTACTCGTTCTTGCTGTTCCTTTCGTCTCATTTCTGTCACCTTGTCTGCTGGGAGAAACTGGTCTCCCATCTTCTTGAGAAGTTGTACATCCAGACAGAGTCCTTTGAGCTCTCGAACCAGAACGTTAAATGATTCTGGAAGATTAACTCTGGTAATTGGATTTCCTTTGATAATCGATTCGTATGCCTTTGATCTACCAGGAACATCATCTGACTTGATGGTCAGAATTTCCTGAAGCGTATGAGCTGCACCATAAGCCTCGAGTGCCCAGACTTCCATCTCTCCGAATCTTTGTCCACCAAACTGTGCCTTTCCACCCAACGGCTGTTGTGTGATGAGACTGTATGGACCGATCGAACGTTGATGAATCTTGTCCTCGACCATGTGGTTGAGCTTCAGCATGTAGGAATACCCCACAGTTGTCTTGTAATCAAATGGTTCGCCTGTTCTTCCGTCAAAGAGCTGAAGCTGCCCGTCTGCTGGGAATCCAGCGTCCACAAGCTCTGTTCTAATCTGTTCATCTGTTATCCCATTCAAGACAGGAGTCGCCGCGCGATATCCTTTTGCGTTAGCAGCCAAACCCAGATGGGTTTCGAGGAGCTGCCCGAGGTTCATACGAGAAATAACACCAAGTGGAGAAAGAATAATATCCACTGGTGTGCCATCTTCGAGGAATGGCATGTCCTGTACTGGAACCACTCGTGAGATCACACCTTTATTTCCGTGTCGCCCTGCCATCTTGTCACCAACCTGGATCTTTCGCATGTCAGCAACAGTCACCTGGACTTGTGTTGACACACCCGGCTGAAGTCTATCACCTTCGTCTGCTGTAAAGACTTTCAAATCAATAACTTTTCCTTGCTCACCATGCTCGAGGTAGAGAGATGAGTCACGAACATCTCGTGCCTTTTCTCCGAAGATTGCTCTGAGAAGTCGCTCTTCTGGTGTGAGTTCTGTTTCACCCTTTGGTGTAATTTTTCCAACCAAAATATCACCAGAGTGTACCTCTGCGCCGACTCTGACCACACCTTCGGAGTCAAGATTCTTTAGCTTTTCCTCACTTACATTTGGAATATCACTCGTAACCACTTCTGGACCAAGCTTGGTCTCTCGAACATCTGTTTTGTAATCTTCAATATGGACAGATGTATATCTGTCGTCATGCACGAGTCGTTCAGAAACGATGATAGCATCCTCATAATTGAACCCATCCCATACCATATATGCAACGAGGACATTCTGTCCGAGTGCGAGTTCTCCTGCCTGTGTACTTGGTCCGTCGCACAGTGCCTGCCCCTTCTTTATTTTCTGCCCAACAGTGACGAGTGGTCTTTGGTTGATTGAGCTCGATGCATTCGATCGGACAAATTTGTTGAGTGGATAGTTGATTACTTCCTTATTCTTCGTCGTAAGCTCGATACGCTGACTGTCTGCGTACGTGATCTCTCCAGCCTCTGGTGCTATAATCACGTGTCCACTATTTTCCGCAGCTTTCTTCTCTACCCCTGTTCCGACGAATGGTGTTTCTGGTTTGATACATGGAACACTCTGACGTTGCATGTTCGTTCCCATGAGCGCACGCGTCGCATCATCATGTTCTAAGAAAGGAATCAGACTGGTTGCGACTGAGAGAATCTGGTTTGATGCAACGTCCAGGTAATCAATCTGTTCGATTGGCACAACAGATGGTTCACCATGCTTTCTTGCTGGTATACGGACACCAATGAGGAATCCGTTCTCGTCAACGGATGTCGTTGCACTTGCTGTAATAGTTCTCTCTTCTTCAAAAGAGTTCAGATAGACAACCTCAGAAGTTACTCTAGGTCTCACGAGTACGGTATCAATATCTTTCTTTCCTTCTAGCTTCTTTGCAATGTCTTTTGTAATTGTCTCACCTGCTCCTACCACACCATCTACTGCTTCCCGAGCGGTCTCACCTTCTGTGAATCGAGCTTCATTTGGCACAGTATGAATGACCTTTCTGTAGGCCGTTTCAAGAAATCCAAATGAGTTGATCTTTGCAAAGCTTGCGAGATGACCGACAAGACCAATATTTGGTCCTTCAGGAGTTGCAATCGGACAAATTCTTCCATAGTGAGTCGTATGCACATCTCGAACTTCGAACCCAGCACGGTCTCTGGAAAGCCCACCAGGACCCAGCGCACTCACACGTCTCTTGTGCTCGAGCTCTGCAAGTGGATTGACCTGATCCATGAATTGTGACAGCTGTGAGCTCATGAAAAATTCTCGAACTGCACCTATCACTGGCCGTGCATTAATCAATTTATTCGGAGAAAGAGAATCAAGATCATATGTACTCATGCGATCCTTAATAATACGCTCCATGCGTGCCAGCCCGATTCGGAATCTGTTTTGAACAAGTTCACCAACAGCGCGAACACGTCTGTTTCCGAGGTGATCAATATCATCTGGCTCTTCCTGTGTTACATTCAGACGAACAACTTCCTTCAGAACAAGAAGAAGTTTTTCTGGAGACAGGACGCGCTGCTCTTTGTCATCATAGTCTGCATCCTTCAGATCAAGACGAAATTTTGTATTGAATTTGTATACACCAACGCGACCAAGATCATATCGGTCGAAGTTGAAGAACATTGCGTGGATCAAACTCTTTGCATTGTCTGCTGTAGCCAGGTCACCCGGACGAATACGCTTGTACACTTCGATGAGCCCCTCATCTTCTGATGATGCAGCATCCTT
>JBDROX010000007.1:0-50146 GCA_043809645.1 Candidatus Magasanikiibacteriota bacterium | reverse complement strand
ACATCTCAAGCATTCCTGGTTCGCAAGGATGGAGATGCTGGAGATATTTTTTATATAGATACAATATCAGAAAAAGCAAAAGTTAACGGACTTATTGATTTTGACCATTCATTTACAGATAATTCATCTGCACAAAATGCCTGGGACTTTGGCCTCAATGTGTATACAACATCAGACAATAATCAATCGCATAGGGGCTATGTTAGTAATGTAGTATACCTTGGAAGCAATACACTTACTCTTGCTACTGGAGGTGGAATTATTGCTGGAATAAATCAAGCCGGAAATGGCGGAACGGGCACCATTACTGAAGCAATTGCTTTCAACGCAAATGCCCACAACTACGGAGGAGGAACAATAACAGATGGAATTGGAGTAAATCTATCTCATGTGAATCTAGCTGGAGGAACGTACACGAGATATACTGGCATTCAGTTTCAAGGAGATGGGTATGGTGGGGGCTTGGTTCCCGCATCAACAGTGTATGCATTTAACTTTGAAGGAGATACCTTCATGAGTAATGACAGATCAGTCTCCGTGGCACACTCACATACCCAGCGGTATATGCCACTCTCATATACTGATACAGGAATTACTTTCAACGCAACAGATCTTATTTTTGCCACGCAATCATCTGGAGATATTGGTCTATACCCAGCAAGCAATGTTGTAAAAGTTGGTGGTGATGTATATGTTACATCTAGTTCATATGGACTAATCCTAACCAGCCCCGATGGCACATGTGCACGGGGAACGATTGATGACAGTGATGTTTTGACTTTCGCAAGTATTACATGTCCATAGCATGACCAAGAAACAAAAATTTATCATTTTTGTATGTATTCTTACGGTACTTATTTTTGTTGCTAGAATTGTAGTTGCAAGCGAAACAGTTGGATCTATAGATACGACTGATAAATATGCCTGGGGGGAAAATATTGGATGGATCAACTTTGGGCCAGCAAGTGGTGGGGTGCAGGTAACAGATTCAGGACTCTCTGGCTATGCATGGAGTACCAACTATGGTTGGGTTAATCTTAATCCAACTCTAGCAGGTGTAACGAATAATGCAGAAGGCACACTCGGTGGATATGCTTGGGGAGGTACACTTGGCTGGATAGATTTCACAGGAGTTACTATTGATTCGGATGGATACTTTCATGGATATGCTAGCGGTACTGCGAGCGGAAGGATTAACTTTAATTGCGCAAACACAGGCAGCTGTGCGAGCTCTGACTTCAAAGTACGCACAGACTGGAGACCTGCGAGCTCCAGAACAGTTCCCTCTGCCGGAGGTGGAGCACCAATTGACACAACTCCGCCAGAACCACCAATAGGCATTCTCATTAATGGCGGTGCAGATGTAACGCAGAATCCTGCAGTTGTACTTTCACTCTCTGCAGGAGAAGATGTGACAAGTATTGCAATATCAGAATCAGAAGACTTCACAGATGTTGCACAGGTGCCGTTTCAAAATAACTATAGCTGGATTCTTTCTGATGGAGATGGACTGAAGAGAGTGTATGTACTCTTCATTACAAAAACAGGATATAGTTCTGAAAAAATATCTGACACAATTACTCTCCAGACAAATGAGAATATTGCGCCACTTGTTCTCCAATTCCCTGCCCCAGGATCACTTTTAATGAGTCTCCCTTTTGAAATATCTGGTTCAGGAGAGCCCAATAGTCGAACTGAAATTTCAATAGCTGGATCAGTATATACTGTAAGATCAAATGAGGATGGACTATTTAGTACGACAGTATTAGATAGTCTTTCCCCAGGGCCATACACAATTTCAATTCTCCAAAGAGATGAAAGTGGACACCAGTTGAATAGTCTCACTGAAAAAGTTCAGTATGGTATCGCTGCAGCTGAGGAAATAGCAGAGTACATTGTTCCAGATATATCTGCTGGTGAAAAGACAAATGAGTCAACCCAAGAAAAACCAGTATTTGTCTATGTGCCAGATACACTACCGACACAAGCAGAAACAAACATACTTGACCAAGAAGGTGCATCAAGCCAAGCAGATGTAATTACCGAAACAAAAAAGATTGAAAAGCGAGATGCATTTCTACTTGTATTCGCAGAAGATTCAACTCAATTCAGACAACAACAAACAGGAATTATTCGTTCTCGCTCAGGAGGAAGACTAAAGCTTATCCTCAGACCAAGCGAGTCAGTATATTCTGTGACTGCGAGGCTCTATGTAGAAGGTGAGGATTTATGGACTTCTGGTTATAAATTTGATTGGAACGAATCATCTGGAACATATGAAAGTATTATTACACTTCCAGACATCGTCGAGGATATGACATATACTCTCACTGTAAGCCTAAATCATTTTGACAGAGAAAGAACTCATATCACCAAGAGTATTGTTTCTGAAAGAAAAGGGTTCATTACAGATGTAAGCGGAAAAACAGTACCTCGTGCTCGAATAGAAATCTTTGAACAGAAAGCAAAATCATTCTCTAGATGGCCAGGACCCCTGTACGGACAAGAAAATCCATTCCTGAGCAATGCTGATGGCTCATACAATATATTTCTTCCACCTGGAACATACTATCTCAATATCTCTGCACCAGGATTCGAAGCACAGAACTCAGAAGTATTCACGCTTGAGAAAATTAGTATAGTAAATTTTAACTTGCCTCTATTTCAAAAGAAATCTTCTCTTTGGCATTCTTTCTGGGGAGCATTTGGTTCTCTTCTATAGTAGATTTAAAAAAAAAGAAAAAAGCCCTCTTCAGGGCTTTTTCATATTTAGTTAGATTTAATACGTCGTCCGATAAATAGTTGTTGTCCCCCATGAGGTACCTACGAGGACATCTCCTCCTGTCGTGGTTGGTATGTGGAGAGTTTAGAGAGAAGCCTTTGTTCCAGCAACAGCCGAGGTCTTCATCTTTTTCACTTACTTTTTTTACCTATCTTTTCAACAAAAAATATATAAGTCTGATCATTTTTCTTTTCCGCTGGCACTATCCGAGCACTCATACTGACCTGTGTCTTTCCTCCTGTAGCATCTTTCCATGTGAACACCTTACCCCCACTTGACCGGACAAGTGCTTTGACAAGAGCCGAAAGTTTTTGATTTGTCTGTCCAACATAGTAACCAAGGAACGGTTTTGCTCTGTTATAAGAAAATGCCATCTCTGCAGCAGGATTTACACCTAGTATATTCCATAAGCTATCGGTAACAACGACTGCCATTGGCATTTCCTGAATTATCTTTTCTTGATATGTACTGTTCAATTCACTTCTATCTTTTGCACGGAACAGGAGTATCCGCGCACTCGAGCTTGCTAGAACTGTAAATGCAAAAAGGAGAACATACAAAATTCCATAGATCATAATCACATACTCTGGCTGATAAACAAGGGAAATCTTCGCATCCACAAGGATAGAATGATACGGTGTGAAATGATTAACAACTAACCCATAGGTAAAGACAAAACCAGCTGACGCCAGTAGTGTCTGAAAAAGTCCATGAACATATCCATAAAGCTGTGTCGAGATGATAATAATGATAACATAAAGTGTAATGAATGGGCTGTAAAGAAGTCCAGTTGCCCACACCAACATAGAAGTAAGAATTGACAATGCATAAAATGCAAAGAGTTGTACTGTGAATTTCTCTCTTTCAGGTGGCATTAAGCTGAGACTCAAATAGCCAAACAATACAACAGCAGACATGCCCAAGAGAATGAGCTGAGCATGATATGTGTTTGCCTGAGAATTGATACCAAGTAGAAAAAGAAGGCAGAAAAAAACTAAGAATGCAAGAATTGCAGCCAGGTGAATTGCTTTCAGTCTGCGTCTGAGATACCTCACTTCGAGTTGACTCGCCATAGAAATTTTTTTGATAAATATAGATAAAGTATATCATATTTTTATTGTCATCACAATAAAAAAGTACACATCAACTGTGTACTTTTTTATTTTTTGAAATTTTATTATGCACCATGACATTTCTTGAACTTCTTTCCAGAGCCACATGAGCATGGATCATTTCTACCAACTTTCTTTCCACTATCATCACGCTTTTTCTTTTCAATGTGTGCGCCTTGTGCACTCATATCTTTCTTTGCGCCCTGCAGCGTCATCTTATCAGTAACCATCACACTTGGTGCGAGCTGGACATTTGCACTCATCTTGAAGAATGAATAGACCACTTCTTTTTGAATGTTGGAAAGAAGTGAGTTGAAGAGATGGAATGTTTCTCTCTTGTACTCGACAAGTGGATCTCTCTGTCCATATCCCTGAAGACTAATCCCCTGTCTCAGATAATCAATAGAGACGAGATGCTCCACCCAGAGTGTATCAATACCTCGGAGGAGAATACTCTTCTCAATCATTTGTATGAGAGCATCACCATCCTCCCCCATCTGGACTGCGCTCTCTCGGAGCTGTGCATAGAGCTTCTCATATTCAATCTCTGCTTTTTCCAGAAGAAAATTGACTATGTTGTTTCGTGCCTCGACATTCTCAACTTTTTCTTCACCAAACGTACCAAAATGGAGAAGTTTCTCTCGTTCATCATTGAAAAATGGAAAGATCGTTTTCATGGTTTCATAGATCTCTTTGACATCCCACTTTGACTCATCTTCTAGATTTGTGTGATAAGAGACAACAAATTCAATCTCTGACTCTACCATTTCCATGATAATTTCTTTCAAAGACTCATAATGACGAGATTGGTTTTCTTGAACCTCTTCTTTATTCTCTTCCTTTTCAACCTTCTTTTCTTCATTATTTCCAAAATCTCCACCAGAGAGTTCAAGAATTCTTCTTCTCTTTTCATAAATAACGGCTCTATGACGATTGAGCACATCATCGTACTGCAAAACATGTTTTCTGGTATCAAAGTGATGACCCTCTACTTTTTTCTGAGCAGTCTCGAGCATCTTCGTAATCATCTTTTGCTCGATTGGCATATCCTCTGGAACTTTCAGCCGTTCCATAGTAGTCGCAAGTCTATCACCAGCAAAGATACGCATCAGATCATCCTTTGTAGACACGAAAAACTGTGTCTCACCAGGATCGCCCTGACGTGCAGCACGTCCACGTAGCTGATTATCAATACGCCTAGACTCATGTCTCTCTGTACCTAGGACGAAAAGCCCTCCACTTTCGAGCACAACTTTTTGCTCTTCCTTGCTCACAGGATTTCCACCAAGCTTAATATCAACACCACGACCAGCCATGTTGGTCGCAAGTGTAACAACACCTGGTCGACCAGCCTGTGCCACGATCTCACCTTCACGCTCATGATTCTTTGCATTGAGCGCTTCATGAGTTATACCGTTGGCTGTGAGATAGCTACTAAGCTCCTCGTTCTTCTCAACAGAGATAGTACCTATCAACATTGGCTGTCCTTTTGCCTGGCATTCTTTAATTTTTTCAACTATTGCCCTGTTCTTCCCTTTATCATTCTGATAAATTCTATCTGGCAAGTCTTTTCTTGCATCTGGCCTATTCGTAGGCATGACGATAACCTCGATCTGATAGATCTTGAAGAACTCTTCTTCCTCTGTCTTCGCCGTGCCAGTCATTCCAGAAAGCTTGTCGTACATGCGGAAAAAATTTTGGAATGTAATAGTTGCAAGCGTTCTACTCTCTCGCTGAATATCAACACCCTCTTTTGCTTCTATTGCCTGATGTATCCCTTCTGAATACCGTCTTCCAGGCATTTTTCTTCCTGTAAATTCATCAATAATAATAATCTCTCCGTTGTCAATAATATAGTCCTTGTCTCTCTTGAAAAGAACCTCTGACTTCAGTGCCTGCTCCACATGGTGGACTGTACGCACCCCCCCCTCAACATACAAATTCTCAACACCAAGCCAGCCTTCAAATTTTGTAATACCTTCTTCTGTCAGAGTTGCACTTCTCATCTTTTCATCAACATTATAATCTTCGTTTTCTTTCAAACCTTTTACAAGGCGTGCAAAATTGTAGTACTGGTCTGTAGCCTCTTCTGCCGGTGATGAAATAATAAGTGGTGTCCTGGCCTCATCAATCAAAATAGAGTCAACCTCATCGATGATCGCATAGTACATCTCGTCTCCAGGACGCATAACCATCTCAGACACTTCCTGCACCATGTTATCACGGAGGTAATCAAATCCATACTCATTATTCGTTCCATACGTGATATCACATCTATATGCCTCCTGTCTACTTGCAGGCCTCAGAAACTCTTCCTCTACTTTGAAACTACCAGTCTCATCCCGCTCTGCATCTATCTCGCCACCCTCTTCTGTTCCTTTTATAGATGGATCATAAATATATGTAACTCGCTGATTCTGAATAATACCAACAGATAACCCAAGAAAATCATAAATCTGACCCATCCAAACAGCATCACGCTTCGCCAGGTAATCATTCACAGTGACGACATGTACACCCTTTCCTTCGAGTGCATTTAAATATACTGGAAGTGTTGCTACCAGCGTTTTTCCTTCTCCAGTTCTCATCTCTGCGATCTTCCCTTTATGTAGTACCCAACCACCTTTCATCTGTACATCATAATGGCGCATGTTCATTGTACGTTTTGCAGCCTCTCGTACAGTAGCAAATGCTTCTACCAGAATATCATCGAGCACCTCCCCTGCTTTTAATCTTTTTTTGAAATCTTCTGTCTTTATCTTTATTTCAGCATTAGAAAGCTTCTCGAATTCTGGTTCGAGTGCATTAATCTCCTCGATCACAGAATCGAGCTTTTTAAGCGTCTTTTTGTTCGGATCTCCCATTATTTTTGTGTAAATTGACATATTTCGACTGTGTTCAATAGACTATACCTATAGTCTTTTTAGCGGCATAAGTATAGCAACCATGAATGAGCGTGTCTATACTAACCAAGTTCACTCTCCAAATCTTTGAGCAATGCCTTCGCTTTTCTACTAACTTTCTTTGGTACATCCACCATAACATTTACATACTGGTCACCACGTCCGCTTCCTTGTAATCTTGGTACTCCGAGACCTCGAAGACGAATACTCTGATGTGACTGTGTACCGGTTGGAATAACAAGTTTTTTCTTCCCATCGAGCGTCTCTATCTCTATCTTGTCTCCGAGCACAGCCTGAGGATAGGAAATATGAGCCTCTGTATAGATGTCATAGTCACTGCGTTCAAAATTCTTGTCTTGCATTACATGAACACGCACATAGAGATCACCAGTCTGACCAGCCAGTGGTGCAGCTTCACCCATTCCAGAGAGACGAATGGTTTCACCATTATCTATTCCTGCTGGAATTTTTATTTTGTACGCTGATTCACTTCTCTGCAACCCATCACCACCACAGTGCTGACATTTCTTCTCTGCCCTCTTCCCTTCTCCAGCACAGTCCTCACACACGGCACTCGTCTGCATCGCTCCAAGCATAGTCTGCTGAATACGTATAACCTGACCCTGACCCTTGCATGTATCGCATGTCTTCACATCTGATCCAGGTTCTGCACCAGACCCAACACAGACATCACATGCATTTTGCTTTGTAAGTTTAATGTCTCTTTCTATTCCGAATACTGCATCTCGGAATTCGAGCTGCACATCTACCTGGACATCATTACCACGTCTTGGACCTCTGTGTCCACGACGACTACCCATACCGAACATCTCTCCGAAAATATCTCCGAGATCAATACCTCCATGAAATCCACCGCCACCACGCGCTGCATTCATGAAGTCGTCCCAGCCAGCACCATCACCAAATCCACCCTGCTGGTCAAAAGAAGAACCGTATTGGTCATACTGTCCTCTTTTTTTCTCATCACCCAGGACTTGATACGCTTCATTCACTTCTTTGAACTTATCTTCGTTTCCATCCTTTTTGTCAGGGTGATATTTGTGAGCATGTTTTCGAAATGCTTTTTTTATTTCATCGGCCGTAGCACTTTTTTCTACGCCTAGAATTTTGTAATAGTCTTTTCCCATGTTTTTTATTTAAACAACCAGTAAATTTTTGAGTTGGCAATTTTTTTAAGCTTAAAAGTTACTGTCGTACCATACATTATAGAGACTAGATCAAATAAAACTAAACTATTACTTAACCGGAAAACCATGAATCACATCTGGCTCTTCTGCCTGGTCGACAGAGCCAAACTTCGATTCATATTTCTGCAAATTATCTTGCATTGCCACTATCATCCGCTTGAAATGCCCAGGGCTCATAATCACTCTTGAGTTCAGTGTTCCGGCAGGAGGAAAAATACTCATAAAATCAAGCACAAACTCCTCTTTCGTGTGAGTCACCTGCGCAGCGTTAGCATATTTCCCTGCCAGCACCTTATCCTGTGCTTTTATCTGAATCTGTTTTTTTGTATCTTGTGGTAATTTTTGTTCCATAAAAATATATTATGATATTTTTCTTGCTTTCCAGAGTACTCTAACTATTTTTTTGTACATTTCTTTATCTTTCTCTTTGAGCCAACCATATGTATCATCATTGTTTACAAACAGATGCATATTTGCTAGACTGTGTAAAATGGAAGGAATCTCGTGAGCGATTGCGCCAGACTTTGCAGCTCTTTTTAATCGACCTGCTTCATTAGTACACGTATCTACTATATTTTGATTTTCCAAAATTTTTTCAAACTCTTCCGGTGTAATTTCTTCTATTTTAGGAAATGACTCTCCACGTTTCTCTAACGACTTGTAATATTCATCATCACACACATAACCACCCTGGTCTGGATATTTATGCAGTTGAGGTCTATTTTTTTCTGGCATAAAATTTTATTCAGTATCTAATTCTTCCAAGACTTTGCTCAATAATTGATATAGATCTCCCTCACCCTCTAATATCAAAAACTCTTCTTCAAAAACAACATCATTATACATTCTTTCACCTAATTCCTCAGAACTCATCACCATAATTCCATCTTCATAACTCCAAGTACCTATTTCAAATGGTCTGTCGTGTAGAAATGTTGAAAAGGTGCCATCTGATTCCAAAATGATTTCTTCGGCATCTCCGCCATCGAGTATATACCAACTACCAAGAATTTCATCTCTGCTTGCTATATAGGAAAATGTTATTGGAGCAGCACCTATCTCCTCATCAATATTCTTTTCTTCTTCTGGAATAAAATCTTCTGTGTCGATTGGTACACACCCAGAGAAAATAAAAACCAAGGTGAGTACTAGTAGAGATTTAAATGTGTATTTCATATCCTATCTAGTAAGAATAGTAACGGTCTTGTTCCTCTCTACAAATCTTACCAACCTCTCAATCTCACCCTTTGCACTATTTTCTGCCTCTGTCACAAGCTCGTCTTCCATTGCAGCAGACCTGGCAGACTCTGTGAGCTGAACGAGAGCCTCATTATACCCATCATCATTATCAAAAATTTTCTTCAGAATTCCTTGCTTATTTTGCATCTGGATAGTATCTACGAGCTCTACACTGTGAATACTCACAGCCGGGAGTGTAATGCGCACTTCCTCTAGTAAAATTTCAATATCTTCCTCAATTATTTTTGATAAATCAACACCAGAACTTACTTTCATCTTTGCACTTGCCAGAAGCTCCTGCCCCCAGAAAAAATCTTTGAACGCACTTCCAGACTTCCTGTCTATTGTAACGGTTTCACTTAGAATCGCAGTCTGCGAGACAAGAAATCCTTCGCTCTGAAGCGATGTGAGTAGCACCTCTCTGGTAACTTCTGTTTTAAGTCTATTCGGACTAAAAATTCTGTAACCGAGATATAATCCGCCACCAAACAGAAGAAGGATAGATATGATACTGAGTATTTTTTTCATAGAACTAGATAAAGAATAACCACCCGGGACATCACCCGGGCTTTGTATTTATTCTTTTGCTTCTTTGTCTTTTTCAACATTTCCAGATGCATCATCGACTACTTCCCCTTCAACAGCATCGCCATCTTTCTTTTCTTCTGCCCCATTTTCACTGTTCTCTGGTTTCTGCTTTTCTTGCTCAGCCTGATACATCTTCATACCAATAGCCTGTGCATCAGTAGAGAGTTGCTCAGATACTTTCTTAATCTCTTCGATATCATCTTTTTCTTTCACCTCCTTGAGCTTGATAAGGCCATCTTCTACTTTCTTCTTTTCTTCATCAGTGATCGCTATCTTTTTCTCATCGACTTCTTTCATCATCTTCTCTGTAGTATACACCATTGTGTCTGCTGTGTTCTTTATATCTATCATTTCACGCTTCTTCTTATCATCATCAGCATGTGCCTCTGCATCTTTCTTCATCTTCTCGATCTCCTCATCAGAGAGCCCGCTTGATGCTTCGATTCGAATTGATTGCTCTTTCCCAGTTGCCTTGTCCTTTGCAGAGACGTTGAGGATTCCGTTTGCATCAATATCGAACTTCACCTCGATCTGTGGAACCCCACGTGGTGCCGGTGGAATACCATCGAGCATGAATCGGCCAAGTGTCTTATTATCAGCAGCCATCTCACGTTCTCCCTGTAGAACGTGAATCTCTACACTTGGCTGACTGTCGGCTGCAGTAGAAAAAACTTGAGTCTTGCTCGTTGGAATGGTTGTGTTCTTTTCAATGAGCTTTGTAGAGACACTTCCAAGCGTTTCGAGCCCAAGTGAGAGTGGCGTGACGTCGAGAAGCAAGATATCTTTCCCAAGATCACCCTGAAGCTGGCCAGCCTGAACTGCAGCACCGAGTGCAACAACCTCGTCTGGATTTACTGTCACATTTGGTTTCTTTCCAAAAAATTCCTCTACCTTTTTCTGAATGACTGGCATGCGTGTCATACCTCCTACCAGAATGACTTCATCAATATCTTCTTTTTTGAATCCTGACTCCTCAATAGCTTTCTTCACAGGACCCATTGTTTTCTCGATAAGCTCCATAACAAGCTCTTCAAGTTTTGCACGAGTGAGCTTGAGGTTCAAGTGTTTTGGACCATCCTCTGTATTTGTTATAAATGGTTCGTTGATTTCTGTCTCTGGAGTGCTTGAGAGTTCGATCTTTGCTTTCTCTGCAGCATCTTTGACACGTTGCTTTGAGAGCGGGTCGTTTGAAAGATCAATTCCTTCTATCTTCTTGAACTCTTCGAGAATCCATTCAATAATTTTTCTATCAAAATCATCACCACCAAGATGTGTATCACCACTTGTTGACTTCACTTCTACAGTAGACTGTTTTTCTTCTGCGTCATGAGAAATATCGAGGACAGAAACATCAAATGTTCCACCACCCAAATCGTAGACAACAATCTGTTGATCATTGTTCTTATCAAAGCCATAGGCGAACGCTGCCGCCGTTGGTTCATTTATAATTCGGAGGACTTCAAGTCCTGCGATCTCTCCAGCATTCTTCGTAGCCTGACGCTGTGAATCGTCGAAGTAGGCAGGAACTGTGATAACAGCCTGAGTGATCTTTTCCCCAGTCTTTTCTTCTGCATCGGCTTTCATTTTTTGCAAAACCATTGCAGAAATTTCTGGCGCTGTATAGTCCTTGTCAGCCATCTTCACTTTCACTCGCTCTCCATCCTTTAGGATTTCAAAAGGAACGTGCTGTTTTACTTCGGCGACCTCTTTGTCCTCAAACCGGCGACCAATGAGACGCTTGATAGAATACAGTGTATTCCCTGGATTTGTCACAGCCTGACGCTTTGCCAGCTGCCCAACAAGGCGTTCTCCATTCTTTGACATCGCCACAATAGACGGTGTTGTTCTATTCCCTTCCTTGTTCTCCAGAACTTTTGGCTGGCCACCTTCTGTCACAGCCATACATGAATTAGTTGTTCCGAGATCGATTCCGAGTATTTTTGCCATAATATAATTAGTTTATGAATTTAATTGATTATTAGTTATTTAGTAATCTTGTATTCAACTTCATCAAGTTCAAAACCTATGATATTCTTTTCCTTGTATTCTTTATAAATTTTTCCACCAAGTGATTCTGCCACTTTGCAACTCGCCATATTTCGTCTATCACACGGGTATGTGATGTATTCATAATCAGTATTGTTATCAAGCCACACTTTTATTGCCTTCACCACCTCTTGCCCATACTTATTTCCGTGAGCGGATTTCTTTATCCATATTCCAAATTCTGGGTGTTGTGTGTTTAACTTATGTATACCTCCTCCACCCAAAAATTCTTTTGTTACCCCGTTCAGCACAGTAAAATTTATATCTGTGCCCAGTTCCATTTCTTTTTTAGCACTTTGAATAAACTCATCTGTTTCCTCAATGCATTCCGCTGATTTTGGGTACATGTACTTTGTAATTTCATCTGAGAACTCATGAAAAATATCTTCTCTGTATTTTTCACTCACAGGAACAAGCAATAGCCTTTCAGTCTCAATTTTTACTGCTGATAGATTCATAAAATACTGTTATAGAACACAGATTTTCATGATCACCTGGATGAATCCAAACTAAATCCTGGTGATCTGAGCTCTATTACTTCTTTGATTTCTTATTCACCTTTACACTGATCTTCTTTGCTTTTGCCTTAGCAGCTTTTGGACAAGTAATTTTCAACATTCCTTCACTTGATTCTGCTGTAACTTTTTCTTCATGTACAGAAACCGGAAGTGATACTTGTCTATAGAACGAACCACTTCGCACTTCTTTTCTATAGTAATTCTTCTCATCAACCTCATGTTCTTTATTACTCTCACCCTTGAGTGTAAGAATTCCATTTTCAACGCTGATATCAATGTCACTAGCATCAACGCCAGAGAGTGGCATCTCTATCATGACAGCGTCATCAGTCTCATACATGTCGATGGCTGGCACAAAGCCATTTCCATGATTCATGCGTGAGTGCATGAGAGAGGGAAAATGACTAAACATATTTTCCATCTCTTCGAACGGTTCCCAAATTCTTGGTAACATATTTTATAATTTACTTTGAGACTATAACTTTCGCAGGCCTGATAACTTTCTCCCCTGCTCTGTACCCAGCTTCAACTTCCTTTACAATGATTCCGCTTTCTTCTTCAGACTCCTCTTCTGCAAGTGCTTCATGAAGTTCTGGATTAAACTCTTCTCCGACAGTCTTGATTTGATTAAGTCCATGCTGCACAATAACATCCTGAAACTGTTTCATGATCATCTCTATTCCTTGCTTCCAACTATCCATGTTTGTTGAGTCTGCTGCAAATGCCATCTTCATATTGCCGAGCACTGGCATGAACTCTTCAATAATCTGAATCTCACTCATTTGTGCCCATTCAATTTTTTTCTCACTCATTTCTTTTTTAAGATTCTGATAATCAGCCTGCGCACGCTGCCATCCAGTTTTGTATTCCTGACAATTCTCACACCCATCTACTTTCATTTTCTCGAGGGTTTGTCGTGTTAACTCATTTATGTCGTCTCTACTGAGCGCCTCTTCTATTGTCATCCATTTCTCTTCAGTGAATTCTTCATTTGTTTCAACCTCAGGCCTACCTTCTACAGTGTATCTGAAGTTAAATCCTACAAAGTGTTTTGGTTTAATAAATTCTTTTGGATCTATAATTTCAAAGTGAAAGAGATACTCTAGACTGTCAGCCTTGAGACCAGTCTCTTCTTTCAACTCTCTCCTTGCAGCCCCTTCAATCAATTCGCCTCTCTCTATATGTCCACCAAAGACAGCCCACTTATCGTTCCACTTTGGCATACGACCAAAAAGTATCTCGCCCTTTTCATTCTGAACGAAAACCCCAACAATGACAGAAATATCTCTATTTTCTTTTTTCTTTGACATATATTAAATATGTTCTTGAATATAGTTTATAAAAGGGATGGCAGATTTATAGTTCATCCTCATCGGACCGAGGATGCCAAGTAATTCGCCTTCTTTGGTCTTGGCAGCCACAAAGCTACACTGTTTTCCAAGCGGATTGCTCGAACCAATAAGTACTGTCGCTGTGCTCCCTGAAACATGGTCAGACACTTCCTGAAGGTGATCCTCGCAATGATCAAAGACTGAGGAAATATTCACAGTATGTGCAATATCTCGAAATTCTGGCTGCGAAAAAAGATGAGCAATTCCCGTATAGTACACGGAATTCTGGGAGAAAGCAACGATCACAGCAGCATCAATTTGCTCTGCAACATACTTGGCAACCATCTTCACAGCAACCCTTCTGTCAAGTTCTTTTTCAAATGAATCTCTGAGCTCTTCTTCTGTTTTTGGAGATAGTTTTCTTGATGACATCAGTGATTCCACATAAAATATGTACCCTTCTTCTGTTGGAATTCTCCCTGCAGATGTATGTGGATGTGTTAGGTAGCCTGCATTCTCCAAGTCTCTCATCTCGTTTCGTACTGTTGCGTCGCTCACATCGAGCTTTTTCTTTGATACCAAAAATTTTGAACCCACTGGCTCGCTTGTCTTGATATATGACTCAATAACGAGTTTTAAAAGCTGTTTTTTTCTGCCACTCACCATATTAGCACTCTTGTTATTTGAGTGTTAATATATCATCTATAAAAAATAGTGTCAAGTAAATCTTTTTTACCAAATTTAGGTTAGCTTTTTATTAAAATGAAAAACGCCTGGCAACTCCGAAATGGAATCACTAAGCGCATATTGGCAGAGGTAAGGGAACCTCTAGCCTACGTATCTGGGGTGACGAGCCACAAACTCTCACGAGTGAAATTGTCGCTGAGGTCCATCATCGTCACGCTCCCCATGTTCTCCACTGTTGGTAGAAGAACTACCCCTTGACTGGAAGGTGGTGGCTGAAGTTGCGGCAACTTGTCGATGGACAGGATGGGAGCCTCAAATTCTCTGTCTCGATACTCCTTCCCAAAGGCCAAGCGGATCAAGGCAGTCCTCAGTACCCCGCCACAGAGCGTATCCCGATGGATATCCACTGCGAGATTGATCCAATCATGCTGACCCATCTTGAACATCTCTACAAGCGACCTATCTGGACAGGTGGTAACTGGGAGCCCATAATGAACCACCTCTATTATAGAAAAAAGCAGCTTTTTTAGCTGCTTTTTTTGTAATTTAGTATGTTTCTCCGAGCAAGATAGATCCGTCCTTTGGCGGAGTAGTTCGCACATTATTTATTTTTCAGCAGTCTTCTCGAACTCAGAAACACTTGCGATTTCTGACAGAAGGACATTTTCCACGTATATTCCACGAGAGTAGAAAATACGTTCTAGCTCATTCTTGAGCTCTACTTCAACATTATCACGCTTTTGTCCCATGATATCCTGCATATCAAATCGACTTGCAACCATTCGTATACGACTTCTGACTGTTGGGCGGATAATCTTGGCAACGAAGTCTTCTCCAATAGTCTGCCAAATAGCTGGGATCTGATGAATATCAAGCCGAAGAAGGATCGTCCCCTCGACACCCATTCTCTTACCATCCTGCGAAACAGCAGCAATAGGAATGTCTCCCATAGCCTTCTCATTCTGAATGTTAAAACTTCGAGAAATGCTATATTCCAATGTCTGTGTATTAAACAGCTTTGCCTTTTGCCAAAATGGAATCTTGAAATGAAGTCCTGGGGTGAGGACTTTCTTCAGCACACCTCTGCCCAGATCATAGACACAGGCGACATACCCAGGTGGCACGTAAATGAAGAATCCTTTGAGGACATCCTCCATGACAAAGGAGTACATGAGTTTGTCGAGTGATTGACCTGCCATATGCAGTAGTTATTATCCGCCTTGGGCGGTTACAAATTAATCTAAATTAAGCGCTTTTTTCTACTTTTTCTTCCGACTTTTTCTTTGGCATAAGAATTTTCAGAAAGCCTCGTACTATACCAGTAAACACCATAGATGTCAAGACAAAAAGCGCCTTTACCATTGGGAGAAAAAAGAGGAAAAGGAAGACTGTTAGTGGAAAAAGTATGAAATAGGCGAGATCCGCACGCATTACCCCAGCCTTTGCCTTTCTTGTGCCTAGGTATATTTCTATGGCTAACCAACAGGCGACGATTCCAGCTGAGATAACATCATGTCTGGCGCCCAGATCAAAACCATAAAAATAGGTATTAATAACACCAGGAAACTCAATAGAGTCATACAGAACCCGCAAGACCTTCTCTCCTGTAACACCTCTAAGAAACACTTGATAGAGCAGAACAAGAAAAAGGGCTTGAATACCAAGAGCAATAGATTTGGCCCATGGCTGCACTTTTCGGTTCTTCAAAGCTTTTCTAATCTCCTCTTTCTGAAGTACAGGATCATTCTGAAACTCTTTTGCAAGTTTCTCCACATCTTCATACAAATCCTGATTCTTTATCTTGCTTCTCTCACTGATGACGGTAAAAGGAAGAAGAGCAATACGAAGCATGATCGTAAGATAGATCACTGCCCACCCCAGGCTCTCCTCTGTCCAATTGTTATACATCCAAATAAGCAGATTGAACATCGGCTCATAAAGATATGTATTCCAAATCTCGATAATCATAGATTTCTATGAAATAAGTATAGCGCTATTTTAGGAATAACTCAATAAAGCCATGAGGACTACTCCATTGACACAACTCTTAAGAACGTATAGAATGATCTAAATTTTGGAGAGGTGGCCGAGCGGCAATGGCAACAGACTGAAATCTGCAAGATTGAAGGATAACTTCCTGACACCCCAACTGGAGGCCTGCCTACCGGCAGGCAGGTTCGAGTCCTCCCCTCTCCGAATACCCATTTTGGGATAGCTCAGTTAGCTATAGAGCGCCTGACACTAATCAGGAGGTCCCAGGTTCAACCACTGCTCCCCAAATACCCAATATGGCAAGCAAGTGCCTTTGGCACAAGTAATATTGTCTAAGTACCCCCCTCAAAGGGTTACCTAGCCAATGCGGGTTCAAAACCCAGGCTTGCACCGAAGGGGGTCGCGTAGACGGAATTTGCGCGATCCTCCTCACCCCATCTAAAAAATTAAAAACCACACTTGGCGGTTTTTTATTATTACGTCATCTTGAGCAGAACGAAGTGGAGCCGAAAAATCCCAGTGCTTCAATGGGATCTTTCGGCTACGCCCAGCATCACGTTTTCTTTTCCCACTCTTCAGCATCTTTCATATATTCACCTTTGATCTTCTGAAAGTATGCGAATGCATTTTCATACTCATTTGGAATCTCTCCATCCAGGATTGCATCCTCTATGGCTGTTTTTATTTTTCCAACTGTCGGTCCTGGCTTCAATCCACACAGTTCCATAATTTCTTCACCACGCACAGGTGACTGAAATGCGCGTAGTTTATCTTTTTCTAGAACTTCTTCAATACGTTTTTCAAGAAAATCATAATTATTAAGTCTCTTTGCTTTCTTCTTTGGATTCCCAGTGGTTACATCTGCGCGGCAAAGAATCAGGAGATCATCAAGATTCTCCTGAAGATCAACAATAAGACGACGAACTGGACTATCTGTGACTCCATCATCCATGAGGGCGATAGGCTGGAGATGCCATCTCACGAGCTGCGCAACATACTCTGTATCGTCTTTACTCATTTTCAATCGCTTTCCAATCTGACGAACCATTTTCCTACCCAGATGCTCGTGCATATCAAATGTCCAACCACGTCCTTTTGAATATTTCTTTGTGTCTGCCTTCCCAATATCATGCATGAAACCAGCAAACCGTAGCATTGCATTCTCAGAATATTCTGCAATATTATCCACCACTGCGAATGTATGCCAAAGGTTGTCCTTGTGACCATGTCCAAATATTTCTTCAACACCAGCCAGTTTTCCTATTTCTGGCAGAAACTCATCCATGAGACCAGTTTCTTGAAGAATCCACAGACCAGTAGAAGGCCTTTGCGATGACAGGAGCTTGAGGAATTCCTCAAGGATTCTCTCTCTTGAAACAATCTTCAGGCGCTTTGCATTCTTCTTCATGGCCGTGAGGGTCTCCTCTTCTATCTCAAAATCAAGCTGTGCCGCAAACCTGGCAGCACGAAGCATACGCAGTGGGTCATCAGAAAATGTTTCATCTGGATCAAGTGGTGTTCGAAGTATTTTTTTCTGAAGATCACTCTGTCCATCAAAGAGATCTATAACTTCTCCAAGCAATCCACGAGTTCCAATCTTCTGCGTCATAGCATTCACTGTAAAGTCTCTTCGAGAAAGATCCTCTTGAATTGTGGTAGTCTCAACCTTTGGTTTTCGAGAACCCTTCTTATACTGCTCTTTTCGAGCTCCTGCAAATTCAGTTTCCAAAATGATATGTTCTTCCTTATCAAAAAAAAGATATCTGGCTGTATCAAAATTGGGAAACTCCACAAGTCTGCCAACCCCCTTCATTTCCCTATCAAAAGCCTGCGCAAATGCAAGCCCTGAACCATTGACTACAAAATCAATATCTTTCTTTATTTCCTTTCCCAGCAGCTCATCACGAACATATCCACCAACAACATAGACATCTTGTGATGTCTTCTTTGACAGCTTTGCAATGTTCTTAAAAACCTTCTCTATTTTCATATAGTACTACATCAGGAACAGGAGAATAAGAATACCAACAATAACACGATAGATTGCAAATGGGGCAAAACTCCATTTTCTAATGATCTTCATAAGTCCCCAGATAGCAAAAAAACCACTCATTCCTGCGGACATAAAACCTAACACAAGAAATGACAATTGTAAATCACCAAGCCCTGTCTGAAAAAGCTCAATAACTTTTATTGCCCCGGCAAGTCCGATAACTGGGACACTCATAAGGAAAGAAAACTCAGCTGCAGATTCTCTATCTAGCTTTGCAAATAAACCAGCCGTCATAGTAATTCCTGACCTGCTTGTTCCGGGGATGAGAGCAACTGCCTGAGCGAGTGCTACAAAAATAACCTGGCCAAGTGAAAGATGTTTTGTGTCAGAAAGACTAATATTTCTTTTCTGAAGTACTCTATTGTATCTATCAGCGACATAAAGGATGATTCCCCAAAAGATAAGCCCGCATGCAATAAATTTTATAGATCGAAGTGTTTCCTCGATGATGTCAGCACCAAAAAACCCAACAATTCCAACCGGAATAATACTAAGAATTAAAAGCCAACCAAATCGGCGATTCACTGCAGAGCCTTGACCTCTTGAAAAGAAATCCTTGATAATAGAGACAAGTCGTCTTCTAAAAAAACCAACTACCGCAAGAAGGCTCCCAAGGTGCACCACAACATCAAACGCTAAGCCTTGATCACTCCAACCAAAAAGCTTTGGTAAAAAAATAAGGTGCCCTGATGATGAAATTGGAAGAAATTCTGTAAGCCCTTGGATAAACCCAAGAAATATTGCTTGAAAAATAGTCATAATAGCTTTATTTTAGCAAATTTTGATATTTATTCAATAGCTTGACATATCATCATATATATGATAGTTTGAAGTGTCTGGACACTCGCTCCAACAGCGCAAGGAGCGACTATGTATAGAATTCTCCTAGTCGACGATGATGAAAAGATCCGAAAGTTGGTCAGTAGGATCCTTCAGCCAGCCACGGCCGAAATCGTCCAAGCAGGTGATGACCAAGAAGGTCTCACCATCTGGACCTGGAATGGTCCTTTCGACCTGGTCGTCACGGACCTCAACATGCCCAGGCAAAACGGATACGAGATGGCTAGGCGCCTTGGGAAAAACGTTCCCATCATCTTCATCACCTCTGAATCCTTCGGACTCAGAGACAAAGTGGATGGGATGAAGGCGGCGAGCGATGGGCGAATCGTCGTCCTGGACAAGCCGTTCAAGGCTTCAGTTCTTCTGGAACAGGCCAACAACCTACTTCAGAGGAAGCACTAGAACCAGCGAGTGTCCAGATAACATTCGCTTAGATTTAAAAAACACCCATAAGGTGATTTTTTTACACTTTTTTTAAAAAATATTTTTTATATCACTACTCTCAGTAATAATATGCCGGTTCATTTCAAATAGTCTATCCTTAAACTGCCCATTTCCAGATTTGATTGTCATCCCAGCTTTATATCCCAGTTCTTTTGCAATTTCAATGACTTCATCATTATAAAGTCCGAATGGGTATGCAATAATTTCCATTGACTCTCCTGTCCACTCTTCTAACTTTGCCCTACTCTTCTCTAGTTCATCTGTAGCAAAATCAGAAGAAATTCTCGACAAATACTCATGATACTCTGTGTGCGAAACAAATTCAACAAGACCTGACTCTTGGAGCGTAGAGATGTCTTCATTTGAAAGCCAATCATACCCCCTCACCCCAGTCATAATACTTACTGATGCTTTCATATTATAATTCTTTATAATCGGAAAAGCTATTGTGAGAAAATCTTTCGCCCCATCATCGAAGCTGAGAACAAAACTCTTTTCTGGTAGCCGACCTTCCTCTACATACTTCAACACGTCTTTCATAAACAGTGGTTTCCAGCCCTTCTCACTCAGATAATTCATATCCTCCTCAAACTTCTCTATGCTTACATACCATGTCCTAATATCTTGACTTGAACCCTCTGGAGCAGTTCCTATATGATGATAAAGTAAAATTGGAAGCTCAAATTCATTCTCAAATTCTGTGTACACAGTCTTATCAATTTCAACCTTTTTAACAACTTCGTCAACCACAACGCCCTGACTTCCACACCCAGAAAAAAAGAAGGCCACTATAATAAGCCCCCCAGTGCGTACTTTTTGCATTGTCACTTTTGCATTTTGCATTCTAGAAAAGCTTGGCAACACTGTATATAGCTCCAATAGTAAGCGCAAAGACAAGTGCAATCATCAAAAACAGTGTGTGATGCAACTTGTATTTTCCAACCTTTATATCTCCCTTCTGCTTGGCCTGCCAGTAGATAACGAGGATAAGAAGCATTTGAATACTCATGAAGACTCCACCAACAAAATCCATGACAGCAATAAACTGGCGCAATCCAAGAAGGAATATGATAAATGGAAGCCCTACAACAAGGAAAGAAGCGTTCAAGTGCTTGAATTTATAGTCCCATGCAAGAGAATCTCGGAATCCTAGGCCGACAATAAGAAAACTTGTTCCCATTGCAAGAAAAGCGAAAATATTTCCAAGGATATTCATGCTACTACCAAGGACTTTCCCCAGTCCAATAGTTGCTATTTCAGTCGTCTCTAGTCCTGTAACTCCGACTGTAATGAGCGCAAACACAGCATATATAGCTATACTAATAGCACCAGAAATCAAAATCGCTTTTTTAAAGAGACCATTTTTCTTTTCAAACAATGTGTGTGCTTCTGGAACGGCCGCACTCGCATTAAAAGCAAAGAGGATAACACCATACGGGAAAAGAATATAGGCAAAATTTGTATACTCAACATGGAGCCACTGCATATGTGGTGCAGCTACAGCTGTGATGAGAACTATTACAAAAAGAATTCCAAGAGTAAGTAAAAACTCTACTATCTTTATTGTACGCATGCCTACAATAATGAGAGCTGAGGCAAAGCAAAAAAATACAATACTCCAGATAAAATTCGACCCTCCAAAAAGTGCTGAAAGAGTATCACCTTCACCAATAATGTAAATGACCAAGACTCCAATTGTTGCGAGGTACCCCAGACTCGTCATGATAACCTCTCCCACTCTCCCAAGATATTTCCTGGCTAAGCCAGAAAGTTGCATTGACTGTCTAGTTCTTACAACCACCTCACCCAGAAGTAAATTGAAGCCAATAAAGAGAATGCCAAGTCCAAAAATATACAGCATTCCAATAAGAAGCCCAACGCGAGATACTGCATACGGAATTCCAAGCACACCAGCCCCAACAGTCGAGCTGACAATGAGGGCAACACCCTCCCAAAGGGTAAGGCGTCTACGAAAAAATCCCTGATGAAATTCTACAGGTTTTTCTATGAATCGTTGAGATTTTAATTGCATAGACTTACAATACTTCTTTTATTGCATTCCAATAACGTGCATCACCATGCACTTCTTTCATGTAATACCACCATTCAACTCCCCAGAGATAGGCTCTGGAGAATCCAGTCTTTGTAGCATATTCGAGATGTTTTTGAAGCTGCTCTGGATTCATTGTTTCTTCCTGAATGGCTACTGGAGTGCTGGTTGGCGTCCCACCAGTGAACCATGGTTCTGCCTGGAGTTCTGCAATCATTACGTCTTTTAGATCATTTCCCCATAGTTTTGCTTTCCATCTATACGCAGCAGCCGGCAGCCAATCATACCTGAATATTTTTCCATTTGGACGTCTAATAATTCTATACATGGTGGTCCCAAAGAGATCTCCTGTTTTACTTGCCTTCCTCCATGTGCTCAGCTCACCACTATCTGTGATAAGAACTTTATGATCAGGGTCAAGATCTCTGACAAGTTCAACCTCAGCAGCTACTACATCACTATTAAAATTCTTGCATTCCCCGAATCGAAAGCGGATAAATGGCTCATTTTCTATCTGCCATATTTCAAGCGCCTTATGATCTTTGTACTGTTCAACAACTTTCTTTACATATGAAACAAGATGGTTCTGTGACTCGAGCTGTCCAGGGTCAAGCCATTTTGGAACATGACACTCTGGCCAGCGAGGTGCCTTTTGTCCAACAACGAGAACAATCTTCGCATCATACTCCCCAGCTTTGTCCATCATCCAGTCTACATTGGAAAAATCGAATTGACCTTTCACAGCCTCGACATCATTCCACATAGCCGCAATTCTTACATATTTTGGCTTCAATTCGCGGAGCATGTCTTCATACACAACTTTCCAATTAAGCCCTAGATCGGCTGCATGATTTTGGTTAAAGCTAATGCCATATTCTATTGGATATGTCTTCGAGCTGGCAGCCCAAAGTACTCCATACAGGATTCCAAATGCGATAAATATTCCACCAAGCACGAACATAGCCTTCCTTTTCATATGCCCTCGAATTTACTATTTTAGTGCCACCTTCACGAACTCCTTGAAGAGTGGATGTGGCCTCATGGGCCGAGACTTAAACTCAGGATGAAACTGCGTTCCTACGAAAAATGGATGATCCCCAAGCTCAACGATTTCAACAAGATCCGACTCTGTATTGACACCGACAATATGTAATCCAGCTTCATCAATCTGTTTTCTGTAGTCATTGTTAAACTCATATCTATGTCTGTGACGCTCTGAAATTGTCTCTGATCCATATGCCTTATAGGCCTTACTCCCCTTCTTGAGTGTACAATCGTACGCACCCAGACGCATCGTTCCACCATATCTATTTTCACGAACATTTTTCGCTTGATACGGATTGATATGGATAACTGGATGTGATGTACTCTCATCCATCTCTACTGTAGTTGCCTCTGGAATATTGAGTACATTTCTTACAAACTCAATACATGCGAGCTGCATTCCATAACAGAGCCCAAGATATGGTTTCTTGTGCTCCCGTGCATAGGTCACTGCTTTGATAATGCCCTCAACCCCACGTGTGCCAAATCCACCCGGCACAAGGATACCGTCGTATTTAGAAAGCTTCTTAATGCTCGAAGGATTCTTCTCAAATTCCTCTGAGTCCACCCAATCGAGCTCTGGATGTGCATTATAGTGCCACGCAGCATGCTTCAGAGCCTCAATAACAGAAATATAAGAGTCAGAAAGAGTGTAATCTCCAGTTGCAAAATACTTTCCAACAACCGCAATTTTGAGCTTCTTCTTTGCATTGTCAATTCTAGAGACAAAACGTCTCCATTCACTCAGATCAGTTTTTCTTTCCTTGACTTTCAGAACGCGGAGGATTTTATTTCCTATATCCTGCTTCTCAATACGAAGAGGAATTTCATAAATGGAAGGAACATCTGGCGCAGAGATACAATTTTCTCTACTCACACCGCAGTGAATAGCCAATTTATCTCTTCTTGGCTTGTCGAGGTCATATTGACCACGTGCAATCAGAATGTCGGCATTAAGACCAGCACTATTAAGTGCCCTTGCAGCGTGCTGAGTTGGCTTTGTTTTCATCTCACCCAGATGGCTCGGAACAGGAAGATAACTGACGAGGACAAAAGCTACACTGTCTGGATCACTAAGTTTCATCATCCTTCCTGCTTCGAGAAAGAGGATATTTTCATACTCACCCACTGTTCCTCCAACTTCAATAATAGTAATTTCAGCCCTATGACTCTTTTGTGCTTTCTTTATTCTTCTAATAATCTCTTCTGGAATGTGTGGAACAACTTGGACACACATTCCCTTGTATTTCATAGCTCTCTCATTCTCGATCACAGACCGATAGACTCGTCCAGTAGTCATATAGTCTATGGAAGAAAGATCAACATTGAGAAATCTTTCATAGTTTCCCATATCCTGGTCTGTCTCATCTGCATCATCTGTTACAAAGACCTCACCGTGCTCAATAGGGTTCATAGTGCCTGCGTCAACATTGACATAAGGATCCACCTTCATGGCAGTGACAGAAAATCCTTTGGCTCTATAGATTGCACCAAGAGATGCAGTTGTGACACCCTTTCCCACCCCGCTTAGAACTCCACCTACAACAAAGATAAACTTAGGATTCATAATAAAAAAAATTAATACCAACGTACTAGTCTGTATTCCTGGTGCGAAGAAACTTCGCACCAGGAATACAGACTAGTGTACAGTATTTGCAATAGTATATCACACTCAGAAACTATTAAAAAACTCTCCGAAGGTGGAGAGTTCTGTTAGGCGACAATGATGGTAATATCTGCTTCGATACCATGTCCGATGTGGACTGTCACCCGGTGTTCCCCTGTCTCTTTTATAGGAAATTCTGGTTTTATTCTATCTGGCTCTACGATAATTTTCATCTGCTTTTTAATTTCTTTTGCAATATCTTTTGCACCCAGAGCAGCGTAGAGCCGTCCCTCGTCATTTACTTTGACAGTTACCTCTATTTCTCTCCCATCAAGCTTTTGAGCTATTTTTTGTGCTTGATTAAGCGACTTTTCTTCTTGCTTTGTGCTACTCTTTATCTTCCTTTCCTGATCAATTACTCTGGAAGCGGTTGCCCGAACTGCCAATTTCTTTTTGAATAAAAAATTACGTGCGTACCCGTCGGCCACATCCTTGATATCTCCTTTTTTGCCTGTTCCAGGCACATCTTTCTGAAGGATGACTTTCATATATGTTTATAATAACAAAGCCTTGAAAATAAGGCAAGGAGCTGGTAGTATAGGTATATGAAATCAGGATTTGTTGTCCTCGTAGGACGATCTAATGTGGGAAAATCTACACTTCTAAACACACTCGTTGGCACGAAAATTGCCGCAACGTCTTTTCGTGCACAGATGACGCGCCATATCATCCATGGAGTTTTGAATACCCCAGAAGGACAAGCAGTTTTTGTTGATACCCCAGGTATTTTTAAAGACAGAAAGAATCCTCTTACAGCCAAATTAACTGGAAAAGCTCGGGAGGCAATCAAAGATATTGATCTCATCGTCTACGTCGTTGACCCAACCCGAGAGATAGGAGACGAAGAGCGTGCAGTCTACGGGATGATCAGACACCTTGATATTCCAAAAATTCTTGTTATCAATAAAAGTGACCTCAGAGAAGACAAAAGAAAGCATCAGGATGCATATGAGGCATGGTCAGAGGATTTTGAGGCAATATTTCGACTCTCGGCATTAAAAAATAGACACATAGCACCCCTCAAAGAAAAAGTGATTGAACTTCTTCCAGAAGGCAGTGAACTTTATACAGATAATCAACTTACAAATCTCACAGATGATTTTTGGATTGCAGAAGTGATACGAGAAAAAATTTATTCTATTTTTGACAAAGAAGTTCCTTATTCAATAGCAGTAGAGGTCGACAAAATCGAAGACAAGCCAGATCTCTACGTCATAGAAGCAAGAATTCTCACAAATGAAGAACGGTATAAGAAAATGATCATTGGAAAGGGTGGAGCTAAAATTAAAGAAATTGGCCTGATGGCAAGAAAAGAACTCGAGCAAGCACTCAATAAAAAAATATTCCTCCAACTTGAAGTGGATGTAGATTCGCATTGGATTGAGCGTGTCTAGCAATAATAACTACTGAGATATGAGAAAACTTTTTGGCGAGACACCACACCTAAGAAATAACAAAGAATATACCATCCTTGAATCTTAAAAAGACACAGAACGTATTGAGGGATGGATTAAGCAAATCAATCAAATTAAGGATGCCATCGCACAAAGGGATGTCGATACGCTACACGCGTACATGAGTGATGCCTATACCCACATAAAGGAAAGTGATATTTTTTACGAAATAATCGAAAAGGAATTAGACGAAGAAGATTTAAATTTATTGGCAATTGGTTTTTGGGTACTTAGAGAACAAGGAGATTGGAAAGGAAATTTGACAGTTGGAAAGAGACTATTGCGAAGCAGTGGAGAAACTCTTTCAAATTTTATTGGAAAAGAAGCAGGTCCAAGCTGCCTCGATACATCGGTTCTTATCCAAAGACTGTCAAAAGAACTTGGAATCAGGGGTTCTGTGACACCTATGGCCAAAAAATTTGTTACTCACAGATTTTTCACAACAGAAAGTGGAAAAATTCTCGATGTCCTGTGGGACCATGATAGAGCTGGATATTTTGAAGACAGTGATGATTGGAAAAAGAATAATACAAAAAGTGTTGTGGAACATTTTTGTGCAAAAAATTCTATTACATGATTAATATGAGTTTATTTAGAAAAAGCTATGTCAAATAATGATGAATGTTGCCCTGATTTTATTCCAGAAAAGTGGGATGAAAAAATTTATACTTGGGATAACAAAAAATTTATAAAAGAAACCATTCCGACACTTTTCCATATGCCATTTCCACCAATGATTGGAAAAAGAATGGAAAAAATGATGAAACTTGCCAAGAATGCAAAAGCACTCAAGGAAGATATGGCAGATGTGCTTGTGTTATTCCACGACCCAAGTGCGTTTAAATCAGAGATTTTTCTTTCTGTCACAAAGGACGTTCCAAAAGCAAACAATACAATAATTTCTGGAGTATTCGAAGGAAAAGTTTTTGATGGTAAATATAATGAGATTCCAAAATTTATAAAAGAAATGGATAAATATTTGAAAGATAAGGGAAAAAAGGCAAAAGATTACTATGTACATTATGCATATTGCCCTGGATGCGCAAAGAAATTTGGAAGTAACTATATGATTCTTTTTGCAAAGGTGTAATATGTGTAATCAGCCTAACTTGTGTTTACACATCCTTTGAAAAAAATTACGCGATTTCAGCCAAAAAATATAGAAGTTGATTTATAAATAGGCAAGGCATATCCATTTGATAAATCTTTTACACCGCTTCATTATAGAGGAGTGGCAGTCTTTCATAGAAACCAACGATAAATTAATTCCAAAAATAGCGCTGAAATAGAAAATCCAGCGACTAAAGAAAAGCTTTCAATGCTTTGTACGAAGATAGTCCCTAATATTTTTTCTCCTGCATGAAAAAGTTTATTAGCAAAAAATTCAGGACGTTCAAGTTCTGGTTTTTTACCCCAACCTCAACACCCACACCTTCCATGACAGGTGAAGAAGAAACCACTCTTCTCACTACCAGCATCACGTCTTTCTGGTACCTGGGGTGGTCTTGGTTCAGTGGTATCCACCTTAACAGGTGGCACTTCACCTTTTATGTCTTCCGGACATGGTACTCTTTTTTCTGGCATATAAAATTATAATTATTCTAATACTTTCCTTACAAGTATTAAATCACTCTCAATTTTTTTCTTTAAATCTTCCTCTGATTCATACCACTCTATCTCACTCACCTTTTCAAGATGAATTATTTGAAGCTTACAATGAAATGATAGAAATAGGGGCATCAAAATTAGACCTTATCAGATAGTTTGCAAAACAACGCCATCTCGACAGCAGTCTGCCCCCACACATATCCATGATTATTTTCTCCACTTGAGCGTTCGACTGCTTGACCTTGATTTGAACATGTCAAAACCCCAAAAATAACTGGAACATCACCTGTTGTATTAACACGCATAATCCCCTGACTTACCGCCTCGGCTATATATTCAAAATGCATAGTTTCCCCTTTTATAAGGCAACCAAGACACACAACACTATTAACGTTGTGTTTTTTAATTAACTCCGTGGCTGAAAAAGGAAGTTCAAAAGCTCCCGGAACACTTATTACCTTTATATTTTCCTCCACAACTTTTGAATCAATGAGTCCCTGCTTGCAACTTTTAAGCAATGCGTCTGTTATCTCACCATTCCACCGACTCACTGCAATACCAATCCTGAGTTTTGATCCATTAAGCTGTGAGGTGCTTATTTTTTTTTGCATAATTTATAATTCATAATTTTTAATTCTTTCTAAATATTTTGCAAGCATATCTGTCTCAATATTTACGCCGCCACCAACTTCAAGCTTTCCAAGTGTGGTATTCACAAGCGTATACGAAACAAGAGAAACCATAAAGCTATCCTTATTCACTTGCGCAATAGTTAAACTTACACCATCAACAGCAATAGACCCTTGAGGGGCAATATATTTCATAAGATTTTTTGGTGGCTCAATAGAAACCAGCACACCATCTCCATCTTTTGCAATTTCCAAAACTTTGCCAACTCCATCGACATGCCCGTAGACAAAGTGACCACCCACCTCGTCGCCTATTTTAAGAGATGGCTCAATATTCACACTATCACCTTCTTTTTTTGATTCAAGTATTGTCTTTCGCAGAGTCTCCGGCATTATTTCAAATTTTATAACATCCCCCTCTTTTTCACAGACAGTCAGACAGACACCACCCACGGCAAGGCTCGAGCCAATAGCAACATACTCAAGCAGACTAGTTCCAATAGAAAAAAAATAGCCATCTCCTTTTGGCTTTATTTCTTTTATAATACCTATTGATTTTACAATACCGGTAAACACACTATCTTAATTTATCTAAAAATTCTTTTTATAAGTTTAATATCGCTTTCAATTTTCTTTTTTAATTCTTCCTCTGACTCACACCTCTTTACATCACTTACTTTCTGAAATACTTCCACCACTACCTTTTCCCCATATATATCCGAACCTTTATATTCAAATATAAACAACTCAACAGATTTATTTTTTTCAAAAACAACAGCTGCTGCTTTATACTTTTTATTTTCTAAATTTATTTCTGCCGCGTAAACTCCTTTTTTCAAGTCCAACCTGCTTAAGTCTACATGGATATTCACAGTAGGAAAACCAAGCTTTTTTCCAACCCCCTTTCCATGAACCACTTTTCCAATCAGTTCAATCATATGACAATATCAATTATTCATATCCCCCAATTTCTATTTTCCAATTTCTAGTTTCAACAATTCAATCGCCTTTTCAATTCCCTTGTCTTCAAAAATAGCGTTCTCACCTTCTCCATTTTGAGAAAACATTTCTTCTACAATAACATCTGGCATAATACCTTCCCCATCAATCTGTCTGTCATTTGGAGTGAACCATTTTGCAATGGTAAGTTTGAGAGCACTTCCATCTTCAAAGACGTCAAAATCCTGCACTGAACCTTTCCCAAATGTCTTAATACCAACAAGCTTTGCAATGCTATAATCTTGAAGCGCACCAGCGACTATCTCTGCCCCAGAAGCAGTCCCTTCGTCTACTAGAACTACGGTCGGTATTCCAGAGAGCCTATGCGTACCACGAGTTCGGTATTCTTTTTCCTTCCCATCGCTGTACTTCTCTTTCACAACAACCCCAGAATCAATCCACTCACTGGCTACGATTATTGATGTTTCCAAAAATCCACCTGGATTTCTTCTCATATCAAGTACGATACCCTTTGGTGACGATTCAAGAATTTCTTTTACAGCCTTATCAAATTCTGACCAGGTTGTCTCATTAAAATAACTCACTCTCAAATATTTGATACCATCACCCTTGTCTTCCCACAGTACTGTCGGAATATTAATAGTTCCCCGAACGATAATAACATCTTTTACTGTCGTATATCCATCCTGTGAGATAGTGAGAATCACTTCTGTGTCTTTCTTGCCACGAATTTTGGAAACTGCCTCATCGAGAGTCATGTCATGTGTCTGCTCTCCATCTACAGCAAAAATCTTATCTCCTGGCTCTAGCCCAGATTTTTCTGCAGGTGACTTTGGGAGTGGAGATATGATGATGAGTTGATCATCCCTAATCCCAATCTCGGCTCCTATACCTTCGAATTCACCAGAAAGATCATCGGCAAAATCCTTTGCTTCTCTTGGTGGGAAGAATATTGAGTATGGATCATCAAGACCTTTTACAAGCCCAGAGATAGCTCCATAAAAAAGATCTACATCATTGACTGGCTGTGCGACATGCTGATCCTTAATCTTATCCCACACTTTCCAAAATTGATCGAATTCTACTTCCGAAGAACGTGTTTTAGAGTATAAATTTACTACTTTACTAATTTCTACTTCTCCGCTATCTGAATCTGTGACAAACTCTTTCATACTCATTGTCATGCCTGCAACATATCCAATAGAAAAGATAACGAGTATTCCTATTGCAATAAATATCCTATGTCTAACTTGATTTTCACTTTTCATAAAAAATTGTTTGATTATGATTCTTCTCCACGTCGAATATCAGCACCAACACCATGGAGTCTTTCGAGGAGCCCATCATAGGCACGTTCTATTGGATATGTATTTCTGAGGATTGATTCCCCCTCTGCAGCAATCATAGCAATGAGAAGTGCCATACCAGGTCGTATTGCTGGAGGACAAATAACCTCATTTGCTTTGAGCTTTGTTGACCCTTCAATCATAACACGATGAGGATCGAGGAGCAACACATTTGCGCCTAATTTCTGAAATTCAAGATAATAAATTGCACGATTTTCATAAATCCAATCGTGAACAAGAGTTCTCCCCTCTGCCTGTGTAAGAATTGGAATAAAAAGTGGAACATTATCAATGTTTATTCCAGGAAATGGTTGTGGGGCAAGCTTATCAGGTAAAGCAACAAGATCTGATGGAATAATTTCAATGTCGACAAGTGGTGTTTTTCCATTTTCAGCAAATCGATCATTTTTTAACTGAAATTTCTGACCCATGACAGATAGTTTTTCCAACTCAAGTTCGAGAAAATCAATAGGACAACCAATAATATTGAGAGGGGACTTCGTGGTAATACCAAGAGCGATCCATGCCATAGCATCAACAGGATCAGGGCTAACAGCATATTCAACGTTAGTTTTCAAAGACTTCACACCAATTATTTTGAGTGTTGTATTTCCGATGCCTTCGATCTTAGCGCCTGCTGCTTCCAAAAAATAACAAACCTGCTGAACCATATAGTTTGCAGATGCGAACTTGATAACCGTCTCCCCTTCCGCAAGTGCAGCTGCAATAATAATATTCTCTGTTGGAGTATCTCCTGCTTCGTACATAACAACTTTTGCTCCCTTCAATTTTTTCGTCTGTACTTCATAATAATCATCATGTGAGTCTACATGCACACCGAGTTTCTCGAGTGCGAGCGTGTGGGGCCGAACAGTTCTGTTTCCAAGCTTGCATCCACCAGCCTTATAGATTTTAAATTTCTTTTCCCTCGCAGCAAGAGCTCCAAAGAGAAGAATAGATATCCTAGTTACTTCACATGCATGACGATCAATATTCTTGATATTCAATGTGTCGGGCACTTCTAGTATAAGTTCTGTCTCACTGTTCCAGCCAATCTGAACACCGATGCTTTCTAAAATCTCCAGAACCCTCTGTACTTCCTGGCCACGTGTCATGTTCTTCAGCGTAATCTGACCCTTGATAAGTAGCGCAGCACAAAGAAGTGCAACCGGTGCATTTTTGCCTGCACTAACAGGAATTTCTCCTTTAAGCTTCTTTCCACCTTTAATAAAAAATGTAGACATGTTGTTTTTTTTGCTAAAATTCGCTATGATTATACTAGTCTCAGCGAAAAAATGCAAATTATCTCATAATGTGAATGGATGAAAACTAATAGATTTCTAAATAGAAAAATCCGCCTCTCCCTCATGATTAGTTTGATTGTGAGTTTTTTTGTAATATCACCACTTGTAATTCTCTATACTATGGGATATCGGTATGATATCCGCAGTGGTATTATTCGTGAAACTGGTGTTCTCAGTATTGATGTAGAACCAGAGGAGGTTTACGCTCTGCTGAACAATAAAGCGATTATTGATGGCATGCCTATGCGCGTCACAGACCTAGCTCCAGGCACATACCATATATCTCTTTCTTTGGGCGGCTTCCACACATGGGAGAAAGATATTCTCATTGAAAAAATTCAAACAACATATATCAAAGATGTAACGCTTTTCAAAAAATCAAATCCTATTCCCTTTTTTCAATCTGATAATAATAAAAAAGAAATACTCTTTTCATTTGACGGCCAGTACATGCTAGCCCAAAGCACCAAAGAAGATGGGTACACTCTTTCGCTTTTTGAGCTCAGAAATTCTGGTGACCAAGGAGTTCAGATCTCGACATCTACTGAGCCAGTCACAGTGGAATGGTCCCCATATAATCATGTAGCACTTTTTCGTAGCGGGGATGGAGTGAGCACAACTCTCTCAATATTTTCTGCAACAGACATAATGCATGGACGAACCAGTACAATTGGAAATACAACTGGCATTAAAAAACTCCAGTGGAGTCCAAAAGCTGGATCACGTTCAGCCTTTATTCAAGAGGGAGACATACTGTACCGTCTAGACCAGGCGATCATTACTGAGCTTGGTCCTGTTTCTTCTACTTCCTGGTACGTTGACTCGAGTGAACAAGTTTGGACGCTTTCAAAAGATGGAAAATCTATTACATCAAATACTGGAGTAACTCTTTTCGCTGGAAGCAATCAAATTGAAGAACTTCTTTTTGAAAAAGATAATATCTGGATTGCAAAGAAAAGATCTCAAACTCTCGTATTCAAAAAAGACGGCCAAAATCTCAGGCTCCTATCCTCTCTTCCAACAGAACGTATAAGGTACAACCCAAATACAAAAGAATGGATTTCCTGGTCACCGTGGGAGATTTGGAATATTTATGAAAACGGAGAAGTCGCACTTCTCAATAGAACAAGTAATGAAATCAATGATGTTTGGCCAATGGATAAACATGGTGTCCTCATGATCTCAAGAAATAATTCTATAAGTGGATTCAACCCTGGCTACTTCCTCTCGCATACACTTCTTGAAAATGCAGAGGTGGATTACACTGGAACGGACATTGAATCAAGAACTGTCTATTTTTACGGCACCATTGAAGGTAGAAGTGGTTTATTCTCTTTGGATTATTAAAAATTTCTCAAAACAAAAAAACTGTTTAAGCTAGGTTTTTTATAATTCAATGACTGTCTGATCTCCGATAATCATCTTATGAACTTCTGGACCATCGTGCGCCCTGCGTTTTATCTCGACTTTCTTTCCAAGTAGACTATCTGTAATTGTAATGTCGCAATCAATAAGAGCATTGTCTAAAACAATTGAATCTCTAATGGTCGCATCGCAGATCTCTGTTCCCGCCCCAACAGTGACATAAGGACCAATAATACAATTCTTCAAAATACAATTCTCACCAATAATAGCTGGACCAATGATCCTCACATTATTCTTGACCTGCGTCCCAACACCAATACGCACATTCCCCTCTATAATTGACGTTGTATCAACAGAAACACCTGGTAGTATCTTTCTTTCTTCTTGCTTGTCGAGAAGTAGTCGACTGGCAATCAGGAGATCATCTGTCTTCCCTGTATCCTTCCACCACCCAGTGATTTCCTTATATCCAACAAGTCTTCCATTTTTTAGAAAATAAGAATGTATACTCGAGATTTCATATTCCCCTCTATCGCTCTTCTCAATATTGTCAAAAGCCTCGAAGAATATCTTTGGTCCATAGAGATAGATGCCTGTAACCGCGAAGTTGTTTGGAGGATTTTTTGGTTTCTCATGAACATCAATTAGAATGTCACCATCAAATATCGGTACACCAAATCTCTCTGGGTCTTTGACTTCTGACAATGCAAGCATGCAGTCATACTCACCACTATTAAATTCATCTACCATATCCTTGATACTCCCGAGAAGAATATTGTCTGACAGATAAAAAATGAAGGGATCATTTCCAATAAAATCTCTTGCCTCACTCACCACATGAGCGATTCCCTGTGGCCCACCAGTCTGTTCGAAAAAAGTGACGCTAACACCCCAGTGCCCTCCATCACCAATATACTTCTGTAGCTCTGTCTCACCAGGATTTACATTTATAAATATTTCTTTGACCCCTGCCTCAACCACTTTTTCTATAGCATGAAAAATCATTGGTTTGTTTGCCAAAGGAAGTAAATGTTTATTAATTGTTGTTGTTATCGGATACAGCCGAGTTGCCCTACCGCCTCCAGTCAGAATTGCTTTTCTAATCTTCATATTTTCAATTTGTCCTGAGCCTTTTTAGACGAAGTATCTTTCGAATCTAAATATTATAATTTATAATTTATAATTTTCAAGCGTTTCTTGAAAATTTTTGCTTTCAATTAATTTACTACAACCAGACCCGTCACATTCTTCATAAAATTTACAATGTTTATCATAATCTACCATTTGATTGATACGCTCTAAAAAATGAAAAGGGAGACATTCAGTCATACATATATATCTACTACTAGACGAATCAAAACCTTCCTCTTCTATATACCTATACGCTGCTTTTTCACACGTCCCCTTTGTCAAAAAGGAATTTCCTCTATCATGATTACCAAATATATATTTTCTACTATCATTCCGTGTCAATTTGGGTTTCACGAGAAGCCCCCAGGTCTTTGAAATTTGTACCCCATCCGTGTTATATGAATAAATATATCCCCCAAACATTGACCAGAAAAACCACAACACGAAACATATGAGAACAAAAAATGTTGTTCCGCCTAAAATTGCAGAGCCTATAATAAATCTATGTTCTATTCTTTCATTCATATGCCTGGTGCTATATATATTGTGTCTTGTGCTTCACTACCACCAAATCAAAACTTTCACTACCACCCAATAGTACACAGTCAAGACAGGATTTGCAACATACCTTACGAGTGGATTGTCTACTGATTTATCTTGAAAGTAAATTCCTGGTACTGAATATTTAAGTAAATACCCGTCTGTTACCTTTCTAATTTTCTGTATTCTTTTTCTCTTTCCATACCAGAACTTCCAGTGCTTGGGTTTTAGCCAATACTTATATAACTCTACACGTTTATCGAAATACCCATTGATAATGCTGAAAAACCAAAGACCAAATTCAAGAAGAATCGCCATTGGCAAAAGAAGCAATAATGTTGGCCAACGAAAGAACATAAACATAACACCGTATCTATTCCGTTCCATCCAATAGAACTTCTCTATACTCCTACTAAACTGGTACTTGTGATAAAAGATTGAGTCTCGAACAAGCACGATCTTCTTTCCTACTGAACGTAGACGAAATGCCCACTCTAGATCCTCATGGTAGAGAAAAAAATCCTCATCCCATGATCCGTACTTTCGAATACTGTCTGTGCGAATGAGGAATGCTGCACCGCTGGCATATGCGATCTCCTTGAGCTGAGGAAGTTCAATCTCATCAATCTTCGTTCTATACTCATCACAGAATCCAAACCCAAGATACTGGAATGAGTTTCCAGTACAGTTTATAAGTTCAGTTTCTGGATGGAGTAGAAGGAGTGATTGGGCTGCACCAACAGACAGATCATCTTCCATTGCCTCTACAATTGGTTCCAGGCTATTGGCCGCCATGAACCCATCATTATTATGAAAATAGACATAATCAAAATCGTGTTCTAGCGCCCACCGAACACCTGCATTGTTTCCACCAGCAAATCCAGTATTCTCACTCTGTGGTATGAGTGTCACATGAGGTATTTCCTTTCCAGAAAGACGCATGACATTATCCTGAATAAATCGAACAGAAGATCCATGCTTCGGGTGTGGATTATCTACAATAATGAATTCTATCCTGTCTTTTGGATAAGTCAATTTCTTTAGTGCACTCACGACATCATCAATATACGGTTCGCAGTGAAACGATAGATACACAATTGCAATTTTTGGTTTCTGTTCTTCCATAAAAGCTATGTTTTCGTGGTATAGAGTTTTACCCTCCCTTTCCATTTCCAAATGAACTTGAGCCAGCTGTAGATATGAACTCGTGCAAGCTTATTTTTGATAAATGCTTTGAAAACACCAGACACCTTTGCGCTTCCCCTACCATGTGCATGTATAATCACAATATCATGAACATAATAAACTGGCCAGCCAGCCTCCCACATCCGTAAACACCAATCAATATCCTCATAGTACATCCAATATCGCTCATCAAACACTCCAACGTCTTTGACAGCTTCATTGCGGGCAAACATTGCAGAGCCCATAATCGCGTCGACTGGTCGAGTTTCATTATGGTCAAATGCCGTCATATGATGATGATCGACTCTCTTTTTCCCCCTCTTTGTCTTCCCAAGCTTGGTCCTCTGGTAGAGCGGCTGCAAATGTTTTGGAAATCTCCAACATGAGTACTGAAGCGACCCATCAGGATAAATGATCTTTGGACCAATCATCCCAATCTTCTTATACTCTTCCATGAAGGAGTGCATTCTAGCGATGATAGAAGAATCTGATGAAAAAACAGTATCTGGATTCAATACAAAATAATATGATGCCTCACTTCTCTTCATGCCAGCATTCTGTGATGTTCCAAATCCAGGATTTGTTTCCTGTATAATTACTTCTACGTTTGGAAACTTCTCCCGCAATAAATCGTCAATTCCATCTTCAGAATGATTATCAGCTACAACAACTCCAATGTCCAGTGGAAGCCCCTCAATATCTTTATACAAAGAAACAAGGCATTTCTCTATGTCTTCCTTCATCTTATAATTCACAATCACGATACTAATGTCTTTCATATTCCTATTTTTGAAACCAAAATCTCATTTCCTTCCAACTAATTTTTCTTGAAGCAATAATTCTTTTTCTCTTCTTCCTGAGTAATTTCCTTTGTTTCCAAACTTCTCTTAGACCCTTCAAAACAGTTCTATCGTACATTAGAAACCACACGAACTTCTTCAATTCATACCATTTTATGAAAATAAAATCAAGAAGGAGATTCTGCCAGTATTCATTCTTATAGAGTGTCATGAAATGATTCTTGTAACTATGATACTTCACCAATGACGACTGTTTTTTCTTGTTCTTGGCAGCATCGGTGTCTGTCAGATCCTTTGGACCAGCGCCTGATCTATCATGAAAGGCTACTACATCTGTGAGAACATATGCCTTTGAGCCAATCTGCCTCAGGCGATATGCAAGATCAACGTCTTCCTTGTATGAGTGATATTCAGCATCAAGAAAACTCCCATCTTCGAAAGCCACTTCTGCAAGTGCGTCTCGGCGATACATTGGAAAAGCCCCAGATACACCAAACACTTCCAATGAGTCCTTAGTTCTTAGTTCATCGTTCATAGGATCATACCAATCCACTCCCGTATATAACTCAATAACTCGCCTATTTCGAAATACTTTTAAACCCAAGCTGTCTATTTTGTCTGTGAAACCGGTCTTCCCTTTCTCAAACTTCCACATCATGAGTCGTGGAGAACATGCAGAAACATCTTCATTCTTGTCCATGAAACTAACTATCTTTTCCAAGCAATCAGGTTCTAAATACATATCCTGATTCAGCAGAAGAACAAAATTACTCTGAGTCTTTTTGAAGACTTCATTATGCCCACCAGCAAATCCAATATTTTCAGAATGCTTTTCAAAACTAACATTATCCATTTCAACAATTTCTTTTTCAATAGTCTCCACAGTACCATCAGACGAATCATTATCCCAAATATACAAAGAAAAATCTTTGAAAGTTTGATTTCGCAGTGATTCAAAAAGAAATTGAATATACTTTTCTCCATTCCAGGTCACGAGTTGAACTGAAAGTTTCTTCATACTATTTCTTTACAAAAAAATCATGGACCCAGGCAAGTAAGATACCGACTGGTCGTACTAGAGCAATCCATATCCACTTGTACCAAGGTTCCCACTTCTGAAAATACTGGAGCATAGACTTTGTGAATTGTTTCTGTTTCCAAAGAGTTTTTCTTTTTTTAAAACTCTGCCCCACATAATCTATACAGGATATCACTGGTGTATATACAAGCTTGAAACCATTCTTTTTACATTCACGACAGATATCTACATCCTCGAACCAAATAAAATATCTTGGATCAAACGCCCACCCAAGCCTTTCTATCAATTCTCTCCTCACAATAATAAAAGCAGCGCGCACAGAATCAACCTCCTGTTCCTTATCTGGGTCTAGGTCTCTCATGTAGTATGAATCAAGAATCTTTGGAAATAAATGAGGGAGCTTTAGTATAAGCGCAACCTGCTCCCAAACTTTTGGAAACCTCCTAGGACTAGCGTCCCAATTGAAATTTCCATTTTCATCAATAAGCTTCGGACTAGCAATACCAATACTTGAATGTATCCTCATCCAATCAATAATAGTATCCAAACTCCCTTCCTCTACTTTCATATCAGGATTGAGAAATAAAATAAATTCACCTTTTGCTATTTGAACACATCTATTGTTCGCTGCTCCAAATCCAATATTTTCTTTGTTTTCAATAACTACAACTTCTAAAAACTGCTTTCGAATCAATTCTACTGTAGAATCAGACGACCCATTATCAGAAATAATAATCTCGCAATCAATATTCTTACACCCAGAAAAAACAGACTGGATCTGGCGCCCAATCTCCTTTTCTGCATTCCATGTGACTGTAATAATAGATAAATCCATAAATTATTCAAACATCTTTCCAGAGGATGTATACTTATAGTGTGTGAGAGCAATCATAGCGATTGAAAACAGGACATACAAACCAAAATATACTGGAGAGAGCTCAAGATTTTTTATATAAAAGACAAGAAATGTAATAAGTATACATGTTGCATATACAAATATCACAAGCACTATCCAAAAAGGATGATATTCAAAATAGTTTCTATTTTGAATTCTAAATACTCGTTTCCCTTTTTTCTTATCTGTAATTCCCCTCACAATAACAGAGCCAGAAACTCCAAGCCACAGACCAAGTAGGTTTATGAGGCCATGTAGAACAAAAATCGATTTCAAACCTTCTGCACCAGAAATACCAACAGCCAAGACAAGAGAAACCACATATGGCAAAAATAATTGAAGCATCTCAACATCACCCTTTGGCCAGTGTCTAAGTGTATAAATAAATGCGTATATTCCTGTACCAATGAGTATAAAAATAATCAAATCATTATTTTCTACTGACCAAGGTGAAATTTCTTCGAGCAATTCAATAACAACAAGTGTTGGAATGACAAAATACACTGAAAAATACAGGAGGAATAAATTTCTTCTTTTCTTTGGCCAACCTCTTTTTTGAAACATATATTTTCAACAATCTATAAAGATTTTACCTTATCTCAGCCAAAAAATCAAGTAACAAAAAAAGCCTATAATTAGGCTTTTTTTCCTTATCCTGCACCCACAACTCGAAAGTCGTAGGTGCAGGACGTCTCCTTGTCCTCCTTGCTCTTCTGCTACAACTTGCAGCAGATAACCGGAATTTCTTCCAGCTTGTAGGTGAACGGTTGGTCATATCCGTACACACTCTGCGTGAGAACGCTTTCCATATAAGTCATTATGTCCGGCGTATCCACGTCGTTAACCAAGCAGCTGCAGTGCTCCTGGCCGAGATACTGCGGTGGATAATAGGACATACCCCAGTCGTCTGCAGTAGGTTCTGCTACCTCGATGGTGAAGCAGACCCTGTTGAAGCCCCATCCCGCGTAGGCACCCTCGATGGTTGTCTTCTCATTGGTCTGGTCACTGAATAAAATACCTTTACTCTCCGTATTCGGACCACCGCTGAAGATGTAATACCTCCAGCCCAGGAATGACTGGCCATCCTGAGTCTGACACTGGAAGCCAATCTTCGGCGCTATGCACTCGGCAGTGCCATTGTTCTCATACGAGCATGAAAGATTAGCTGGACCCCCTCCGCCGGAGAAAGGTCCGTTGTTTGCCGGGGAACATGTGTCGTCGGTACACTCATTCCCATCATTACACACGATCTCGTTGCCAGCGCACCACCCTGCTTGGCAGGTGTCGTTCTTGGTACACGGGTCCTCGTCATCGCATGCCCAGCCGTTAGCCAGCTCAGGCAGACATTCACCTGTCTCGGCGTAGCATCCATTACAACCAGTGCACTTGGGCTCATCGACGCACCCAGCGCCTTCGACGCAGTTTCGGATGACACACGCGCCATCCTGGCAGTGCGGGGTGAAATACTCGCACTTGCCAAGGCTTGCATTGCACAGGCCTGTGTACTGCGCAGCCGTCTTCGGCCCCTTGCACGTGATGTGCTCAGGGCAGACCGCAGTGGAGTTCTCATCCGTGCATGGGATGCAGAGCTCGTCGTAGACGTTCTCGCACTTCCCTGTCGTGGGGTTGCACGCGTCGTCGGTACAAGGGTCACCGTCCTTGCAGTACCAGTTGGTCAGACACTCCACCCCATCGGGCTCACAACCGCCAGTTTCCGGGTTGCACGCATACTCAACACCGTACGCGGTGGACTCACACTCGTTCGGCCTGTTCTCGCAGATGCCGGTGTCGTAGTTGCAGCTGTCGTACGTGCACTTGTTGCCGTCGTCGCAGTCCTTGTAGTCCTGACACTCGGCGCAACCGCGTGCCCACTCCGAACACACCATGTCCGTGGAGCAGAGCGAGTTATCGCGCTTGAAGACACACACCGCGTCGTCGGCCTCGGCGATGCAGGAGTCCACCGTACAGTCGATGCCGTCGTCGCAGACCAGCTCGACGTACTGACAACTTCCATCGGATCTGCAGTTGTCCTCGGTGCACGGGTTGCCATCACTGCAGTCCAGGTCATCCTGGCAGCAGCTCCCCTGCGGGATGTGGACGCATGAACCGTCCGCAGCGGTGTAATCCGCCGTACATGAGATGCCGTCGTCGCATGACTTGGGCATCTGCTGGAGCGTCCCCTGGCTTCCGCCCGGGTCGCTGCAGGCGATCGTGAAAACACTAGCCACGAAGATATTAAAAAGAGCGTTCCTCATGTCTCAGTTCCTCCTGATTGATGCAAGTACTCAACTTGCCCTGTGAATTGCGCGGCCAGAGACAATCAGCCACTTCCCACCAAAAGTAACAACATTGTAACGATTCTGTCAATATAGCAACAAAAAAAAGCCCTGTATAGAGCTTTTTTTGTCAGCGCCCCATCTCTGAAAGCAAGCAAATAATTCAATCAGAGTCTATGGGGCACTTCCTTCTTCCTAAGTAAGGACAGTAAGGGCAGTAAGTCTCTGCCACTCTTCTCTGTCCTCGATGTAGAGCTGATCACGATCGTACTCGTTGTCCGCGAGCACCATAAGGATTGACTCGTGGTCGTCTGTCCAGACTGTGTGCCAGACCAACTTGCCGTTGAAGAGGCTCATGTGATCTGTGAGCAGAATCTTCTCACACAGCCCTGCATGCTCGACTTCAATCCAGATGCGCCCTTGCACGACCGTGTAGATCTGGTTGGTGGCAATCAGGGCATGACCTGCACGCCGCTCCATCTCATCGAGCCCGTAGCCATACCAGAGATGATCGCGTACAGTCCCAGCCCACTCCACTTTCGGTGGAAAGTTCGTATGATCACTCGGGGACAGGTGTCCGAACTTATGACGATGCCAGCTCACGACCCGACCACCGAGGTAGTGTCGGCAATCTACTACTGGCGACGTCTTCTTTTTTTCTCTTTTGTCAAAAAAAACATCCTCCTGGTTTATTTCTATTGCAACGAATTATGCAACCATGAGTCTAGCATATTCTGACAAAAAAACAACCACTGAAAGGGTTGTCTTTATACTTTATACTTTCAACTTTCTACTAAACCCCACACACTCCCCCACTCGGTCCTTGATCTGAGTGGATTCCATCTTTCTTCGCCTTTGCATATTTCTCCATCGTCTCGCGAATTGCTTCATGGACATCTCGCATATAAATTCCAATCTTTTCTAGATTCTCTGACGCAAGAAAATTATTTGATCGTCCTTTGGTTGCAAGTCCTTGCTTGACCAGCTCATCATTATCAATCCATTCATTCGTGTGTCCTGGATCGACGAGCTCTTTGTAGAGCTCCATTATTTCTCTATGTTTGAGCGTTCCTGGATTTGTGACATGAAATATTCCTGCTGCCTTTTTCTCGAGAAGCTGACGAAACACATCCTTCATATCTTCAACAATCGTCACACTATTCCCTACATCAATAATCTTTGTATAGTTAGCCAGCTTATCTATCAAGTTTCGCTCTGATGGAATCCAGTCGATTGGCATACGTATGCGAGCAATACCTATATTATCAAAAACAGAAAGGGCAAGGTCTGCAGCGTATTTCGATTTTGAATACACAACCTCTGGATTTCCAAAATCTTTCTCTCGCCACCTCTTATCATCATGCGGTGAGTCCCCATAAAAAATACAACCAGATCCAACATGGAGCATATACACTCCATTTTCCTGGCACGCTAGCGCTACGACAATTGGGAGCACTGTGTTCCCTTCAATAGTCTCAACCTGATGATCATCACACCAATCGACATTCGGTCGACCCGTGACACCAGCAGCATTAAGCACAACATCTGGCTTATGTTCGTCAAGCAAATCAAGCATGTCCTGCTTTGTATGAATCTTTGTCCCAGGCATCACAGCGTCACTCCACGCATCAATGCATCGCGTCGCCACAAAACCTTTTCCCAATATTAAAATCTTCATAATTCTTAATTCTTAATTCTTAATTCATTTTTGTACCACTCATCATAATAATCCTGATAATCACCACTCTTACACCGCTCCACCCATTCGAGATGATGAAGATACCAATCCACTGTCTTTTTCAGACCTTCTTCAAAATCTATCTGTGGCTCCCAACCAAGTTCTCGGGTTGCTTTTGAATAGTCTATTGCATATCTCCTGTCGTGACCTGGTCTATCTTTGACATACTCAATTGCAGACTCATCTCTACCCAGAAGGTGAAGAAGTTTTTTTGTGAGATCAATATTGGCAACCTCACTATCTTTTCCTCCTAGACAATAGGTTTCCCCTATCTTCCCCTTTTGGATAATAAGGCCAACTCCCCGATTATGATCTTCTACATGGATCCAATCTCTCACCTGCATGCCATCTCCATACACAGGCACAGTCTTCCCTTCTTTCAAATTTGAGATAAAAAGAGGAATAATTTTTTCTGGAAACTGCCATGGTCCATAATTATTCGAACAATTTGAAATTGTGACCGGCAATCCATATGTTGTAAAGTATGCCCGTACAAGGTGATCAGAAGATGCTTTGGATGCTGCATACGGACTCCTTGGTGCGTAGGATGTATTCTCATCAAAAGGCGCGTCGTGTGGATCCAGAGCACCATACACCTCGTCAGTCGATACATGATGAAATCTTTTTCCAAGAGCCTTGGCAGCTTGGAGCAATACTCCAGTTCCAAGCACATTGGTTCTAATAAAACTACTTGAATCAATGATAGATCGATCAACGTGACTCTCTGCTGCGAAGTGCACAACGATATCAACATCCTTCATTACCTCCATAACTGCATCTCTGTCACAAATATCCCCTTTTACAAATGTATAGTTTGGATTATTCTCAATTTCTTTGAGATTTTCCAGATTTCCTGCATATGTGAGCAGGTCAAAATTCACCACTGTATCTTCTGGATGATTCTTTAGCCAGTAATGAATAAAGTTCGAGCCGATAAACCCAGCCCCACCAGTAACAAGTAATTTCATATTATATAAATAGTATGTATTCTTTTTGATCCACTGACCGAACGGGTTGATCAGAAAGCATGATAACAACTGCAAGATTTGAAAACCTATTATAAAATGCCAGTGCCACATTCGGTGGAACGTGTATAATCCCATCACCAGAACGAAAAAATCGTTCATCCCTCTCTCCTGTATTGAGTTGTAGACTCTTGAAATCTAGTTGGCCTCTCTCCACAAAGAAAATGAGATTGGTCTTTTCGTAATAGATATTTCCCACAACTTTTCCTGGCTCTACCTCGAGACGCGAAATAAAGACTCCCCCAACCTTCACAGACTGAAGAGATCGACCGGGTCTGCTTTTGTCTTTCTCAAAGGCATACCTGGTAATAAATTTTGTGTTTTTTTCTTCACTTGCCATATAGTAGAACGATTATTTGTCTGTGTCAAAAAAATTTTTCAGAATACTTTGGATAACCGGTATCTCTTCTGGATACAATTCTTTAAAAAACATATGTCTCGCATAACACCACGCTGCCACGCTCATCCCATCCCAGATATCATTTCTTTTTATCATCTCCTCTATCTCATCTGGCCTTCTGTAGATAAGCTCAATATCTTCTGTCTCATCTGGCCGTGCCTCGTGCTGATCCACAGCGTGCGTGATATAGACATGTGCCTCATCCTTTACATATCCATTTGCAGGTTCAAACTTTGCTATTTTATTGTACTCTGCACCAACCCACCCTGTTTCTTGGTAAAGCTCCTCCTGCGCAGTTTTGAGTGAATCACTTCCCTCTTTGATTCCTCCACCAGGAAATTCAATACTTGGCTTATCAAATAAATATCTGTACTGCACTACAAGGATAATTCTTCCATCAGAAAGTACTGGAATAACCATACTCATCCCATTCGTCTCAGCATAAAAGTAGTCGGCTGGCCCTCCACTTGGCTTTTCGAAAACGTCATGCTTCAACTGCCACCAAGGATTCTGATGAAGTGTTTCTTCAGAGAGTTTTTTGAGATGCTTCATACACTAAAATTTAGAAGCGACGTCCTCAACCGACACACTTCCTGGATTATTAATTACAGAATGAATATTTCCACCACCATCACAATCCCACCGTGGAATAATGTGAATATGCAGATGTAGGACCACCTGACCTCCAGCCCCCAGATGATTCCAACCAACATTGAACCCGTCTGGGCTCAATTTGTCCTGAAGTATACTCATGACATGGTCGATAGCAGGAAAAAGCTCTTTTTCAAGTTCATCATTGAGATCAAATACTGTCTCTGCGTGAACTTTTGGGATGAGCACAGTGTGGCCTTTTGCTATTGGATTGATATCCAAGAATGCAAGAACATGATTATCTTCATACACAGTGTAATTTGGAATATCCCTACCTACAATTTTACAAAAGATACAATCTGGCATATATAAAAAACTTAATGTGTGTACTTGTATGGCTTACAATTTTATAAACCCTCTTTCAACTCAGAAATCCATATAAAATGATTCCCTATCTGTTTGGGTGTGCTACTTGTAAGCGTGCTAAGAATATCTCTATCAGCAGTCTGCATGTTCTTACTTGTTGCGATAATTGCACACACACCGCTTTCTGATGTGCTATGAATATTTCTCAAAATTTCTTCAGAAGGACTTTCCTGTATACCATTCGACAAAACTACCAGCTCCTTTTGGCCAAACTGACTATCGATTGGAAACCCTCCACCAACAATCTTCTGAGAAGACAATGCCTCGAGTGGAAGAAGAATCCAGGTGTCTGCAAGAACACACTGTTTTTCTTGAGCCATATCAATTCCATCCCAGACATACTGCGCTACATCATACTCATCTTGACTTACTACTCTCATGTCTGGCCCAGACGCATAGGCCGTCATTCCAAACCAAGAAATGAATAATAATAAACAAATAGCAATGAACAATTGAGAGTTTTTCTTAAATTTTACAATGAATTCAAAAGAAAATAAGACGAGCACAATAATAACAAAAGCAAGCATAACATCGAGACGACGGATGAAGGATCTATCTCCAACAAGAATAAACCAACCAATGAGGTATCCAAAGATCGTTGAAATACTTAAAAAAACGAAAACTTGTAATTCCAGAGACTTCTTCCTTAATATCCTCCAAAAGCCGAGCTTTGCTAAGCCAATAAAAAGAATCATGCCAATGAGCATGTGCCATCGCCAGTTGCTAAATAGCCCAGAAGAAAAGGCGTAGTCAGGAGTATGGTTGAAGAATATATTTCCACTCAGGATATCATGCGGCCTAATGCTACTAGCAAAATACCAACCACTAAATTGCCCCACCATCTGCTTTCCCTGTTCCGCCAAATTCCAATACGATGGAAAGTTGCTAGTTCTCCCAACAAACTCAAGGACCGGAAGAAACAAAGCACTCAAAATTCCTAAAGCTCCTAGTCCAGCAATTGAAACGGATTTCTTCTTTTTCAGTAAGACATGGCGAACCACAAAGGAAATTCCAATAACAAGCCATATCAGAATAAAATGAAGTGTATACCCGAATAACATAAGTATCGCAAAGAGCAGGGCAATTCTTCTTTGCAATATTCTTCCACTCTTCAAATACCGAAACCACAGCATGAGCGTAAAGAAAAAAGTAAGATACCCAAGACTTACTGGGAGCGATAGACTGCCTACGGCCTGAAAACTAAATGGGGTGAGACTAAAAAAAGATAGCCAAAGCCCTTTTCTCCATGAACCAAAGAGTGTCTTCCCAATATAAAAAAAGATAAGAGGAAGGAAGAGCGACCAGAGAAACGGAACAAGCCAGATGTTAAGTGTCTTCAAATCAATATGAGACGTATAGTGAAAAAAGAGGGTTGTTCCCCACAGCTGTCCATAAAAATACTTCTGCGGAATCACAAGTGCCTCTGGCAGGTCAGCACCAGCCACCTCCCTCCACTGGGCACTGTCCCCAAAGAGAACTGGGGGCTCGAAATCCCCATCTGCCATCTGTTGCTCTACAGCCAAATGACGCCACACATCACCACCCCACGGTTGAACATGTGAGAGAGGTAAATAACTATGGAGTAAGAATGAGTGGGCAATCAGGACAAACAGGAGTGTTTTGATCTTGTACTTAGAAAGAATAAAAAAGCTGAGGAGTATTGTTGCGAAGAAAAAGAATGGAAAAAAATATTCTGAGATTGTTTGCCATGGCGAGAAGAGCACCTCAGTACTCTTTGAAATAATAAGAAAGTAGAGACATATAGACCACAGAATTGTATACACCATTAGAGGTACAGCATATCCACGAAAAAAAACAGGTGCTTTTTTGGAAATTTCTGGAATTTGAAAACTATGATGCTGTTTTACTTTCTTCTTTGAGGTTTTTTTTGAAAGAAGGTATATCAACAGTGAAATGCAAGATGAAATAACATACACAAACCAAACATAGATCGACATAAGTGTATACCAAACGACAAAGACAGAACTAATGAAGCCAAGAAGGAGTATGGTCGAGAGAAGCCCAAAGAGATATGAAACAAATGTTTTTCGTTTCATTCGAAAAATGAGAGAAAAAATATTTCTCCAAACGACACCGAGCGTACCCACGATAAGAAAAAGGAGTATGATATCAAGAACCGAATTGTTCCACCACCAAGAATTTCCAGTTAAAAAAAGGAGAGCTACTCCCAGTATAAATACAATATTCTTTTCCTCTTTTTTCATGTTAATTAAATACCTCCAGTAAACAGACTGAGGATCGCAAAGCCAATAGCAAAGCCAAAGAGGCCTGCCGCAACAGTCATAAGAACTGGAAAATCAATTAAGAGAGCAATCAGTGTGGCAAATACAGCAGCACATTGGAATATCATCTTTATCTTCCCCCACCTATTCGCACTTTTCACTGTTTTGAACTTTACTTTCATAAGGACTGCGCCAGCAATAATGGCAATCTCAAGTCCTAAAATTGCAATACCCATCCAGTAGTGAAAATAGGTAAAAACAAGAAGAATCACCATTGATCCTATAAAAAGTTTGTCTGCAAGAGGATCAATTAGCTTTCCAAACAGCGTAATCTTATTCTGCGTCCTTGCCATAGAACCATCAATTGCGTCAGTAAAGGCCACAAGAACAAAAGCAATGATTCCAATAGTGTAATTTCCATATATGATAACGAGAAAAACAACTGGCGTAGCCAAAATACGAAAGAGACTTAGTCCATTTGGTGTAATACTTTTTGGTAAGAATCTTAGTAAAATTCTATCAAGAAAGGTATCATGAAGCAGCACCTTTTCTGCAGGTAGATATTCGAACATATCCTTATGACTTTCCTTGAATCTATTGATGATTTTCATAATTCTCTGTACAATAGGCGTATCCTAGTATAGCTCTACATAGCCAAAAAAGCAATTTCATGCAGAATAAAAAATCATTCTATATCGCAGCCTCATCACTTGGAGCTTTTTTTTGTATAATGAACATGTTTCAATTCCAGAACGCTTTTCTTGGTGTATTATCCATGATTCTCTACGCGCACCCTCTCTCAAAAATACTTGGGGTAGTGTTTCTAGGAAAATATGATAAAAAGAATCATTTTTTTGGTTTTTTTCTCCTTCTCTCAAGTCAAATAATTCTAAATACTGTTTTTTACTACCTACATGGGGTCACTTCAATCACAATAGTACTCTCACTCTTATTACCACTGACGACCTTCTTTTTTTCAAAAGAAATATATACTAAGCCAAAACTCAATAAAACTAAGATTGGGGAAGAAAAAAAGACATTCTACCTACCAATAGGCCTATTCTTTTTTGATATTGGCCTCATAACGACACTTTTTGCTAATGCCAGTACAGAACTCATGAGGTCACCATGGCATGCTCTTTCTCCAAAATTCTTTCTCATCTTCGCAGTCGCAACAGGCCTTCTCTTCTTTATAATTTGGAAAAATAATCACAAGAAGCTTGTCTTTTTTCTTAGCTCAATGCATCTTTTTATTACATTTAGCATTGTGGCAATTCTCTACCCACTTGGTTTTGGATTTGATGCCTTTGTGCACAGGGCAACACAGGAATGGATTTTCGAACATGGATTTATTCTCCCAAAAACGATCTACTATATTGGCCAATACAGCTTCATAGTATGGCTCAGACATCTTACACATATCCCAATTTTCTATATTGATATATTTCTTGTCCCGCTCCTTGCAGCCAGCACCCTTCCAAAACTTATATCTTCTTCACTCTACCATGCATGGGATATAAAAAAGAAGTATGGCTTAATGCTTGTATGGCTCATTCCTTTTATTTCACTTTTGATTGGATTTCTTAATCTTACAACACCATTTAACCTCGCCTTTCTTTTTGCAATTCTTACTGTCTTTTCTATCCTTACTTTTCTCCATAAAAAAATATCAATTATTTTTCCAGCAATATTAGCACTTGCCGCCGCATGCTCTCACATACTTGTTGGAGCCCCACTTCTTATCTTTGTATTGGGTGGCTACATAATCAAAAAACTTAAGAATACAAATACTCGAATAGTATTCTTTGCTTTGCTTTCTGTTCTAGCACTTCTTGCGCCCATGATGTTCACTATCAGAAATCTCATGCTTGGACTAGGATTTCCATCATTTAGTAATCTTCTCTCGGCTCTACCGAACTTCATTTCACTATTCACCAGACCATATTGGTATGCAGAGACTTCCACTCTCGTATTTGAAATCCTCTACACCTGGCAATTGTGTATCATTCCCCTCATACTTATTCTTGCAGGTTTTGGCTTTTGGAAAAGAAGAAATCAAGCTTCAGCTTATTTTCTTTTTTCAGGAATAGCAATATTTCTTTCTGCTTTCCTTTTGAGAAGTTTAATAGTATTTCCAGACGTGGTGTCATATGAGCAGGGAGATTTCCCAATGAGACTCATAAAACTCAGTCTTCTCTTTGCTCTTCCCTTTGCAATGTTCGGTCTACATGAAATACTACAAATGCTTTTGAGGAAGAGAGAAAATTTTCTTTATATCCTCTTTCCTGGAATATTTATTGCTATCACCATCTCTTTATATCTTGGTTATCCACAATACAACACAAAAGCTCGCTTTCCAGGACTCAATGTAACCCAATCAGATTTTAATGCAGTAGAATGGATTCATGAACAAAACGAAGGATATGGCTACATCGTGTTATCAAATCAATTGGTGTCTGCTGCAGCGCTCACAAAATATAGCTTTGCAAAATACCATCTGACAAAAACTGGTGAACAATTCTACTACTCAATTCCAACTGGTGGGCCTCTCTATGCAGAGTATGGAAGAATGTTGTACCAAGGACAACAAAGACAATTTATGGAATCTGCGATGGATCTTGCAGGTGTAGATAAGGCCTATTTTGTAATCAATTCGTACTGGGCAAATAGTCAAAATATTATTGAAGG
>JBDROX010000006.1:0-40166 GCA_043809645.1 Candidatus Magasanikiibacteriota bacterium | reverse complement strand
ATATATTTTTTCATAGTAGAATTCTTAAAATTAACCTTTCCACTGACATTCATCCTTACAGGAATTTTTATCTTTTCCAACACAGTTGTCATTTACTCCAGGAGGTACTCCAGAAATTGTTTTGCACTCTTTGTTTGCGCTATCATACTCACAAAAGCCAGTACAAGAACTTTCACTCAGACCCTCGCAAGTGTCCTCTATCTGCTCACCATCTGGGATACACAGCTTGTACTGTTGATTATAATCACAAAAGTCACTCGCAACATCACAGGCTGTCTGAGACATACCTGTGCATACAGATACACAAAGCCCTGAGACTGTCGTAGGCGAGGTAGGAGTTGTAGGAGTTTTTGTTGTTGATGTTGGCGGGCCTTCTCCTGACTGACCAAGAATAATTCTACTCATAACAAAGTTGGTTACGGCATACGCCCCGACAATGATAGAGAGACCCACCATAGCAGCAATGAGTGTCCCGCGCGCCTTTTTTATCTTTTCCTCGTTCCCCCGTGCTGCCATCCACCAGAGCCCTGCATAGATCATGAGGAGAAAGAAAAGTGTTCCAACCACAGTCAGAGCGACGCGGATAGCATTTCCTGCCTGAACTTGGAGTGACGTTGTCGGAACTCCAGATGGGCCAACCACTTTTCCTAGGTTAGTGTCTGCATCACTGAGAGTTTTGGCAGCGAATGCTGGTAAAACAAATACAAAAGCAAGCAGACACACTATAGTGAAAAATAAATATTTTGATCTTATTATTTTCATGAAAAAAATATTATGACGGAACCCATTCACAGTCTCCATTTACTGATAGCTTATCACAATCCGTCTTTGTCTCTTGATTTTTACAGAGATTTGTAGCATAGCAATTTGTCCCCACAGCATCACAAACTGTGCTTCCATTCATTTTTTTACTAGTACAGAAAGCAGCGGGAGAGGTAGGTTCCGTTTGACAAAAATTTTCTTTATCCATTTCATTCCTCAACGTACAGACTCCATATAATTTGAGCTTCTCAGCATCACAAGCTGATTGGGAACTAAACTCATTTGGACAATTCCCATCATAATCTGCCTGACAGAAAATGTTATCATCGATGTCAAGACACCAAGTCTTATCTGTAGTATCTGGTGCCGGTGGTGCCTGAGGTGTAGCTGCAGGTATCTGCTCTACTCCACCAGCAGCCTTACACTCTTCCATTGTCTGATAGAATGTACCTGGGCATGCAGATCCTCCACCAGTAATACACGTGTCATCACCTACCGGATTCTCTACAAGACAGACTCCTCCAGCAGTGCCAGTAGGAGGAGCAGCCACAGGCTCCCCACCAATCGCCTTGAACACAAAACTCGTAAGTGCGTATGACGCCAGGACGATAAGTATCCCAATAATAGATGCCCAGATCATACCCAGTGATTTCTTCGCAGCCTCCTCATTCCCACGCGAGAGCATATAGGAAATACCTGCATAGATCATGAGTGCGAAGAAGACCACCGAGACCATAGAGAGACCAGCACCAATCACTCGACCAATGAGGTCTGGAAGTGACGTTCCATACCCCTTCAATCCTGCATATCCTGCTGTCTCCTCAAGACCATATTTTGCAAAAACATTTCCAACACCAATAAAAAAACTAATGAGTAGTATTGAAAAAAATAGTATATTCTTTTTCATATAGATAAATTATAAAACCAAAGCGGTACAAAGACATGTGTATTCTTCTGCAGATCCTGTTCCAACATTCTCACTATTTTTCTTACAGCTCTCCCCAGCACTTCCACAAGCCGCACCAACAGCCTTTCCTTTGCATTCTTCGACTGAGGATGTTTGATGACACGTTCCAGAAACTCCACCACACTGAGCTGGACATTGCCCAGATACAACTTCCTTACATTTTTGAGTACTAAGCTGCTCATTTGCAAGCTCCTGCATAGATTTCCCTTGCTTCTGAGCATCCTCAAGTGTTGGAGTATATGCAATACATCTGTTGTCTGGATTACATCCTTTCAGACAATACTCGGTATTGAATCCACTACCTGGACCACCTCCAGAAATACCAAGTCCACCAAACACAAAATTCGTAAGCGCATACGCTGCTAGAACAATAAAGAGTCCTATCATAGCGCCCCATATCGTATTCACCGCCTTTTTTGCAGTCTCTTCATTTCCTCTAGAGAGCATGTATCTCAAACCACCAATGATCATCAAAATAAAAAAGAGCACTGAAACCAGTGATAGTCCTGTACCAATGACATTTCCAATCGCCTTTCCAACAGAAATATTTGGTAGCCCTGCCCTTCCTGCTGCTTTTTCCAAACCACCTTGGGCAAGTACTTTTTCAAAAAATAAAAAAACTCCAAACAGTAGGCCGCCACCGTAGATGAGCTGTTTGGAAAATCTATGCATAAAAAAACAAAATTATTGAATCCCGTAGGGTTTGAGCGTCGTCGCCTCGTAGAGTGATCGAATAACAAGAATTGTAATACTATATGCACTCATAATAATAGCAAGTCCAATAACCGCAGCAATGAGTGTCTTCTGTGCCGCTTTTATTTTTTCTTCATTTCCACCAGATGTCATCCACCTAAAACCAGCATAAACAATGATGACAACTGAGATAAGACCAAGAAACCCGAGCATAATACGAATGATGTTGGCAACAGTCACTCTGACGTCTGAATTTGGCAATCCAGTCTGTTCTCCAATAGAGAGACCAAGTGGGTCACCAGCTGGCTGTGCGTGTGTGATGGCAGGAGATAAAAGCAGGGAACAAAACATTGTTAACAAAAAAGTGCCGATGTGAAGATATTTCATATATTGAAGCTTAAGATAAACAGAGGAAAAAGTCTATTCCCTTTTCTCTGCACACCTTGATGAAAAAAGAGCGCGGGCAGGGGAAGAACCCCTGCCCTGTTTCTGACGTTACTAAATTGGAGCTTCGTCTGTACCTTGTGTTGCTGTACGCAGACTTCCAATAACGAACTGCGCGATAGCCCATGCTGATAGGATAATCGCGAGACCGATAATACCAGAGAAAATAAGTTTGCGTGCTTCTGTGACCTTTTCATCACTACCGCCAGCTGTCATCCATTTGAAACCACCGAGAAGGATGATAACCACCGCTATAAGACCGAGAAGACCAAGCATGATGTTGATGATGTTCACTATAGATGTGATAAAATCTGTATCTTCACCACCAATACGACCACCAAGTGCGGCGCCCACTTTGTTGGTACAAAATGGATCTTCTGGATCATTGTAACAATTATACTGTGCGGATGCCATTGGTGCGAATGCAAGTGAGAGTGCAAAAACACCAAGTACGGTCATTGTCTTTTTATACTGTGCAAGTTTTGCGAGTAAATACATGTACTCACCCCCTTTCTGTGTGGGATCATCATTTCGAGCGTTAGCGCAGATCATGATTCTCAAAAGAGAAAGAATAATCTGCTCAGTGCGCTCGAAATGAAATTAAATTTTTAAGTATCTATATTCTATCAATTTTTTGAGGTTTTGTCAGGTGGCTGTCCACATGGGAAAGCCTGTAATCTATTTTTTGTATAGTTTCAATTCTGGGAGGGATCCATTCTGACAGCGATTTTTTATAGCTGTGTCAAGAGCTGTTCCGGTTAGCACATCTCCAGGTTTTTTTCCTTCGTTTACTTTTTTAAAATAAATTGTTTTTGATGTTGAGTTAGGCTTTCCCTTCTTACTTGATCCTTTTGTATTGAACCAAACAGGTCTATTGTCATACTGAATATTTGCTTTGATCCAAGTACCAAAATTATTTTTTTCTTCTGTCAAAACATCAAAACACACAAATTTATTCTTCTTGAACACATATGGATCTTTTGCAATACCAGCACCTATTTTATTACCCTTTGTCTCAAGTGCATAGTATGCAACAACATTTCCAGAGTCAGCTTTATACCAACATTTATTCATATCCTTACAAATAGATGCAGCTGGAGCTGATTCCTTATTATTTTCGCAGTCACTCTTAGTTTTTTTCAGATATCCACCGAACGACCAACCAAGTACATTTGGCTTCAATTCTACCTGATACCAACCATTTTCCTCCTTTCCTGTGGACTTCACACAGTCCTGCCCTTCCTTGAAAAACCCAATAGACTTTGAACTTTTTGTAGACCCCTCTCTAACCTCCAATTTTGGATCGCTTGCAGGCAATCCCTCGACTCTATAATACACAATACTCGACCCACCCTTCAGTGCTCCAGTACCTGTTCCACCAATGGATGTGATGATAGTATTGAGTATCGCGTAGCTTCCCAAGACCAGGAATACCCCAGCCGCTGCCCAAACCATAGTCTGTGTCCCCTTCTTCACCCGCTCCGGACTTCCACCAGAGGTGAGCCAAAGGAAACCACCGATAATGAAAGCCGCAAGCGCAAGTGATCCAAGTATTTGCAGTGCTGACTTGATCAGATTTCCAAGCAGTTGATCTACACTCTTTGTTGTTAGTGGATTTTCTAGCTTCACAATGGTAGCAGAGGTATCGACTTTTTTTGTACCTCCTGAGGCCGCTGTTCCCCCTGAAGTACCAGTGCCCCCACTGGTGCCAGATGAGGCTGTTTTAACTACACATCCTTTTGGCGGTACAGTAACAGCCGATTTCAAACCACATTGTACTGTAGTGCCAACCGAAACTGCTGGTGATATTGTAGTCATCATTTTATTGGCAGTAAGAGGGCCAAATTTACAATCATTTCCAAGTGTTTTCTCTTTATTTGCAAGAAGTAGCATTTGCTGAAAAGCTGTTTCAAGAGTGGGCTTATGAAAAGAACTCGGACAACAGGAAGAATCTAGACTTGATACATCAGCATAGGTATCAAACTTTACATTTGCCGAATGCGTAACACCTTGTTCAATACTACAATTTGGATCATCGTACGTGTACTTACACAAACATTCGTCTGCTGCATTTGCAGCATTCATAGACAAGAAAGAAAAAGCCACTAGAATTGAAAATATTCCTATTTTTCCAAAAATTCTATGCATATCAGTTTATTTAATAACCCTAAAGCTGCTCTGCACTCCGAGGCTATCGAGTAAGAAGTCAATAATAACATAGGCGCCGAGTGCAATAGCAAGACCAACTACTGCTGCCACCACAACAGACTGTCCTTTCTTCACTTTCTCTGCATTTCCGAATGATGTCACCCAGACAAAACCGCCGTAGACGAACATGAGGAGTGCGAAGGACCCAATGAACCCAAATATCATGCGTCCAATGCGGATAGCAACAAGAAGAAGATCGTCTACGTCTTTACATGTTCCAGAAAACGCACAGTCTGGAAGTGGACCCTCATAGCCTGCTGGCCTTTTGTACCGTGCTTTCAACACTGCTTCTGCGTCTACTGCTTTTGCATCGACTGCTTTGGCTGGAGGAGATTCAGGTGTCGTGGACTTTCCTGCTGCTGTCGTGCACGTTACTTTAGCAGTAACAGTTCTTTTATTCGAACCACCTGTTAGCGTCTCCGTCCGTACTTGACTTACCGAAGAGCAAGGAGACACTACAAATACCGTGACAGGCATACCTTTAGCTGGATACTCTTTGAGACATTTTTTTTTGTCAACTATTTTTGCATATGTTGTGATTTCTATTGCAGAACCAACAGCAATATCTATACTGTTTTTATCAATACTGCACTGCTCAATAAGTTTTCCTTTATCAAACGAACCGCTTGACGTCTCCCTATATGAAGCCTCGAGTGAGCATGTGCAAATCTTTTCAGCCACAGGTACTTTACAATCATATGTTGAAGGTGCCAGAGCTGGATTTGCTGCCTTTCCTGAAATGATTTTCCAATATGTGGCCCCTGCCTCTTCTTTGCACTTCTGTATGGAACATGTTGCGCTATAGCCTGCTTGACTCGCTTTTATAGTCAAACAACTTGACACAGTGATTGGATCTGGCTTGACATAAGGAAAACTCCCATTTATACGGTAATTAGGCAGACGTTTATTTGCATTCTTCCCCCCCAGAGGCCCAAGAAAAAGATAATCGTAAAGACCCTTTTCATATTCACATACACAAAATGTCTCCTCTGCTGCATCCACTTGATGAGCAAAAAATAAAAAACCGCAGACGAATAAAGAAAAGGAGAGTAACAAAGTAAACTTCTTCATACTAGAGTGTCTGCTGAATAATTCTTCCAGCATTAATGATTAGATTCGCATCTCTCTGCAGTGGATTGTCTCTTTGTCCATACGGGAGCAAATAACTCTCGACGAGATCTCGAAGTGCGCGGTCTGCTGCTGCATAATTCCTCCCTCTGTACCAACTATCAATGGTCAAAATATGATTGGTAAATGCAGAGAGAATCACATCCTCCTGCTGATCCTTGATATGTTTTCTATACGGACTTGGGAGTTTGAGGATGTCTGTATATTCTTTCACCTTCTCCTCTGCGCTGATGAACCGAATGAAGTCCCATGCCTCGTCTGGTGCCCCCGACTTCTTCGTAACTGTCTCTATCCAATAGTTCGCAACATTTCCAGGAGCAGAAGCATTGAGTTGAGGCACTGGAATGACCTCGAGATTCATCTGTGGGGCTCGTGCTTGAATACGTGGATAATCATAGGCAAAACCAAAATAGAAAACTGATCTCCCTCTGGTAAATTCTGTAAAAGCGTCGCCTTCGTCCTGATTCCAGCTGTAGGCCTCCTTGGTTTCCTTCGCAAAATCTGCATAGAATCGAAGTGCCTCCAGGGCTGGGTGATTCGAACTTGGCCTTTCAAGTCCTTTTGAAAAATTCACAAAACCACTTTTGACCATGTCAATGCCATTTTGCATCATGAACATAGCTAGGATGTCTGGTGCATTCTGGATGTTATCCACTCCCCCGAGCGCAACTCCAGACTGGAGGATGGCTCCTTCTGAATTGTAGTTCGTTGCGGCTTGTGATGCTTCGAGAAATTCTCCCCAGGCTGTTGGCGGTTCTGCGATGCCGGCTTTATCTAAGAGATCTTTGTTATAGTAGATGGCGAGTGTGTCAACAGAGAGTGGAAGTCCGTAGATCTGCCCGCCTACCATGATATCGTCGACCACTGTCTGGAGATAATTCGACCTGACTGCTGCCAGAGACGGCATAGCAATTCTGAGTGGTGTCACTATTGTTTCTTTTCTATAATTCCCCTTCACTGTTACACTCGCTACATTTACACTCTGTGGCATTGGTGAGAGCTTGTTGAGATAATTTCGGAGGGATCTTGTATGCATCGATATAATATCTGGCGCCACATCGTCTGCCAGTGCATTGATGAAGAGTTTATCAAATTCTTCTGGCCTGACTTGGCGAATATTCACGGTCACATACGGACGGAGAGCCTTGTATTCTGCTGCACGTTTTTTGAGTTCATCAACATCATTGTAGACTGTCCAATAATCAAGTGAGACTGGTCGAACTGAAGCAGCTTCTTCTGCACTGAGTCCCTTGCACCCAATACCAACCGAAACAATCCCAACGAGGAGGAGAGCAAATAGTAAAAAAAACTTTTTTCCCATAAACATAATTTTTAAATTCACCTAATTTCTAATTCACCCAATTCATTCAATAAAATTCTCAATTCGATAATTTATTTCATTTGTCTGTTTTGTTCTGTTATCTTTGATTTTTTTATTATTGTCATACATATCAAATTTAATTCATGTGCTTCTTTCCAGAGGATTCTTCCCTAGTCGCTTTGTCTGGACACGCTTTGGAGAGCATGCGGATAAAATGTTTCGCTTCTTTTGCTTCTTTATTTGCTATACTCATCTTGTGAATAAAATCTTTGTTACTTTCGGCACAATCTGCTTCGCAATAATTTGCCCCTATTGCAGTGGCAGCACCAATGAGCTGAGAAATAAGTCTCTTTGTGACCTCATCCCTTCGGAGAAACTTCAACCAATCAATAACATCCTCACCAAATTGTGCCGTTCGTTCTTCCAAATCATAATTCTTACTTCCCTCCATATTAATATTCTAATTTTTATTAGGTGAATTAGAAATTAGATACGTTAGGTGAATTTCTAAAATATATCAAACAGAAATGTCACAATCGCATAACTCGCAACAATAACCATCGTTCCCAGCCCGCCCCAGAGCAGAAGTGCCTGTGCTTTCTTGATTCTTTCCGGACTTCCCATTGACAGCATCCAGAGGAATCCACCGTAGACGAATACAGCAAGGGCAACCGCACCAATGATACCTGTCAAAAAACTAAGGGCTCGTCCAATGAGCTGTGGAAGTGATGTGGTACCAAGCTGGTTGAGATTACAGACACCGAGATAACACCCTCCACCACCGCCAGTTCCCGTACCGTCAGGTGTTCCGCCACCCAGGTAGGCCTCACCTTTTAACAAAGTAGTCTCTGGATTGTATTTTAAACTTTTACAATTGAGATAGACTGGCAAATATCCCCCACTTACCTTGATGAGAGGATAATGGGTCTTACTGATGTTACTAGGAAAACAGGCAAACGCACCTGCATCTTTTTTTATTGTAATAGGGGTATCCTGAGTAAAAGGTTTAAGACCACTCTTACTGATCAATCCATCAATAAAGGCACTCGGAAAAGAAAAAGCCTCAATATTTTTTTCCTTTAATTTATATTTATTATCGCTAACAAACTCAACAGCAGAGTCCTTTTCGTTTAACGCACGGGCAAATTCAATTTGTGCCCACTTTACTGGGAAAAAAGGATCTTGGTCTTCAAAAAGATATGCAAATATCTTGAAACTCTTTTTATCTGCTTCTCTGTACTGATAAATAGTAAGTCTTGCGATCTCGCTCGTAGGAACCGACTTATTTGCTTTTGCTAAATCAAGTCCCTTCTGGGTAAGTAGTCCGACTGCCATCTCACAATGACATTCCACATCATACGGAACAACTACTTTATCGTCTGCCGCAAAAAGACTTGTTGGTGAAAACAGAGTAATAACCAAAAATATTGAAAATATCCCAAAAATATTTTTCTTCCCCATACTTTTTTTATTACGAAAACAATTCTGGCAATTCACCCCGCATATCCTCATCCTTCATAGCAAAATGAATAGCAGTCTTGAGTAATGCGAGCTTATTCCCAGTATCAAAATATTTCCCTTCGTACTCATACGCATAGAACGGCTTCCTACGGGCCAGCGCATTCGCAGCATCTGCTACCCAGATCTCTCCACCACTTCCCTTTCCCTGCTTCTCGAGCAAATTCCAAATATCCTTGGTGAAAATATATCTCATTCCACCGATGATGAGTCCCTGTGGTGAAGTTTTATTTACTGTTGGTTTTTCTACAAATTTCTTGACCTTGAACGTCCTCTTGTCTGTGGTTGATTCGGCATACACATTTCCATACTTGGTCATAGCCTGCCTATCCTGAATACGCTGTACACCAATGACAGAAGACTTTTTCTTGTTGAAGACTCGAACGAGCTGACGAATGACCGGGGTCTTGGAGTCAATAATACTGTCACCGTCTGAAAAGGCGAATGGCTCATCCCCAACAAACTCTCGTGCCATCAGGAGCGCATGTCCATTGCCCAGCGGGGCACTCTGGCGTGTGTAGAAAAATCGTATCTTGTTCGAAAGCTCAACCAGTGGTTTTATTCTATCCAACTTTCCATGTTCCTCGAGATGATGCTCGAGATCGAAGTCTCTATCAAAATGATTCTCAATGGCGCGCTTTTGAGAGCTCGTAACAAAAATAATTTCTGTGATTCCACTGTCCGCCATCTCCTCTACAATGTACTGAACGACAGGCTTGTCGAGTACTGGGAGCATCTCCTTTGGCATTGCTTTTGTTGCAGGCAAAAATCGTGTTCCTAGACCGGCCACGGTGATGACGCCTTTGCGCACGTTCTGTTGCTTTGGCATAGCGTAGTATTTTTTATTGTTGACAATAGTATACCAAAAAAAAGAAATGAATACCATTTTTACCCACACCACTATCCTATACCCCACATCCAATAATCCATATCAAATGTTTACAATTCTTCTATCTCATGTATCATCTCATCAACCATCTGCTCTGCTTTTTTCTGAAGTTCATCTGAGCTCATCCCGACCCCCACACCATCACGGAGCTCTTCGACTTGTTCTCGCACTAGATCATCTCGCATTTTGATGAGTTCATCTTTGTGTTCAGAAATCTTTTTTTTGAGTTCCTCGATGCGATGTTTGTCCTGCGCAACCGAAGAAGGATCTCCACCATCTGCGAGCTGTAGTTGAGCGCGTAGCTGACGAATGGCCTGGGTTACCTGCTGCATATGCACTAAAATATTTTGCATCTGTTGCTTGCTTTGTTTGACCTCCTTGACCAGATAGTCAGCGCGCTCCATTGTAGCAGCTGACTCAATCTCTGGATCGGCCTCAGCTTCTTTTGATTCGCGCGTTGGTTCTGCCTCTTGTGATCGTTTTAAAATTTCTTTTTCTGTTTCCATATAATATATAATTGGTAATGTCAGTATCGTACCACGCTGAATCACTCTCTTCAATAAAAAAGTGTATATAAGTGTATATAAAAGTGGTTCAGATTCTCTTCTTTTGATATACTGGTGGAATCATATCTAAATAATCTATGATTATCCCAATCCTCCTCCTCATTGTAGGTCTCGTCATTCTCGTCGGTGGCGCAGAGTATCTCGTCCGCGGCGCCTCATCCATGGCCAAGAGGCTCGGTATTTCTACCATTGTCATTGGGCTCACTATTGTAGCCTTTGGAACATCTGCTCCAGAGCTCATTGTTAATATCCTCTCTGCGGCAAAGGGAGCGACAGATCTGGCAGTTGGAAACGTTGTTGGCTCGAACCTTGCGAACATTCTTCTGATCCTTGGTATTGGAGCAACTATGGCTCCGCTGGCTGTGAAGAAAGGAACGACATTCAAAGAAATTCCATTTGCACTTCTTGCCATCGTCATGGTAGTCATCATGGGAAATGATGTGTTCTTTGATGGGGTCATGAGTAACAGTCTTTCGAGAATTGATGGCATCATCCTTCTTTCTTTTTTTGTTATTTTCATATACTACACATACGGGATTAGTAAGGTAGAAGGTGAAGCAGAAAATATAACGCTCTATCCATGGTCGACATCTATTAGCATGTTGGTTATTGGTATTGCTGGGCTCACTGTTGGAGGAAAAGTCATAGTTGATAGTGCCATTACACTTGCAACCTTGGCACACCTCGATGAAGCACTCATCGGCCTAACCATTGTAGCTATTGGTACTTCCCTCCCAGAACTTGCAACTACAATAGTAGCTGTGAAAAAGAAAAATGTTGACCTGGCTATTGGAAACGCGATTGGATCGAATATTTTTAATGTATTCCTCGTGCTCGGTGTTTCTTCCACCATACGACCACTTCCATTTGATGTGAATGTGAATACTGACGTCCTCTTTACTACTGGCGCGACGCTCCTTCTCTTCATTTGGATGTTCATTGGAGAAAAGCACAAGCTCCAGCGTTGGCAAGGTGCAATATTCCTCCTCATATACGTTGGATATATCACATACGCGATTGTCAGATAAAAATTTTCTAAAAAAAGAATCTTGAGGAAATCAAGATTCTTTTTCATTTCAAGCATACAATATATATTCTCCTTTGAAACTCAGGCGGGCACACTTATGGCACATACACTACTCGAGCACCTGGCTTGAATTATCCGCTAAAACAAGCTATTCTATATCCATATGAGCAAGATAAAGCAAGGAAAAATTAACACTGTCTTCAAAGGAAAGATCTTTAATATTAAACATCAGGATATTACTCTTCCAGATGGATCGAAGACTATCTATGAATTCTGCGAGCGGCCAGCAAGCGTGAGCATCCTTGCTCTGAATGAAAATGGACGCCTCCTCCTGATCAAAGAAAAACGCGTAGGATACAATAAAAATGTCTGGTTTCTCCCTGGTGGACGAGTTGATCAAAATGGTGACACACCAAGGAAAGCCGCCCAGCGAGAGCTCAGAGAAGAAACAGGCTTTCGAGCAAAGAAACTAAAGCTAATAAGAAAAAAACATCCAGCAAGCACACTCCTCTGGGATATCTACATCTATGCTGCGAAAGATTTGGTCGTGGACCCACTGGAAAGCGAGATTGGCGAAGAAATCATTGATATGCAATTCTTTCCAATTCAAAAAGCAATGCAGATGGCCATTGATAGTACTATTGAAAATGAATTCATTTCATATAATATTATTCGCTTCGGATTTATGCTCAAGCGAGGTGAATTTACATTTTAAAAAATTACTATTATGTTCGTAAATATTCTCATCCTCGTCCTTCTCATTATTGGCAGTGCATTTTTCTCTGCTGCAGAAGTTGCCTTCATCACCCTCACTCCATCAAAAATAGATGCAATGATAAAAGGAAAAGTTGCGCGAGCAAAACTTATCAAGAACCTAAAGAAAAAACCACGACGGCTCCTAGTCACTATTCTCATTGGAAATAATATTGTAAATATTGCGTCAGCCTCGCTTGCAACGATTGTTGCCGGAGATCTCTTTGAATCATCTGTGCTTGGTATTACTACAGGTGTCATGACATTCCTCATTCTCGTCTTCGGAGAGATCGCACCAAAGTCTTATGCAACGAACAATGCAAAACGCTTTGCAACATTTTCTTCTCCTTTTCTGAAACTCCTGACAATTGTTCTGTTTCCTCTCATCGTAATCTTCGAGCTTATCAGTACACTGGTGGCTGGGAAGCATCAGCAGGAAATTGTTAGTGAAGACGAGCTCAGATCCCTGGCACGAGTTGGTGCGAAACAGGGGTCAATCGAAGAAGGAGAAGGAGCGATGATAGATCGTCTCTTTGAATTCAATGACATTACGGCAGATGACATCATGACACCACGAGTCAAGGTCGCCTCCATCAAGGACACTATGACTATTAATGAAGCAACAAAAGTGATTGAAAAGCATCCATACACCAGATTTCCAGTGATTCGAAATACACAGGATAATATTATTGGTTTTGTACACTCCAGAGATCTTCTGCTCGCTTTTAAAAATGAGAAGCAGAGTGGTTCTATCAAAAAATGTATCAGACCAATATTCTCTGTGCCAAAGCAAATGCTGATAGATGACCTACTACGCGAATTTCAGAGAAAACAAACACACATGGCGGTCGTCCTCGACGAATACGGTGGAACCGAAGGGATTGCAACGCTAGAAGATGTCCTCGAGGAACTTGTGGGAGAGATCACAGACGAGCATGACATCGAGAAACAGCTCATCCAGCGCGTGGACAAAAATACGATCATTACCTCAGGAGAGGAGAGCCTCCGAGACATCAATGATTTCTTCAACTGCAATATTCCTGGCAATCCCCTAGATACAATTGCTGAAATTATCCTCGACACATATCAGAAAATGCCAAAAAACAATATAGTCATTGAGATTGGAGATGTCCATCTTCGCGTAGAAGAAGTCAAGAATAAGAAAATTGAAAAGGTCAGAATTATCAAAAAATAAGTATGACAAAAGTCATCACCAACATCCGAAAAGAATTAAACAAACATGTTGACCCAGTGTACAAAAAAGGTGCAACAAATTTTTTCAAGGAAAAAGTAAATCCGATCGGTGTTAGAACACCAATGACAAGAAGGATTTCAAAAGACTATTTTCCAAAGGAAAAATCAAAACAAGACGTGTTCAAACTCTGTGAGGAACTCCTAGAAAAGAGAACGTTTGAAGAAACTGTTATTGCCTTTTCCTGGGCGAGAAGAATGCGAAAAGATTTTCAAGAAAAAGATTTCAAACGATTTGAAGCATGGTTGAAGAAATATGTCGACAATTGGGCATTCTGCGACGATTTCTGCACACATACACTCGGCGAATTCATCACTGACTTCCCAGAGTTCGTCCCAAACGCCAAGGCATGGCACACTAGCAAAAACAGATGGCTCCGCAGAGCGTCAGCAGTCAGCTTCATCTATCCAATCCGAAAGGAAAAGAAATTTCTAGAAGATATATTTGAAATCGCAGACAAACTCCTGCTCGATGAAGATGATCTGGTCCAAAAAGGCTATGGGTGGACACTCAAAGTGGCCGCGGATATTTATCCAAAAATCGTGTTTGATTTTGTCATGAAAAGAAAAGATACGATGCCAAGAACCGCACTTAGGTATGCAATAGAGAAAATGCCAACCACTTGGCGAAAAGCCGCTATGCGGTAGTGCCTATCATTCCGAGCAGCGTAGCGACGTCGGAACCCCCATCAACAAACCACCGTGTTGACCTATAGAGATTGCGACGTCATTCGAAGACTCATTTCTCGCAATGACAGACTCATATAAATCTTTTATGCCATTAGTGCGCATTAACAAATATCTTGCCCAAGAGGGCTATTGCTCGCGCCGGAAGGCTGATGAGCTTATTTCTCTTGGGAAAGTAGAGGTGAATGGAAAAGTTATAAAAGAATTTGGAATAAAAATAGACCCTGATTCTGACAGAGTGAGTGTCTCGGGCCATGAACAAAGAAGAGTGAATGACGAACTCATCTACATCGTTCTCAACAAACCACTCGAATTCATAACGAGCACATCAGATGCTCAGGGGAGAACAATCTTGTCACTTCTCAGAAAAGAAAGAGCCACTGGAAGAATAAGAAGAGACATCACAGAGCGTGTCTATCCAGTTGGAAGGCTTGATAAAGATAGCGAAGGCCTGGTCCTTATGACCAATGACGGAGAACTGACGAACATGATGACACATCCATCATACGAGCATGAAAAGGAGTATGAGATTATTCTCGACGCACCACTCTCGAAAGATGCGGAAAAGGTACTCCAGAGTGGCATGAATATTGGAAATGATAGTGTGAAAGGAATTAAGATTCTAAAAAAGGCTCGAAAGGGAAAATTCTGGGTTATCAGCGTCATTCTGAAAGAAGGAAAGAATAGACAAATCAAAAAAATGTTCGGTCGCATTGGCTATAATATCCAAAATCTCAAAAGAGTCAGAATGGGAAAGCTCCGCCTTGGATCTCTTGCTCTTGGTCAATGGAAATTCGTGAAAAAGGAAGATATCCTCTAGCCTCTGCACTGAAAGAAATCATATGGGCAAATACATAACTGCTTACAAAAACGCACTCTCAAGTGCGTTTCAATACCGACTTAACCTTGGCCTTCTTTTGGTGAGCCACCTAGTCAGTCTTTCTGGACTACTCTACCTCTGGATCGCTGTGTATGACAGTGGACAGACCGTTGGAAACTATACACTCTCTGGCATCATCCTCTATTACGTCGTCCTTACTGTGCTCAGGGTCACAATTTCAGAAGGAGTTGGTATGGGATTCCAAGTTTCAGAAGAGATCAACAAAGGAGACATAACTCATTATCTACTCAAACCATTCAGCTACACACTGGAGAGATTCCTAAAACTCGTTGCCACGTCTACGATCAACATGATAGTCATGGGACCTATCATTCTCATTCTTGCAATCATATTCAGAAATGCTATTCCGTTTCCAAATACTGGAGGCTGGGCCCTCTTCGGCCTCTTCACATTTATTGGTCTTGCGTTCTATTTTCTCATTTACTATCTCACAGCACTCTCTGCATTTTGGGTTCACCGTGGGGGAAGCTTCATCTATGGAGTACTCCTCTTCGCAGGATTTCTGAACGGATCCGTACTTCCTCTCGACCTGTTTCCAGCATGGTTCCAGCCAATGAGCAACATGCTTCCATTCCAATTTCTTATCTTTGTCCCAATCCAAGCATTCCTTGGTCGATTAGCAAATCCTGTTTCACTTTTTATGACTGCGCTCGTGTGGATCACTGTATTTTCACTTCTTATTTGGTTCACATGGAATAGAGGTGTAAGAAAATATGAAGCAGTAGGTCGATAAATATATGAAAAAATACTTCAAGCTCTACAAAAAATTCTTCAAGGTTAATCTCATGAAATCCCTTGCCTATAGGAAAAATTTTCTTCTTGGTATGTTTTTGGTTTGTGTGGAATCTATCGCTGTTCTGCTCACAGTCAGCATTATCTTCAACCATATAGGGAATATTTCTGGCTGGGGGTACCACGATACACTCGTGCTCACTGGCATCTTTATGCTCACACATGCGTTTGCATGGCTTTTTTACAAAGGCGGAGTCAACCAACTGGATATGCTCATCAACAAAGGAGATCTCGACTGGCTCCTCGTAAAACCAGTCGACACACAATTTCTGGTATCATGCAGCAGAATAGATGTGGAAGATTCTGCAAGATCATTTGTTGGTATCCCCGTAATGATCTACGGCCTCTCTGGATCAAGCATGTTCGAATCACTTCTACTGCTCCCAGTTTTCATTTTTACCTTCCTCTGTGGACAAATAGTACTGTACAATATTAATCTCCTGTTCAAAACAATAAGTTTCAAATCTATCCAAGGATGGGCAACGAATAGTATCTTCTGGAGATTCCATGACTTGGCACGATTTCCAACAGATATATATAAAGGCGCTCTGAAGGCAATATATACCTTTGTATTTCCACTTATCTTCATTGCTACTGTTCCAGCCAAGGCATTGCTCGGAAATATTACCGTACCACTCATCCTCGGAAGCGCACTAGCTGCACTTATCAGCACACTCATCACAAGATACGTTTGGAAAAAGGCACTAAAAACCTACAGCAGCGCCTCATCTTGACAAGACTCTCTTTTTCTGCTATAATTAACCGTTTATTCATAACCACACACCTATGTCAACAAGAGAAGCAAGGGCAGTGCCTCCACCACTTCCACCAGATGCCGCTGGAAAAAAGGCAGACATTATTGATATTCATAGAGCACCGAAGGACAGTCCGCCTGAGGCAAGTTTAGACAGCCTCGAGAGTTCAATTATGGCATCGCTCGATGCTCAAGCAAAAAAACTTAATGAAGCCAGAAACAGGGCACAGATAGCCTGGAAAAATGCTGTTGATTCTGGGAAAAGCGATAAAGAGGCAAATGCTGCTATGGAAGCCTACAGACAAGCCCTGCTTGCAGGAGCTGAAGAAGTCAGAGTCTTATTTAATACCCCCTCTAGAAAGGTAGTAGAAACACTCATCATTCCGCCAAGGAAAGAGAAATAATTCTTTTTTTACAAAACCCACAAAATCCGCTTTATAAGCGGATTTTGTGTTACACACAACCTTGCCTTGACAAACTTCCAGATATATACTATATTCAGATGTCAGGTGAGTTCAGCTTTTGCTCAGCGCATGAAGAAAAATAATTCTCTTTTTGCGTCGAGCAAAAGCTCTCGCGCCATCACCTCCCCCAGAAGGGGAGATATGCGCGAAAACTGCTCTCCCCTTTTACTAGGGTACCTCTGCATGCTAGAGAGTCTGACACGCGGAGGTGTCCGCAGTGCATGGAGCATGCCATGACTACGACGTTGCCGCCTGCTCCATCCAATGGAGCAGAGCCAACTCCAGACTGGCACCTTCGTGCCAGATTGATCGAGAACGATCACCCAGTCCCGAGCCAAAAGCCCGAACCACAGCTCAGCCTGGTTCTCGGCATACTCGGAGAAGATCTGGGAACAGAGATTCCTCCGATGCCGTGGGAACAGTTCCCAAGAGCATTCTGGGATTCGGAATCTGGCTACGCAGAAGATGCCAAGCAAATTCGAAGACACCAGATCATGCAAGTCTTGTACCTACAGAGACTCGTCCGTAGATACCAGACTGAGAACCGTGGACACTTTCATCCTCCACAGGATGAAGACTCGGACTCACCCAAGGAGCGCATTAACAAGCAGCGTATCCGCAAGCTCATGCGAGCATGGCTGACGGGCGAAGTCGTGAACTGGGCCAAGGAACGCCTCCTCACAGACGATCCTGTCTGGGGCAGACGACTCGAGCGCCGAGTCGATGCGTTCATCGAGGAGAGCGTCAGGCGGTCACAAGCCATGACCAACCAAGGAGACGATCGGTGATCCGGTCGCTAGTACACAGAACTCAGACACAGACGCAACTAGCGACCGGACACCGACCAAGATAGATGTTCCAACACCCTCCCAAAAGGTGTTTTTTTAATCTCTATTCTTGACAAACCCTATATTTTATGCTATTATCCTGTGTTATACTTTGAGAAAAGTAATCCTCACATCATATGTCAGAAGTACCTAGCGAAGCAAAAAAACAAGCAGCTGCAGAATTCAACCAAAAAGCTGAGGTTATTGATATTCCTCTCCAAAGGAGAGAAGGAAAGGGATTCGAATTCAAAGGGATTGAAAACAGCGTACTACAAAGAGCACAGTCGAAACGCAACAGAGACAAGGGTGTCTCTACAACAAATATGGATGAAGCGTCAATTCATGAATTCAGTAAAGCAAATCTTTTGTATGATTACGCAAGAAAAGGAAATGTGGATACTGACCTAGCTACACATCTCGATGAGGCATACACCGAGCGTATTGAAGAAACAAGAAAAGAGCTAGATGACACAGTGATAAAACTCCTCAAACAAGAGCAAATCCTACGAGAAGTGGAAGAAGAGGCAAAGGATGAAACTGATGAAATGGCTGAGCAAAAGATAGATGCAGCTCTAAACTTTTCAGCAGACCTTCAAAGAGATATCACAACATTGGAGCGAAATATAGACATCCTAAGAAAAAAAAGAAAAGTAAGTCAAGCCGAAAAAATGAATGACAGAAAGCGCGCTCTAGAAATAAATCTCAGGAAACAAAAAGAAATCATCGGGGATGATCCTCATTCTCCAGAAGGAAGAATTATTCAGATTGTGGAGTTAAAACAAGAAGCTATTGACTCTCTCCCAAAAGAACAACAAAAGTTTGATACACTCCAACAAAACAAAGAAAGACTAAGTGGACTCCTAGAACGGTTAACCCAAGAAAGCAAGGAGTACAGAAAACATATTCGAATCAAGCCATTAGAGGAGCGTGCATCAAATGAAGTAGAGCTCATCGATAAAAGATCTCAACAAGAAGCAATCCAAAGCGATCTCGAAAAACTTTCTGCCTTCATAGAAGCAGGAATCCAGCCCGACGCAGAAGTGCTCGAGAGGATAGCAGCTGGAGAGGAAAGTGCAGAGACGCTTGCAGCCGAGCTGGGTATTCTGCAAGAGGTTCAGGAATTTACAGAAGGAAGAAGTGACATTGAAAATCTCTCTATAGGAGCGCGACTACGGGTAGAGAGTATGCGTGATTCAGGAGATATCCAACCAGACAGAATAGCAATGTTTGACATGAATAAGCTAAGAGAGGAAGCTGGTCAAGAAGCGCAGAATACTGGGACAGAAGCACAAACTAAACATAAGCCAAGTTTTTGGAAGCGATTTTTTAATAGAAAAGCAAGCTAAAAAAATCTCACAACTCTTTTTCTTTTTTTTTGATTCGTGTACACTACATATATTCATTTTTAACTATATCATTTATGGGAGAAGCAGCCCCAAAATTCGTTCCACAGGAGGAACCAAAAGACAAGCCAGATGCAGAAGTCATTGAACTTCCGCTTCAGAAAGAAAAAAGTACTGAGCAAATAAATCGTGAATTCCTCAGAAATTTTGAGCAAGATGTTGCACTCGAAGATGCAAAAATCTGGCATAATATTCATGAGCTAGCAGAAAGTATCGAAAATCTTCAGAATAAGCTCGACAGTATCCGCACCAATGAAAACACTGCAGAAGCAATGCTTGGATACGATGAAATGGATGAGATCAGACAAAAAGAGTATGTTGATGCAATAGCAGAAATAACAAAAGCTCGTCAAAAACTCATTGGTAGTGTCATGGGCGGCAGTGCCGAGGCCCAATTAGACCTTTGGGCAGGCGTAGCAGAAGAGCACGTCGTCGAGGAAACACAAGCCGCTCTAAAACGCGCAGCTGATCAGTGGGATCGCTTTGTTGACAACATTGGAAAAATTGAAGAGAAATGGATGACTGACTAAAGTATTGCAATCCAAGAAAACTGCCCTCCATGAGGGCAGTTTTCTTTTACAAAACCTTCATCTCCTGTACAATAGATAAGCAAATATATGCCAATCATAGAAGTAGACAATTTATCCAAAACATACGAGTACTACAAGAAGCAGGCTGGCCTTTGGAATTCTGTCAAAAGCCTTTTTTCAAGAGAAAAACTCTTCACCGAAGCAGTCAAGTCAATTAATTTTTCTATAGAAAAAGGAGAAATTGTTGGTTTCCTTGGACCAAACGGCGCAGGAAAGACCACCACACTCAAGATGCTTTCTGGTATTCTGTACCCAACATCAGGAGAAGCAAAAGTACTTGGTCACACACCATCAAAAAGGGAAAAAGATTTTCAAAAACAATTTTCTCTCGTCATGGGACAAAAAAATCAACTCTGGTGGGATCTTCCCGCCATGGAGAGCTTTGTGCTGAACCGAGAAATTTATGATGTCCCGAAGAAACAATTTAATAAAACAGTAGGAGAACTTACTGAGCTCCTGGATATAAAGGATATACTCGACGTACAAGTGAGAAAACTCTCGCTCGGACAGAGAATGAAATGCGAGCTAGTAGCTGCACTCCTCCACTCTCCAAAAATTCTTTTTCTTGATGAACCAACCATCGGTCTCGATGTTGTCTCGCAAAACAATATTCGAGAATTTTTGAAGGAATATAATAAAAAAGAAAAAACAACCGTGATCCTCACATCCCACTACATGGAGGATGTGGAGGCACTCTGTGAAAGAGTGATTATCATCAACCACGGAGAGATCGTCCATGATGGGAACCTCAAGAAACTCATGGATGACCATATAGACAGTAAACTGCTAGAGGTTACCTTTAAAAGAAAAGTAGATGATGGTGAGCTGGAGAAGCTTGGAACTGTCAAAGAAAGAACGCCACAACGTGCAGTTCTTGAAATTCCAAAAGAGAATATCAAGCATGTTGCGGCAAAAATGCTTTCAGACCTCCCAGTCGACGACATCCTCATCAATGAAATGGAAATTAATGAAGTTATCAGAAGAGTATTCGAAGAAAAGAAATAATTTTGTATCATATACCGTTCCCTGGTATACTTTCTTTGTTCGCTGTTAATTGTTAGTTAATTTGCTCTATGCCAAAACGAAGCACCACCAACAAGGTAAGCTTTGGCAAAATGCGCTCTGCATTTTTCTTTGCCATACTTATTATCTTGTTCATTGCTATACTCTATCTTCTGCGACCATTCTTCTACCCACTTTTTTGGGCAGGAATCCTCGCGATATTATTCTTTCCTCTGTATGAAGGAATGCTCAAACATTTAAAACTTCCTCGTCTGGCTGCATTTTCTACCGTTGCTATTGTTTTCCTTGGCATTTCTCTCATCCTCACACTCCTAGGAATTCTCCTCGTGAATGAGTCTGTCGATCTCTATAAGTCAGCGTCCCAAGCCCAGCTCTTTCAAAATCCTGGACAAGTTTCTTCCAAGTTCGAGGGCACTATGTTCGCACCATATATCGAAAGTATCAAAGACCAGTGGGTGAGTTATGCGACGAGTGTCGCCAAATCACTCAGTTCATTTGTTCTGTCTAGCTTTTCCGGACTTCTCAATGGATTCTGGGTAGTACTTCGTTTCATTGGAATGAGCTTTTTGTCTCTCTACGCACTTTACTACTTTTTCAAAGATGGAAAGAAGATGCTCTCACGACTCATGCATTTTTCACCTCTTGGTGATAAGTATGAAGAGATGCTCTATGCCCGCTTCACTTCGACCGCTCGCGCCACACTGAAGAGCACCGTCATTATCGGTGGCATCCAAGGAACAATCAGTGGGCTACTGTTCTGGATCACAGGAATAGAAGGAGCCTTTATCTGGGGTGTTATCATGGTTATCATTGCTATCATTCCTGCGATTGGCCCATCACTCTTCCTTGGTATCGCTGGCGTTATTATGCTTGCTGTTGGTGGATTTTGGCAGGCCCTCGTTCTTCTCATTGGAGCATTCTTCGTTGGCATCATTGATAACCTCCTGAGGCCACCATTAATCGGAAAGGACACACAGATGCATCCACTTATTATTCTTCTTACAACTCTTGGTGGACTTATTATTTTTGGAATTTCTGGATTTGTCATTGGACCCATCATTGCTGCACTTTTCATTTCTGTGATGTCAATTTACAACCATTATTACAGGAATGAACTGGGAAATAACTAAAAAAAACTGCACTTGTTGCAATTTTTTTTGTGTCTCTATTGTACCAAGTTGTTGACGAACAAGATTATCGAAATCGGAAAGCAAAATTGTTATCTGAAAAGAAGTCGCTTCAAGAAGAAATGACCTCTCTTTCACACAAGCAGAATGATTGGCTCGAACCGATGAAAGAATGGATAAAAGACGCACAAACACTAGATGGAATCGCACGGGATACTGACCTTTTTGCTAAAAAGGTCAAAGCCAAAGAAATCTTTGGCTCGAACCTGTCTCTTGGCGAAAAATTAGTGCGCGCCAGCGCGCCAAAAATTCTGAATTCGTTTGGGAAATTCGGCGGGAATCCTTGGGACGCACTTCGCGCGTCCCGCATTTTGGCTTCCAAAAAACCGATGAGTTCCCTAATGGTGCCGTGGGTGGGAGTCGAACCCACATACCCCGAAAGGTAAGAGATTTTAAGTCTCTCGTGTATACCATTCCACCACCACGGCATCTATATACGGCCGTACTGTACCATAGAAAAATGGCTATATCAATACTTGCATTTTTACAAAATTATCTATATACTTGAAAATTCATATTGAAGTCATTTAATTATTGAAGAATATCTTGTGTCAGAAAATTCTATACAACATTTAGCGATTATCATGGACGGCAACCGCAGATGGGCAACCACTCAGAATTTACCAAAATTTGTTGGCCATACAGAGGGTGCAAAAAATTTGAAGCGTATTGTAAAACATGTTCGTTCCAAAAATATACCATACCTAACACTCTACACACTGTCAACAGAAAATCTAAAGCGTGAAAAAAAAGAATTAGAGCACCTTTTTTCTCTTTTTGGAAAATTAATAAATTACATTTCGGATTTTACAAAGCATGATACCCAGCTTCGTCTTGCTGGAGACATCTCCCAGCTTCCAGAAAACACGAGGAAGGCCTTGTTAAATATTGTAGAAAAAACAAAAAACCATTCTTCGCTTGTTCTTACTCTGGCAGTGGCATATGGTGGGCGTGATGAAATAGTCCGAGCAGCAAAAAAAATAATTACAAAAAAAATTTCTGCAGATACACTTGAAGAAAATATTTTTGAAGAAAATATGGATTTTGCTGGCTATCCAAATGTTGATTTGGTCATTCGTACAGGAGAAAAAAGACGGCTTTCAAATTTCATGCTTTGGAAAATTGCATATGCAGAACTATATTTTACTGACACTCACTGGCCAGCATTTTCTGAGAAAAATCTTGATGAGGCGTTAGATTCATATTACAAACAAAAAAGAACCTTTGGAAAATAATATATACAAAATACCAATACATTGTTAGAATTTTTTTGTATACAATTCTCTAAGATTATCACCAATCCAATACCCCACCTGTCTGATACTCTGTCACTCTAGTTTCAAAGAAATTCTTTTCTTTTGAGAGATCAGCTGCTTCACTCATCCATGGAAATGGATTCGCGACATTGAATTGCTTTGGAAGGCCAATTCTAGTGAGTCGTCTGTCTGCAATATGTTCAATGTATTGTCTGAATCCATCTGCATTCATTCCAAAGATTCCTTTTGGAAAGACAGTCTGAGCGAAGGTATATTCCATAGTCGTTGCTTCGCGAACAAGCGACACTATGTGATCCTGGAATTCCTGTGTCCAAAGTTCTGACTGCTCTTCTTTCATTGTATTAATAACATTAATGCCGAAGTTCAGATGCTGAGATTCATCTCGCATGATGTACTGAATTTGCTCTGCACTTCCCACCATCTTGTTCTGACGCTGAAAGCCAAACATAACAGCGAAAGAACTATAGAAAAAAATACCTTCCATAATAAGAGAAAAAACAACAATATTTTCTAGAAATTTCTGATCTGCATCAAGTGTACCTGTCTTGAAGTCGGAATCAAAAATGCCTTCGTTGAATGTCAGGATGAATGATGCCTTGTTATATATTGCGTCAACTTCTCTGTACATGTTAAAAATTTCACCTTCATCGAGCGCAAGACTTTCTACAATATACTGATAGGCATGAGTGTGAATTGCCTCCTCATATGCCTGACGGAGCAAATACATGCGACACTCTGGTGAGGTCACATGCTTATACATCGCGATCACAATGTTGTTCGCAGCAATAGAGTCTGCTGTTGTGAAGAATCCAAGCACTGTCTTGAAGGCTGCACGCTCATCGTTGCTGAGCACATCATCTGCGCGCCACTGTTCAATATCATTTTGCATGATAATCTCTGTTGGGAGCCAGTGATTAGCGTTCCCTGCATTATATGCATCCCATGCAAAAGTGTGCTTCATTGGGTAGAGCTGAATCACGTCAGCATCTTCACCATTGATGATTCTGCGCTTATTGATATCAGGTCTCTCATTTGTTTTTTTTAAAGGCATATATGATTCACTACTGACATGCCTCGCAGTCTGGATCTTCGATTCTACAGAGCTCTGACTCTTCTTTTTTCTCCTCATTAACAAGAGTAGATGATGCCGGCACAGTCGCCATAACAGAAGATGATGTTTTTGTAGGAATAAGAACTTCTGACTGCTGTTCAGATGATGGTGCCTGAACTACCCCCACATTTTTTGTTTCACGCAGATGGGTAGAACCAAACTGCTCCGTACTCACAGTAGACTTCTCAACCTGAGATATGGCAAGTGTGCGAAGGTAGTATGTTGTTTTGAGACCTGCTTCCCATGCACTCATATAAATAGTATGAATATCCTTTCCAGACTTTCCAGAATAGAAAATATTTATAGACTGGCTCTGGTCAATCCACTTTCCACGATGTGCTGCTGCCCTTATGAGCCACTTTGGATCAATCTCAAAGACTTCTTTATATTTTTTCTTCAGCTCTGCAGGAATTTCTGTAATTTCAGCAATTTTTCCATCATGATATTTCAATTTTCCGAGCATTTCAGTGTCCCACAGATCGAATTTCTTGAGATCCTCAACAAGATATGGATTTACAATAGTGAAATCTCCAGCTTGATTCGCCTTTACATAAATATTCTTGTAAATTGGTTCAACACCTGGTGTACTTCCAGCAATATTCGAGATAGTAGCAGTAGGCGCAACTGCCATACAGTTGGAATTTCTCATTCCATATTCGCGTACAGCCTCTCTAACAGGAGACCAATCCATCTGCGAATCTTTTGACACTGTCGTCTTCATATCGCGCTCCTTTTCTAGCAGCACAACAGTATCAATTGGAAATATGCCTCGGTCCCATTTTGATCCGCGGAAACTCTGATACGGGCCCCTGTCTCTGGCAAGCTCTGCTGACCCGAGGATTGCGTAATATGCAATCATCTCACCAGCTTTGTCAGCAAATTCCACACACTCATCCGAATCGAAATCAATTCCAAGTTTGTAGAGTGCATTCTGGAACCCCATGACTCCAAGCCCTACTGGCCTATGCTTCATATTCGCATTCCTTGCTTCCTGAGTTGGGTAAAAATTCAGATCAATAACATTATCAAGTATACGCATGGCAGTGACCACTGTCTTTCGGATCATTTCTTGATTGAGTTCTCCACCGACCACGTGCTTCTCGAGGTTTACAGAACCCAGATTACATACTGCTGTCTCATATTCTGATGTATTGAGCGTAATCTCTGTACATAAATTCGAACAGTGCACCACACCAACATGATCCTGCGGTGAACGAATATTCGAAGGATCCTTCCATGTAATCCATGGATGCCCTGTTTCAAAGAGCATAGTCAGCATCTTCTTCCACAGATCCTTCGCCTTTACCTTTCTGTATTTACTGATCTGCCCTGCCTCTGCCTTCCTCTCATACTCCTCATACTTTCGCTCAAATTCTTTTCCGTACACATGATGGAGGTCAGACACCTCGTCTGGCGAGAAGAGTGTCCACTCTTCGTCACTTTTTACTCGTTTCATGAAAAGATCTGGAATCCAATTCGCAGTATTCATGTCATGCGTTCTTCTGCGCTCATCACCAGTATTCTTTCGAAGCTCAAGGAAATCCTCGATATCCCAATGCCACGACTCAAGGTAGGCACATACTGCCCCACGCCTGCGACCACTCCTATTAATGGCTGCAGTTACGTCATTTGCGATCTTGAGAAATGGAATAACACCCTGAGACTCTACACCTGTCCCGCGAATGAGAGTGCCCATGCCACGAAGATTCGTCCAATCATTTCCTATACCTCCGGACCACTTTGAAAGCTGAGCATTGTCAGAATAAGATTTAAAAATATGATCAAGAGAATCCTCGACTGTTGTGATATAGCATGAACTCATCTGTGGATGAGATGTCCCCGCATGAAACAGTGTTGGAGTAGAAGGAACATACATGAGAGTAGACATTACCTCATAGAATTCTTTTGCCCGCTCATTCTTGTATTCTTCATTCAGAGAAAGACCCATTGCAACTCGCATCCAGAATAACTGTGGTGTCTCGAACTTTTTTCCAGAAACAGGATCTTCCATAAAATATCTATCCACGAGCGTCTGGGCACTCAGATATGTATGCTGATTATCCCTGTCATGCTTCAGGCTTCGAGATAATTCCTGAAGATCGAATGTCAGCATGCGCGGGTCGAGCTTCCCGACCTGCACACCATATTCAATATTCTTGATGAACATTTGATTCAAATCATCATCAAGTTCAGAAAACCGAATATCACTATGACCAATAACATGCTTATACTGCCTCATCAGGAGTGCCCGAGTTGCTGCAAACGAAAAAGCAGGATCCTGTTCGATCAAACTACGGAGTACCATGATGATAGTGCGCTCTATCTCCTTTGTTGGGATATTCTCATAGAGTTCTGCACGCACCTGATTAGCCACAACACTGCCGTCTACAATTTCCTCATGTCCTTTTGCAATGTAAGAGAGTGTTTTCTGAAGCTTTTCCATAGAGAATATTTCTCTCTCACCATTTCGCTTTACCACAAAGAGCTCTTCACCTTCTATCTTCTTCTGAACCTCTTCTTTTTTCTTCTCTCGAATCTTCGTGTGTTCATATCTGTATATAATATATGCCTTTGCAATATCAAAATGATTGTTCTCCATGAGAACAAATTCTACTGCGTTCTGAACATCTTCAACAGAGGGCGCGGCATCCACGAATTCTTCCTCGAGATTCTTGAGAACATCCTTTGTAATAGTCTGAGTCAGCTCTTGATCTGCGCTCCCTTTGATAGCAGCAAAAGCCTTACTTATAGCAATAAGGATCTTCCCTGGATGAAACTCCACTATTTCACCATTTCTTTTCTTAATTCTCTTGATTGTTGATGATTGCATAAAAGGTATAATACTATATCTTGTGTCACTATTTTATTTTGGACACAAGATGTTGTAAATTATTGAAGCAAAACATAGTATACCACAGACTTACTTTCTCCCCCAAACAAATGTGGATGGTAAAAAAAAGTTTGCTCTACTAACCCAATTTTCTATGAACTATGAACTCCTCACTATGAACTTTTACATACTTGTCCACAAAAAACTCGGCATCTGCCGAGTTTTTATTTGATAAAAAGTCCCTATATACTTGACTGCCCATATAAGGTAGTCGTACCTGTACAGGTTCCAGCCACTGCGTCCCCGCCAGTCGGCTCAGTAATATTGAGCGCCCAATAAATTGTGGTTGTAGATTCTTCAGTTGTATAACTTGAATTTGCATCGTTGTCATACTGCTGCTTGGCAAGATTAAGATTCACTGTTGAACTCGACACATCACTAAGTTGATTCTCATGTGTCCCTGATATGAGCCCGAACCATTGATCTCCAACATCAATAGTACCAACGGAACACCCCATGTCAGTTCCCTTCATGGTAATATCTGTTGTATTATCATTTCCTGTATTCTTGATCTCAAGCCCTGCTTCTGTAGACGTTGCAGATATTGTAACACTTCCATAATTAATAGATGTGTCAACGTCGACTGCGGCCAGTGTATTCATCTCAAATGTGCTCGTGGTACCTAAGGTCCATTGTCCCCCCCCCTGTGCTTGTGTTAAATCTTGAACTATAACATTCACAGCCCACACATCTAATTCGTGTTCGCCAACATCCGTTGCATCTGCAAAATGGTAGATATCAATAGGACAATAGAATGAAGAAGTAACATTTCCAGGAGTACAGTTGATGGTACACCCACCATACTCCTCGAATCCTAGGTAAGTGCTTGTACCATTAGTAGCGTAGAGGCCAGTCCAAGCAATATCCTCTCTGGTAACAAGTCCTATCAAGGAATTAGCAGGTGGGGTAACATTATCAACATCCTCACATCCATTTAGATCCTGATACACACCGTTGAGATACACTGTTCGCGTTGTGTCTTCATACAAATCCAAAAAACCATCCAATAATATTTCATTCGTAGTTGCACTGTCCCCTAGCTGAATTAACTCTACTGTTGGGAGAGAATTTTCAATCTGTCCGGATGTTGTAGCATCATCTGCTTGAGACCTAATAACAAAAAAGACAAGTAAAATAATAAGTCCAATAATACCTAACAATATTGCTATGGTGAGCTGCATCGTACTTTCTTTGATTTTTGCCATACAAATATATTAAAGCGTTAAAACTATTTCCATTATACACTTTTTTTTCATGTAGAACAATATTGCGAAGCATTTCTCTCCCAGCTCACCTGGGAAACTATATCCTTTTACATTATTTTCTTGTCTTTTTACATGTCACAAGCTACAATACGAGTACTATGACAGAAGAACAATATAGCCTCGACGAAGACCTCAATCCACGGCTCATCGCCCCAGAAGAAACAGAGGAAGAGATCAAGATAGAGCGAACACTACGTCCGAAAACACTCGTAGATTTTGTTGGACAAAAAAAAATTAAGGAACCTCTAAATATCTCAATTGAGGCTGCCAAAGCAAGAGACGAAGCAATAGAACATGTACTCCTCTATGGAAATCCTGGTCTAGGAAAGACAACGCTTGCGCATATTATTGCCCATGAGATGGGTTCTGAGATCAAAACGACAGCCGGACCAGCGCTCGAAAGAGTTGGAGACCTTGCTGCTATTCTTTCTAATCTTGGAAAGGGCGACGTTCTTTTCATCGACGAGATACATAGAATGAATAAGACAATTGAAGAAGTGCTCTATAGCGCAATGGAAGACTATGCCCTCGACATTATTATTGGAAAAGGGCCAGCAGCACGGACACTTCGAATGCCACTCGAACGGTTCACCCTCATTGGTGCCACCACAAAGATGAATCTACTATCTGGACCACTGCGAGACAGGTTTGGTCACATCTTCCATCTCGAGTACTACGAAAATACAGACATAGAACATATTCTTTCTAGAAATGCAGCAACGCTCGAGATCGATATGGATATTGATTCTTGCAGGCGCATTGCGAGTCGTGCGAGGCAGACACCACGCGTTGCCAACAGACTCCTACGGCGTGTCAGAGATTATGCACAAGTACGCGGGGATGGTATAATAAACCAAAGCATCACTGAAAATGCACTCTCGCTCCTGCGCATTGACCACCTTGGACTAGACGATGTTGACAGGCAGGTTATCAGAACAATTATGGAAACATTTGATGGTGGTCCAGTAGGTCTCGGGACACTTTCTGCTGCAATAGCCGAAGACACTGACACCTTAGAGACTATCTATGAGCCATACCTCCTGCAGATCGGCATGATTGAACGAACACCGAGAGGAAGGAAAACAACAAAGCAGGCTCACGACCATATAAAAAATTCGAATCTCACATGATCTCCATACCACTCTACGTAATCCTTTTTGCCTATCTTATCTTTTTGGCAATTTTTTCAGTATTCTCAATTGTTAACCTCTACCATATTGTTGCCAGTGCATCCTTTACCATGGCAAGTTTTTTCATGACATTTTTCGTTTTTACACTTACTATGTTGACTCTCTACTTTACCATAAACCTCCTTGTCGACGTGGACTGGCAGATACCAGTGACACTTCTCAGTGCAGAATGGTTCAGTGATATTTTCTAGTATGTATCTCAATCAAGTTATAAATAAAAAAAAGTACGAGAAGATTGTTCATCATCTCAGACGCCACCCCATGACGTTTATTCCAATACTTGGTTTGTTTTTTGTACTCATGGGTGTCCCAGTAATTTTGTACGTTATTGTTGTAAATCTCTTTCCAGAACTCCTCGATAGTCCAACTGTGTATCCGATGCTCGTCCTCGGTGCAAGTGTGTACTTTCTGAGTGTATACCTCTTCTTTTATGGGTATTTTATAGACTATTATCTCGACCTGTGGATTGTTACGAATGATAGAATTGTGGATATGGAGCAACACGGACTCTTCCGAAGAACCTCCACCGAACTTGATCTCTTCCGCATTCAGGATGTAAGTGCTCATATTTCAGGTGTCTTTCCAACACTATTCAACTATGGTGACGTAACAGTAAAAACAGCATCATCAAATCTTGATATTGTCTTCAGAGATGTTGCAAATCCCAATGGTATTCGGGAAAGCCTGGTACACCTCGCTGATGAAGACAGAAAGTTTCACTATGCTCAGGAACGTGAGGAATCAATGTAGTCTACTATGATTGAATACTTCCACTCACTCTCCCTTTCAATAAATATACTGATCTTTTATCTTCTCATAATCAACGTGGTCACTTTTTTGTATTTTGGTTTTGATAAAATGAAATCCAGACTTGGTCATAGGAGAATCCCAGAAAAAACACTCTTTCTCCTCGCTATCCTGGGTGGAAGTGTTGGAGCACTCTTTGCCATGAATACATTTCGTCACAAAACAAAAAAAGTCTCATTCCAAACAATACTTGGCCTCGTCATTGCAGCACAGACACTCCTTATCTATTTGCTGATTTCTTATTAAACTCTTCAAACAAAAAAACTCCTTTCGGAGTTTTTTTGTTACTCGAATTTCAATTTTTTATTTTGAAACGAATGCCATAAGTCCGGCAATTCGTGCCTGCTTCACTGCCCTTGATACCTTTCGTTGATGGAGAGCACAGAGCCCGCTTCTGCGTCGTGGCGCAATCTTCATATATGAAGAAATAAAACGTCTGAGTGTCTGAATATCTTTGTAATCAACCTCATGTAGATTATTCTGGCAATAGAAGCATGGTTTTGTCTGTCTTTTCTTTTGTGCCATAGTGATTTTCTTATCCTAAAATGGAATATCTTCAACCTTTATTTCCTCCTCTTCTGGTTCTGATGATGGAGAACTGTTTTCAGAAGGCATTGGTGGCATTCCTGCGTTTGCACTTCCTTGACCGCCCCCTCGTGGACCGTCGAGCATGATAAGGTTATCAACAATGATCTCTGTACGATATCGTTTCACCCCATCCTTTCCAGTCCAATCTCGAGTTTCCAGACGTCCTTCTACATACACTTTTCTTCCTTTACTCAGATACTGACCAGCAATCTCACCAATTTTCCCCCACAGCACACAGTTATGAAACTCAGTTTTTTCTTGTTTTGCGCCAGCCTGGTCTGTCCAGACTCGTCCAGTTGCAACACCTATATTAGCAACTGTTTTCCCTGAAGGGGTTGTACGTACTTCTGGGTCGCGCGTGAGCCGTCCAAGCACTGTCGCTCTATTGAGATCCATAGAATGATAGATTAAAGATAAATATACTTTGTGAATTAAACATTACCGAGATCTCCGTCGAGAAGTGCATCGAGCTTCTTTCCAATCTCTTCCATATCAACCTTTTCTCTCTTTTCTTCTTTTGCAGGAGCCTCTTCTACAGGCTCTTCTGTTTTTTTCTCTTCGATGACTTCTTTTACTTCCTCCATCTCAAGAACACTCTCTTTTACTTTTTCTTCGACGACTTCTTCCTTTATCGCTTCCTGCGGTTTGGAGAAGTCCATTGCCTTTCGCTTTTGCAAATTTTGAAGACTTGCCTCATTATCTGCTCTGCGTTTTGGATCGAAATTATTGATGAGGTGACGAAGTAGTTCTGGAATCAGTCCAAGTTTATTCTCTATAGAAGAGACAGTACTTGGTTCTGATTGAAACTGGACAATATAGAAATACCCATATCTGATATGCTTCATTGGATATGTGAGCCTACTCTTTCCTTTCTCTTCGATAGAAATTTCTTCACCACCTTCTGATGAAATAATTGATTTCACCTTCTCCATGATTGGTGCAGTTTCTTCTTCAGAAAGAGTCCCAGGGATGACACACATTGTTTCGTAGTGTTTCATAATATAATTGTTCTTAGAACTAGATTGTCTCGTTCGACCCTTGAGACGAAATACGTAATAAGCAGACATACTATATCAGAGGCAGTATTTTATGTCAACACAAGCAAAAAAAGACCATTTTCAGGTCTTTTTTACTCTTTTGTGAACCAATTATGACTCAGAAAAGAGTGGTGAGGACGAGCAGGCGCTTGTCCTCACACCCCCTTTTCCCTGATCCCGCAGACCGCTAGCTGTCTAGCCAGCCAAGTCCAGTGACATCTGGGAGTTCCGCAGAAGCATCGTCGCGCGATGTGCGAAGGCCTGCACCTCCAACATCGTATGACCGATCGCGACGATGCCGCACTTCTGCAAGCCGTGGGCGAGCAAAGGCGCGTGATAGAGAAGAACACCGGGTTGTGCTCCTCCTCGGTAGAGCAATCCATGCCGTTCGAGCATGGCGCGGGCAGCAGCGTAAGAGGTGATGGTCTCACTCACATGATCCACGTTCCCGGCGTAGACCACAGCATGGCCATCTACGAATCTGCCTGCCACTGCCATCTGGACTGCAGCAGTATACGTACTGTGTGAGTTCCTCGCGTTGAACTCGAGCTTCTTGACCTGTCCCCCTCCAAGCATGGCCAAATCCATGTTGATGCGGCCGACATAGCCACTTTCGATGACCTTCCTCAGCATGGGCCGCACAAACAGGATGGCCTGCTCGATCTCTACCCACTTGAGATCACCGAGATCCTGGCCATAGGAGCCCACGAAGTTACCTTCGTGCCCACCACGATCATCGGCCTCGATGTCTTCCACAGTGATCACTCGTCCGGAAGGAATCCCCTTGAGCTTCTGCAGGGAGGCATAAAGAAAGATAGCCTGCCCCTCACTGATCTCAAAGGTAAGGGATGCCGGGACATGTGGGACGAATCCTTCGACGATAGCCCCACCCTCTGGATTCCAACTCGCCAGCATCTCTCCGAAGTCTGGCACCACCCCCTTGCGGAAAAAGTGCATCTGCTCGGTGCTGGCAGCATTTGGGTCGAGCTTCACAACGTAGTTACGTCGCATGGCATAGACTCGAACAGCCTCCATCAGCTCCTGCTCATTCCGACAGATAGTGTGCTGGGGGTAGATCTTTCGCGTATTCTTGCCTTTGACCGCTGCTTCACGAGAGCGCAGCTTGTCGTTCCAGACCATGCTCGCACGGCGGTCTGGATTAGAGAGATGTGCTGCCCGATCGAACTCGATCGGTGTCTCGTCAACAGTAAGGCTGTAGTTCAGGATGGACACCTTGAGATCTTCACAGAAGACCTCTGCGCCCTTTGATGAACAGAAGAGATCGATCTTCCCTCCTGCCCGGAGCACTTCGTAGATAGCGGCCACTGCCCGACGGTCGCTGAGGACCGCCTGATAGAGACTATCGACACCTTCTTCTGGCTCGATCCAGTAGGTCTCACTCGCACCCACGCCTGCACGCTGCAGGTCCTCGAACCAAAGCGCGCTATCCGCATCCCGCCGGCCGAGAACAAACGCGATGCCTGGCAGCAAACAGGAACGAAAGCAGTAGAGCTTGATCCCTTCCACCTTCCCTAGGTGAGGGAAATCACTCTTTGCATCGTGGATGTGGACCTCAAGAGTCTTTCTGAGTACATCACCCGCAATGAGCTGCCGCACACGGCTAACCAAATCGAACATGACGTTTTTCCTCCTGATGACATCGAAATGTACAATTCACAAGGGTAAGCCCCTGCAAAGAAAAATGTCAGTTCTGGCACCTTTCTTCGAATGGACTTTGGTAGGAAGAAACGGGAACCCCCTCATGGCATAGATGTGTAGTCTATCGCCAAAAGGGGAAATGTATCCCGCGCGCCTACACTGCACCTCTGCACTACAGACACCCACTATACAAAAATCCCCGCCTTGTTGGCGGGGATTTAGGTTTTTTGTGAATATATTATTCTACATGAACCAAACCACCGCCTGCGCGAACGAGGATAAAGAGGCTTCGAATAAATGTATATTGGCAATTTGTATTCATATTATTTCTAGTATTACAGGAGAGAAAAAAACTGTCAACTATAATGTGGATAGCTAGGCACCTAGGACCATGGAAACAAACTTCTTTAAAATACCTCCTGCTTCTGGAGTCTCCTGTAAATTTTTCTTGGTTTCTATGATCTCATCTGCATAATCAGGATAAAGATCAAGCCTTTCTATCATACTCTGCTTATTAAGCTCTGCATGAAAGAGCAATCCCCACACTGGCTTTCCTTTAAAACGAAATGCTTGCACTGCCACTTTTTCTGAACATGCGAGAGGGATCAAATGATCTGGCACGTCAGTCAAAATGTCCTTGTGCCCCAGTTGAGCCCAGAACCTTTCTGGAAGATCTTTGAATAATTCATCATCACGAGCACCATCCAGAAGGGAAATTTCAAATGTCCCTGTTTCTGCTGCATCCAGATCCTGAACTATGATGGCCCCTTCATGAAGTGCAAGGAACTGAAACCCAAAACATGTTGCAAAGAGCGGGATGTTCTTTTCTAGAACAGTGTCCAAAAATCGCATAGTAGCATCTCTCCACGATCCAATCCCATCTTCTCGAGTCAGGTAGAACTCTCCACACCCACCTAGCACAATACCAGCTACATCTGTAAGGTCTACTGTAGTTACATCTATTTCTATTGCATTCACAAATACCAGTTCTCCATCTTTTAGACCAAGCATTTCATTCACACAGAGCTGTTCGTGTGCGAGGGAAACATCAGTGCGAAACTGGACAAAGAGTATTTTTTTTGCCATAGTAAGCGAAAATAAGTATTTGGATAAAGAAAATCCTATCACTAGAGTTACGCCATGTCAAATTGGGCGAAGGATACTCTTTATGATACCATACTATCATAATCCAAAAATATACATATGCTCACATATCTATTCCATCTCGGCCGACAACCAAAAATATCTATAGCAGAAATTGAATCTGTTTTTTCTTTATGGAAAATCCCATTCACTGTTCTTGAAAGCAAAAAGGCTCTCTATCAGGTAGAAACAAAGAAGGATATAGACACAGTTGCACTCATGAACAGACTCGGCGGGACGCTGAAGATACAGACATCTCCGAAAGAACAAAATATTACAGACTATCTTCTGGATGCTGTACCAGATGGAAAGATTCAATTCTCACTCTCTGGAAACAATGCAAGACAGATTGCACTTCAGACGAAGAAGGAACTCAAAGACCAAGAAAGATCTGTGAGATATATTGAACCCAAGAATACTGCAACGATTCTTCATAATAATCTTGTCGAAAGACAGACTGACCTCACACTTCATGAAAAGCAACTCTTCATCACCGTCGCGATCCAACCAATCGAAGAGCTTGGCAAGCGAGACTTTGGCCGACCTGGTTTTGACGCGAAGAGTGGCATGCTCCCACCGAAATTAGCAAAGATTATGATTAATCTTGCAGAAGCACAGGAAGACGATGTACTTCTCGATCCATACTGTGGATCTGGTACAGTCCTCATGGAAGCAGCACTCATGGGATATGGAAATTTGATTGGAAGCGATACTTCTCCGAAGGCCATAGAAGACACAAAAAAAAATCTGGAGTGGATACAGAAGGACTATGGACTGCAAGCTATGGACTACAGACTTCTAGAATCAGACGTTCGAGACATAGACAAGAAGCTGGGTGAAAAGTCAGTTGGTTCTATTATCTCCGAACCCTACATGGGCGTTCCACTCCGAGGAAATGATTCAGAGAGCTTTCTAGAGAAGCAAGTAGAGGAATTGAAAAGGCTCTACACCTCCGCATTCACGTCCTTTCACAAAATTCTAAAAAGTAATGGAACAGTGGTTATGATCATTCCAAAATTTCGTTTCAGGGATGAATGGATGACTATAGGCTGTCTCGATAAAATCAAAGAACTCGGATTCAATATTCTCCCACTCACAGAAGATTCTCCATCCCTCCTATATCACAGAGAAGGCCAGCATGTTGGGAGAGAGATTTGGAAATTTAGGAAGAGGTAACGTGTAATCATACACCTGTTCTGAATGGAATTATCTGAGTAAATTATACTATAACTCAGCAAAAATATTTAGAAGTTGGTATATACATAGTTGTGCGACATATCAAAAAATTTATATAATCTTTTATGCAATTACTAAATAACTATGGATGACTATCAAAATCTGTCCGTCGATTACGATGCACTACAACCAAAAGAAGAAATTTTCAAACAAGAATCCTTCTTCAAAAAGATAATCGAGAAATATTCGATTAAAACCTGTCTTGACTGTGCTTGTGGCACTGGCTGGCATTTGTTCATGTTGAATAAACTTGGGCTTAAGTGTGCTGGTTCTGACTTGTCCGATGGAATGCTAGAAAAGACTGGAAAAAATCTCAAAGGTCTTTCAATAGCTTTAAAAAATGAGAATTTCAGGACGCTTTCAAAGTCTTGGAAAGAGAAATTTGACATGATTATCTGCATGACAACAAGTTTTCCTCACAATTCAAACGATAAAGAGGCTATTGCGACTTTGAAATCAATGTATGATCGCTTGAATGATGGTGGCATTGTTGTCATTGATAATGGTTTTGCCGATTCATTTTTCAAAGCTAAGCCCAAGTTTATTCCCGCTAGAATTCACAAAGACCAAGCGTTTTACTTTTTCCTCGAATATCCGAGCCATGAAAAAGTGATATTCAACATACTTAACGTTAAAAAAACGCCGACAGGTTTTAATCAGGCATTTGAATCAATGGAATATATGGCACTTGGGAAGAAAGAGTTTGAAAATTTCTTTAACAAGACAGATTTCGATAGAGTTGAATATTATGGAGATTATGACTTTACCAAGTATTCGAAAGAAGTTAGTAAAAGAATGGTCGTAATTGCACAAAAGTAAATTAATGAATAAATTTTTTGATACGCTAAAGCCACGCTGCGCTCTCGCTTCACTGCGTTACGCTCGGGTCGCACAACACGGGATAAAAGGTTCGGCACTCGGCTCGTGCCTCACCCAAATTTTGCTCCTTTCAGTCGCAAAACTTCTTTTATCCCGAAACGTTATATGAAATAATTTTTAGAGCTAATTTAAAATGCAAAAAGTTACCAAAGCAATAATCGCATTAACAGCTTCTTACATACTTTTCGGTTTGTATGCTTTTGGTGTTTTTTTACAACAGCCACTTATTCAAGGAGAAACCCTCACTATTCAGGCTACACTTGAGCCTTTTGTGTATGTATTACTAATGGTGATTGGTAACTTTTTGATTTTCAAAGCAGTATATTCTCAAGAAAGATCGAAAAACCGCTTCTTCGATGAGAAAAAACTTCTAGCACCAAGTATCATTTTGCTTTTATTCCTAAGTTTCGGAGCTGGAATACATACCGCCGCACAACTCATCGAAGAAACTTTCGTAAATACCAATGCCAACATTCAGCATTTTACAGAAAATTTTACCTCACAAGTAGCGTACTTTCTTGAGGAATATCCTGCCCATTTTTTAGTTGCTTTGCCATATCTAATATTATTGTACTTTATAGCAAAATTGGAATTGAACAGACCACCCATTAGTCTCAAAACCGTCGAAAAAGGCATTATCGTAATTACAGCAATACTCTATGGAATCATTTTTGCAGTTCTAAACGCAGAAGGTCATGTAACTATCTTCACAATAGCTTTAGCAGGCTATTTGACATATTCGCTCTATAAATCAAAACAGAAGCTAGGGCGAAAACTCATGAATATGCCTTTTTCGACTTACTTTGTTATTGGTAACATACTTATGATCCTACTAAATATAATATTTGGAATAATGTATGGGTGGTCTGTTCAGCCAACTGAATTGGGATTTGGTTCTTAAGCGCAACTAAAAAATGATAGCTCTAAAAATTACATCATATAACACTGCGTATGCGGTTACGGCTTGCTCCGTACCTCCGCAAGCCTCCACCCATATTTGCCAGTGGTAAGCACTTCGTGCAATTATACCACTGGCAAACATCGCATACGCAGAAACGTTGTGCGAAATATGCTTTTCTTTTTTCGCCTATCGGCTACGATTTTATAAAATGTAAAAAAATGATTTAATTTTTTATTAGGGGGGCTATAAGGTATTTATAATTAACTTTTACAAATATGTTTTGGAACAAAAAACAACCGACAAGTCAACAAATTCAAATTGAATGGCGCGAAAAACCCGGATGTTTTGAGCGCCACTTGCAACGAAGATATAATAATCCTCTTTTCTCCGCAGACAGGCGTACTATTCCAAGTGAAGAGCTTAATGAAGCCCGAAAAAAAGACGACGGTAACTTAAAGGAATTTATTAAGCAATATACCTTGTGGCTTTCTGGTGCGAACAACTTAGAAGATAATTCTTCAGTCGATGATTTAAAGCATTGTTTGCAAGATACTCAATATTTAGCAGAATTAGCTTCTGCAATCGGCTGTGATTTAGAAAATGAAATTTCCGTTTTGGAAGCTATGGAGCAAAAACTATCATCGTTTATGAATGCTCAAGTGCCACAAGGCGCGGAACTTCTCGAAAAAGCTCATTCTCTTTCTGTTACTCAGCGAATCCCATATTTTGCTCAAGCGGGAATGAAAGACACGCCTATTTTAAAAAATGAAGAATTAGCGTCTTTACTTTCCGAGGATACTGAAACGATAAAAGTTGCTGGTTTTATGAGCAGATCTTTTTCTCCGAATTACAGACCAAACAGTGAAGATGTGCAAAAATTATTAGACGAAGCAGTGAAAAATGGCTTAGGCAGCGAATATGCAAAAGAAGTAGCTAATGCATTTAATGAAAAGGATTAAGGAATAAGGAGTCTTGGCTTCGGGACATTCACCCCCAAACCCCTCTGCCCCTACGCCAAGACAAAATCATTTTTTTACATTTTATAAAATCGGTCTCGTTGAGACGAGACAAAAAGAAAAGCATACATCGCACAACACGGCATATCTGGTTACGTCTTTTATACAAAAGACTCCACCCAAATCCGCCCTGGGCGGACTTCAGATATGCCGAAACGTTATATGAAATTTTCGTGTGACACTAAATAAACATATGTTACCTAAAAGATTAGATCGAAAAACAATCTACGAGAGCCAATGGATTAATCTCTATACCGATAGAGTTTTAATGCCTTCTGGCAAAATCATTGAGAAGTATCATTTCCTCGATTATCCGAATGATTCGGTGGTCGTCTTACTCACCAATGATAAAAACGAAATGTGCTTTATCAAGGCACTTCGCTACACTACTCAAAATATAGACTGGGAGTTGCCAGCTGGCGGAATCGATAAAAATGAAGATATTTTGAAAGCTGCTGAACGCGAAGTACTAGAGGAAACTGGATTCAAAACGAGGGCATTAAAACTCCGCTATTCGTTCAATCCTTCAAATGGCATGTCAAACCAAACAACGCATGTAGTTATTGGCGAAGTAGATGTGTCTAAGCAAGTAGATTTTGACACCGACGAGGTAAACGAAATCCATTGGCTCTCTATTGCTAAAGTCAAAGAACTAGTTGATAACAAAGAAATATCAGATGGCATTTCGTTGATAGCAATTTTGTTTTATCTCAATGACGTGTCACACAAAAACATCATATAACACTGCGTATGCGGTTACGGCTTGCTCCGTACCTCCGCAAGCCTCCACCCATATTTGCCAGTGGTAAGCACATCGTGCAATTATACCACAGGCAAACATCGCATACGCAGGAACGCACTAGTGTTGCGTTAAAAAAGACCTAAAGGAAGCGGTTTCTGGAGGTCGTGTTCAACCTTTTGTAAAGTGCCATCATTCAAAAGGCTTGTTAAAGGGATTTTCTCAAATTGAGACACAGATAAAATTTGTAGAATTTCGTAGAGATCACGCCTG
>JBDROX010000005.1:0-2502 GCA_043809645.1 Candidatus Magasanikiibacteriota bacterium | reverse complement strand
CTCTCTTGATAATAATAGAGAGGTTTTCTCAATTCCACACAATATTACGTCAAAAAACGGAATTGGACCGAACAGTCTCCTAAAGCAAGGTGCCCACCCGGTCACAACTGCAAAAGATATTCTCGAAGTCCTCAGCCTTGACCATATTGAAAAATTCGTAGAGAATAAGATAATACTCCCAGATTCTCCCATAGAAGCAAAGCTCCTGGAACATCTTTCCAGAGAAGCCCTCCATGTGGATGAGCTGAGGAAAAAAACAGGACTTGCGAGCCATGAAATCAACAGTACACTTACCCTCATGGAGATGAAGGGGAAAGTAAGAAACCTCGGAGGTATGAATTATGTGACAAGCAGGTAAAACACCATTTGCCACCCCGAACTCAGCCGAAAAATCTTTTTTAAAAAATACAGTATGGATTACAGACAAGCCGAACAATATCTCCTCTCACTCTCAAATCTACCAAGAAAAGAGTATATGGATGACACAGAAAAATGTGACGATTATTTGAAACGTTTACAATTCTTTTTGGACATTCTTGAAAATCCAGAAAAGGATATTCCACATTATATACATGTGACTGGTACAAGTGGAAAAGGTTCGACAGTGAATTACCTCCACTCCATCCTTTATGAAGGTGGTAAGGCTGTTGGCTCAACCATCTCCCCTCACCCAAGCAAACTCACTGAACGATGGAGAATTGGGGACACTGTTATGGCAGATGAAGAATTTGTAGAAATAATGAATGAACTGCGACCAAAGCTCGATGAATATCTAAGAACAAGCCCGTACGACATGCTCTCGTACTTTGACCTCACAACAACCATTGCAATCTATTGGATGGCAAAGAAACATGTTGAATGGGCTGTTCTCGAGGTTGGTTGCGGCGGACGATATGATTCAACAAATGTGATTCCGGACAAAGATGTTGCTGTCATCACAAATATTGGGCTTGACCATACAGATATTCTTGGAGACACGAAAGAAAAAATTGCGTATGAAAAAGCTGGAATCATTACAAGAGATTGTAGTGTCTTCACAATGGAAGAAGATGAGTCAGTCCTCGATGTTATTCAGAAAGAAGCAGATAAAAATAACGTCACATTATCACGTATCATGCACCAAGGAACAGATATCGTACAAACACTGGATAAAATTTCATTCACATACAATGATCGGCAATACTCCCTCTCCTGTCTCGGGGAACATCAAATAAAAAATGCCTCACTTGTGATTGAGATTGCGCAGTCACTAGGCATTTCAGAGGAAAGCATAAAAGCAGGTCTTCACAATGCAAAGCAACCACTTCGCATGGAAATTGTGTCGAAAAAACCACTTATCATTCTCGATGGTGCCCATAATCCAGACAAGATGAGAACAAGCGCCCAGACACTAAAAAAAATAATCAAATCAAAAAATAATCAAATCAGCCTTATCATCGGTTTTTCCGAGAACAAAGATATTGAAAAAATGGTTACCATCCTCTCCGAGCTCAAACCGGCAAACATTGCTTGCACAAGATACACAAACAATGTCTTTCGAAAAGTTGCACACCCAAAGGATATTGCAAAGAAATTCAAAGAGCATCTTCCAGAAGCAGACATTGAAATGTATCTTTCCCCAGCTGATGCATTTCAAAAATTAAAGAAGCGTCTCACAAAACATGATATACTACTGTGTACTGGTTCGATATTCTTATCTGGAGAACTCCATCCATAGATAACAAATGAGTCAACAAAAGTATACATCAACATCATTCCTCATCCTCGCAAATCTCCTACCCCTCCTTGGAGTTTTTGTCTGGGATTGGGACATTGGAGCTATTCTCTACCTCTACTGGTTTGAGACTTTTATTATTGGCATTTTCACTCTTGTCAGAATGGTGAAGAGATTCAGGTATGAGGCACAAATAGAGAGAAAAAATGGAAAAAAGGATAATACAAATAGATCGCAGCGCTTCTTTCTGCCACCATTCTTCACTATTCACTACAGTGGATTCATGGGTGGTCACCTTCTCTTTCTCCTCATTTTCTTTGACTTCACATATAGCTTTTCAGAAATACTTCTCTTCTCTATTCCCTTATGGGTCAGCCATGGACTGTCTTATATCAGAAATTTTAGAGGAGCAGAGGAATACAAGATAAAAACCGCTGAAGAAATAATGCTATCTCCCTACAAAAGAATCGTGCTCATGCATCTTACTATAATATTTGGTGCCATGGTGAGCGTATTTTTATTCGGTGAAGTTGAAAATCAAGCTGGCATTCTTATTGTGCTTGTTATACTAAAAATCCTCCTAGACACGAGAAGCCACCTCAAGGAACATACCTCATCCTTGACAAAAGGATAATTTTCTTATATTCTCACATTCCTATGTCAAACACACTTGTCATCGTAGAGTCGCCTACCAAGGCAAAAACAATTTCAAAATTTTTGGGAAAGGGATTCACAGTAGAATCTTCTTTTGGTCATGTCCGAGATCTCCCAAAGAGTAAAATGGGGCT
>JBDROX010000004.1:0-8497 GCA_043809645.1 Candidatus Magasanikiibacteriota bacterium | reverse complement strand
GAGCCGCTGGATATGCGTTATGACACCAGGATGGAATGCATACATGAGGCTACTGATCCACCGCTTGGTCTGGATGGTCAACCTCTCTATGGGAAATGCACTGCCGCAGAACTGGTAAATACAATGGATACAGATGCACTGGAACAAGTATTTACTTCGTACGGAGAAGAAAAATTTTCAAAGGATATTGCAAAAGCAATTGTAGAAAAAAGAGAAGAGTATGGGCTCGAGACGGTTGAGGATCTGGTGAATGTTGTTCTGACTGTGTACAGAGTGAAATTGCATTCTGACAAAGAAGTGCCATGGATAGGCGGAACTCATCCTGCAACACAGGTATTCCAAGCACTTCGCATAGCAGTCAACAATGAGTTTGAAGTTTTGAAGAGTGGGTTAGATCAAGCGGTACGAGTCGTCCAGCCAGGAGGCAGAATTGCAGTTATTACGTTTCATTCTTTGGAAGACATAATTGTAAAACATTTTTTCAAGAGCAAGAAGTCAGAGGTTTCTATTATTACAAAAAAACCAATCATTACATCAGATGAGGAGCTCCTGAAGAATCCTCGAGCACGCAGCGCAAAGCTTCGTGTGGTTCAAAAACATACATAAATATTTTTATGAAATCATTTGCAACAAAAAAACAGACAATGAGGGAGAAAAAGATGGCTATGAAGAAATGGGTAGTAAGCGCCGCTTTTAGAACAAGTCTTATTGTTTGTATTGTTGTGTTTGGAGTGCTCTATCTGTTTCAAACAAATGCGGTATCGAGTAGGGGATATGAGCTGAGCGACCTCGAGTCACAGATAGAATCGCTGGAGAAAGAGACACAGAAACTTGAAGTAGAAATTTCAAAATATCGATCGATGGAATCTATTCAGGAGCGACTCGAAGGCATGGAAATGGTTGTGGCTGGAAACATTGATTATGTCGCGCAGCGTTCAGCTGTTGCAAGACGCTAGGCTTCAAAACAGTCAAAACTCCTCATAGGAGTTTTTTTATTTCCATGATATACTATAATCATAAAAAAGAATTACGTTTTGTATGTGGGTACTCATTGCACAGCGACTGGCAATAGATTTTATTATTGATTTGGTGTTTTTTCCTTTCTGGTGGTATTCTGCTGGACTGAGAAGAGTTTTATTATATCTTTGGGATTTATTTTTGTTTGCCAACTCATATCTAGCGCCTGGTCTTTGGCTCAAGAATATTTTTGTGCCAATGTATGGTCAGCGAGACTGGCAGGGAAGACTCACAAGTTTTATTGTGAGATTTTTTAATGTTATTTTTCGTGGGATTGGGCTTTTTTTCTGGGTGCTTATTCTTCTCCTGATGCTCTTTCTCTGGCTTGCTTTTCCTGCATTTGTAATCTACATGCTAGCTCAATCATTCTTACCATAGGTATGCTTTTTGAGAAATTGTCACCAATTGATGTGCTGACATGCACCACCTGCCAGGGGTCGGGTCATATTGGGATGCGTTCTTGCAGTTTTTGTGGCGGGAGGGGAAGTATCTGTATGCCCAGGAAGCATCTTCTCTACTGGGGTATGCCAATGACGAGATATCATATTCGGCTCAGAAAGGCGAGGCGAGGTCTGCAGAAAGGTGAGTCAATTGCTGCTGTGCTCGTAGGGCTTTTGTTTTTTGGATTGTTTGGTTGGTTCATATATAGATCAAATGAAGTACTTGATGTATTTACCCTCTTTTATTGGAGAACTACGGGAAATGGTACACAGGCTTTATTTTGGCTTGCTATTACAGCTTTTAGTTTTGTTATTTACAGAAGAGTTTCTCTGAGGAAAGACCCTGTCCATGTGGAACCATACGAAGAAACCCCAACAGACGTATCAGAATTGGAATCAAATAAAATAAACTCTTGGGATGGCGCCAAGAAAGTGCCAAGATCAAAAAGGTTAGATATTGCTGATGTTTTTACAGAAGAAGCACATAACGTTATGGAAGCTGTCTTCGACGCAGCAGACACCAATGGTTCCACCAGGCTGCTTCCAGAACATGTGTTTTATGGACTGCTAACAGTCCAGAGCGTGCGGAATCTTTTTATCAGACTTGGTATTCCAGTCAAGCAACTGCAAGAAATTATCCTGAAGGGTTTTGAAGGGAAACAAGGACAAAACGAACCTTTGTTTTCAGAGGAATTTATTCAGATTCTTTTTCATTCCTATGAGCTTGCATATGAGGACAGGCAGGACTTTGTGCATGTCACAGAGCTTCTTATTTCTACGGTAGCTCATTCAGAACGTCTACAGGAGCTACTTTATGATCTTGAGATTGATAAGCAAAAGCTTACAAACGTGGTTGAGTGGCTTCGAATACGTGAGCGTTTGAAAAGGCAGTATCAGGAGCTTCAGAGTGCAGCCATGCATAGAAGTAAGTATGGGCTTGACCGCGCTATGACAGCTGTGGCAACGCCATATCTGAATCGTTTTAGTCAGGATGTAACTATGGCTGCTAAGTACGGAAGACTTGCGCCATGCGTAGCACGTGACGCGGAGATTGATGAAATATTTCGTATTATTGAAGGCGGAAGGCAGAGTGTTCTTCTTGTTGGTGACAGAGGTGCTGGAAAGATGAGTATTATCGAAGGAATTGCACAGCTCATGGTGGAAGATAAAGTACCAGAGCGTTTGAAAGACAAGCGTCTTGTTCAACTCTCCACATCTGCACTTCTCGCTGGGACTACAGTGAGTGGTGCACAGGAGCGTCTCATTAATATGATGAATGAGATCGCAAAGGCTGGCAACGTCATCCTCTTTATTCGAAATATTCAGGATCTTGCTGGGGCTGGAAGTACTGGTGGTGGCGCAGGGCTTGACGTTACAGAGACCCTTGCGGAGTATCTTGGGGGCGGTCAGTTTCTTTCGTTTGCAACGACCACCTCAGATGGTTTTAATCAACACATTGTAAATACAGAAGTTGGAAGTGTTCTTGGTCGCGTTGATGTTAATATCATGGATGAGAACCAGTCTATCCAAGTGCTTGAATCAAAAGCAGGTCATCTTGAATATAAACACAGAGTTTTCTTTTCCTACAATGCACTCGAGCAGGCTGTTCGGCTTGCAGAAAAATATTTGCATGACCAAAACTTACCAGAGAGTGCAATTGGTGTGGTGACAGAGGCAGCAAGTGTAGCAAGGGGAAAGAGGGGAGAAGACTCACTTGTGAGTGCAGAAGATGTCGCACAGATTATCAGTAGTAAGACTGGAATTCCTGCTACAAGCATTTCTGAAGAGGAGTCAAAGAAGCTCCTCCGTCTTGAAGATGAAATGCACAAGCGTGTAGTGGGGCAGGATGAAGCAGTGAAACTTGTTGCCAATGCTCTCCGCCGAGCGCGTGCAGAGATCCGTTCTCAGAAAAGACCAATTGCAAATTTTCTTTTCCTTGGTCCAACGGGTGTTGGAAAGACAGAACTTGCCAAGACTATTGCAAGTGTGTATTTTGGGGGAGAGGAACGCATGATTCGTATTGACATGAGTGAGTATCAGGATAAAAGCGGAGTGTATCGATTGATCGGTCAGCCGGGGCAGCAGGGGACAGGAATTCTCACAGAAGCAGTCAGGCAGAATCCATTCTCCCTCGTCCTCCTCGATGAGATGGAGAAGGCAGATCCAGACATTCTCAATCTTTTCTTACAAGTCTTTGATGATGGTCGTTTGACTGACAGTGTTGGAAGGGTTATTGATTTTACCAATGCTATTATCATTGCAACTTCTAATGCTGGTACAAACTATGTTCAGAAGCAGATATCTGCGGGTGTTCCGCTTGAACAGATCAGAGAAGAGATCATTCGTGGAGAACTCAAGAAGTATTATAGACCAGAATTTTTAAATAGATTTGATGGTATAGTTTTATTCAAATCTCTCGAAAGAGCAGAAATAAAGCATATTGCGAAGCTGATGCTTACTCGTGTGGCCAGAGATCTTGAAGAAAGAGGAATATTTTTGAGAACAGAAGAGCCAGCTCTCGAAGCACTGGCGGATGCTGGCTTTGACCCAGAGTTCGGTGCCCGGCCATTGAGACGTGCAATTCAAGATTTGGTAGAGAACAGACTTGCAGAGCTCATACTCGAGAACAAACTCAATAGACGTGATACAGTTGTACTGGGTCCAGGACTGGAGATGCGGATTGAAAGGTGATAATGTTTCTTATGTTCGTACAGTATTTTTTTCTTTCTCTTGCATTATCAATTATTGCAACACTGTGCGTCCGCATTATCATGCGGCGTTTTGGTGTTGTGGATAAGCCAGAGGTCCAAAAAAGAAAAATTCACAAAAAGGTGGTGCCTCTAGGTGGAGGTTTTGGAATTTTTTTTAGCTTTTTTCTCGTAGTCCTCATCCTTGTTTTTCAGGGAAATATTGGTGAAGGTGTTAGTCATCATTACCTTTTGGGCCTATTCCTTGGTAGCTTGGTGATTATGGTTGGTGGTGTAATAGATGACAAATATAATTTGCGAGCCAGATATCAGATATGGTTTCCAATAGTTGCAGCTGTTCTCATTATTGCTTTTGGTATTGGGCCACATGTTATTACTAATCCACTTGGTGGTGATTTTTTTCTTGGATATTGGAAAATTAATTTTTTTGGCATTGGTAATTGGGTTATCCTGGCAGATGTGGTTGTTTTTTTCTGGCTCATGGGAATGATGTTCACTACAAAATTTCTCGATGGTCTTGACGGGCTGGTTGCCGGTGTTGTCGCGATTGGTGCATTCATGATTTATTTTCTGAGCCTACAGGCGCAATGGTATCAGCCTGATGTGGCACTTCTGGCAATAGTTTTTGCAGGAAGCTGTCTTGGTTTTTTGATCTGGAATTGGCATCCTGCGAAGATATTCCTCGGGGAAGGCGGCAGCCTTTTTACAGGTTTTGTGTTGGGAACTCTTGCGATTATTTCTGGGGGAAAGATTGCGACGACACTCCTGGTCGTTGGTGTTCCAATGCTCGATGTCATTCGGGTGGTGATCCGTCGAATCCAAAAGAAAAAGCCAGTGTACGAAGGGGATACTGAACATCTTCATTTCAAACTTTTAAATTCTGGCCTTTCACAGAAACAAGCTGTACTCCTTTTTTATACTATTTCATTGCTCTTTGGCATCACAGCACTGTTTTTACAGAGTTCTCAAAAATTGATTGCGTTGTTATTTTTATTTATACTAATGTTACTCATGGGCATTTGGTTCATGCATAAAGAAGACGGCTTATGGAGGAAGAAAACAAACGTGCAATAGACAAGAAGTATATTATTGGCTTTGCGATATTTTTTTTGTTATTTATTGGAGTCAGGCTGTGGCAGCTCAAGTACGAAACTATTATACTTCAAGTTGAGGATGTGGTTGTAGAAGTGCAAGTCGTCAACACTATCTATCAGGCAGAGAAAGGGCTTGGTGGAAGGAAATCTATTGGCAGGTATGATGGTATGTTTTTTCCGTTTAGTTTTCCAGGGAAACATGCAATTGTTATGAGAGATATGCAGTTTTCAATAGATATTATTTGGGTACATCAAGGAAAAATTGTGGATATTGCACCAAATGTACCGACAGAACCAGGTGTGCCAGAGCATGGACTTCGCCGGTATAGTCCAAGGATGGATGCCACTGCTGTCATAGAATTTCCGGCAGGGTGGGTAGATAGGAATGGAGTTAAAATTGGTGATTCTGTCAAAAGACCTGGTAATGAATAATTACTCTTGACAGTTTATACTGTCTGTTGTATAGTATTGTGGCTTAATTAAGAGCATTTTGTACACATTTTATACTGAAATTTATGTTTGCAGTTATTGAAACCGGCGGAAAACAATACCTCATTGAAACTGGAAGTGAATTTAAAATTGAAAAAATTGAAACTGAGCCTGGAAAAGAACTTGTTTTTGACAAAGTACTTCTCCTTGCAAAAGAAGATGGGAGTGATGTGAAGATCGGAACTCCATATCTCGAGGGTGTAAGCATTGCTGCTACAGCGCTCGAACAGGGGAGAAACAAGAAGATCCGTGTCATCAAGTTCAAACGAAAAGTTCGATACAAACGAACAATAGGGCACAGACAGCACTTTACGAAAGTAAAAGTGAAAGAGGTAAAATAAACATAACAAAAATCTGCTTGCTAGCGGATTTTTTAATATATTCTAATTAATTACCTGTCCTATTCTTCAGCGCACTCCCAAGTGTAATTTCATCAGCGTATTGGAGGTCTGACCCCATTGGGAGGCCGCGGGCAAGTCTTGTTACTTTAAGATCAGTTTTTTGATTTCTTAGTTTTTGCTCCAGAAACATCATGGTGGTTTCTCCGTGAATATCAGGGCTGAGTGCGAGTATGACCTCCTGGATTTCATTATTCCTCACTCGAGTGAGGAGCTCATCTATTTTGAGAAATTTCATGGCGTTCTCTGCTTCTGTTCTGATAGTCCCACGAAGGACATGGTAAAGTCCTTTGTATTCTCCTGTTTTTTCAAGCGTCTGTACATCTTGAGACTGCCCGACAACACAAATCGTTGATTTGTCTCTGCTCGGGTTACTGCAAGCAGAGCACGGTGAGCTGTCAGAAAAGTTCCAGCACTCATCACAGCTCTTGATGTTTTCTGTCAGATTTTTCAGTGCAAGTGTGAGTTCTGCCACTGGTTTTTTCCCAGACTTTAGTAGATAAAATACAAAACGCTCTGCAGTCCTTCTTCCTACAGACGGCAGAGCGGAAAATGCTTTGATAAGTTGTTCAATCGGCAAGGGGTACATATCCTATTAACTTTTCACTATGAACTAACTAAGTCCTGGAATATCTGGCATACCACCCATTTCCTTCATCTTGATGGCCATGACTCTCTGCATTTTTTTCATAGCTTTCCCATGTGCATCCTTAATAGCATTTTGAAGTTTTTCTTTCTTTCCAGGCTCTAGGAGGCTGTCATCAATGGCAAGGCCTGTCATCTGGAGATTTCCGTCGAGCGTGAGAATAATATTATCTCCAGCTTCTTTCACTGTTATAGATTCTTCAGCGAGTGCACTCTGCATTGTTTTGGCTTGTTCTCTGATGTCTTTGAATTGTTTTAGTTTATTGAACATATTCTAGGTTTAAAATGTTTTAAAGGTTTACAAGGCCTAAAAGGCCAGAGTAATTCTTCAAACAGTATGACTAAAATTTCTTTGGCATGTTTTGTGTGCCACCTTGTGGTGGAAAATTTGTTGAGCCGTGCGGCGGCGCAGCAGCAAGGGTCGTGTCTAGATTTTTGAAACTTGCCTGAGTTGCGTCAAAAAAGAGTTTCACCATACCGGTCGGACCATTTCTGTGTTTTGCAATGTGAATTTCAGCTATGTTTTGTTCATCAGGAGGAATATCATCTGGTCTGTAGTTGCGATCAGCTGCCTTTCTGTAGATGAACATGACTACATCAGCATCCTGCTCGATACTACCAGATTCTCGCAGATGTGACAACTTCGGAATGGCAGGTTTCGTACTCTCTACCGCACGGGAGAGCTGGGAAAGTGCCAGAACTGGAATATTGAGCTCACGGGCAATACCTTTTAGATTTCTACTCATTTCAGCAACTTCCTGCACACGGTTATCACTTGCTTTTCTGTGTGACTCCATGAGCTGAAGATAGTCGATAATAATGAGCCCAAGGTTATGCTCTGACTGGAGTCTGCGTGCTTTGGTTCTGATCTGCATGACAGTATTTCCTGGCGTATCATCAATATAGATAGGCGCTTCAGAGAGTACACCCATTGCATGTCCAATTCTTGGAAAATCATCACTTCCTGGTCTATCAGACAGTCGTCCTGTCCTCATCTTCCAAAGGTCAACACCAGCTTCGGCGCAGAGAAGTCTGTCAACAAGTTGTTCCTTGCTCATTTCCAGAGAGAACAGGCCAATCGGTACTTTTTCTTTTACTGCAATACTTCTAGCAATATCAAGAACAAGTGATGTTTTTCCAACAGAAGGACGGGCGGCGAGGATAATGAGGTCTGATTTTTGCAGACCAGCAAGAATATTATCAAGTCCAGTGAACCCTGTTGGGATTCCACGGAGTTTCCCTTTTTCTCTATGAAGCTCGTCTATTCTTTCAAATGCTCCACTCAGAACACTTCTGATAGGCGTAAACGTTTGTCTCAGGTGTTTCTGTGTGACTCCGTATAGATGTTGTTGTGCTTCATCGAGGACATCATCGATATTCTCTGTTTCTTCCTGATAGCCTAGTCCACTTATTTTATCTGCTGCCGAAAGAAGTTTTCGGAGTGTGGATTTTTTTCGAACGATGTGAGCGTACTGTTTTATGTTTGACGCAGTTGGTACCTGATTCGAAAGTTTCACCAAGTATGACTTTCCTCCAATTCCTTCAATCAATTTTTTTTCTTCTAGCCTATTTCCTAAAGTCAGTATATCAATAGGTTCATTTTTCTCATAGAGCTCCCCCATTGTTTCGTATATGTGAGAATGTTTTTTGTGATAAAAATCTGTACTTTCAAGAATGTCAGCGATACGAATCATTGATTCTTGGTC
>JBDROX010000003.1:0-58379 GCA_043809645.1 Candidatus Magasanikiibacteriota bacterium | reverse complement strand
GACAGTGAGACCTCCAATAGTTGAAAGATAAGCGGTAAGGTCTGCTGCAGTGAGTGTGCTGGTTACTGTAACTGTTCCAAGTGTAGAGTTGTATGCAGTGAGAAGACCGGCAAACGTAGAAGCACCAGTCACTCCAAGAGTAGAGCCAAGTGTTGCAGCTCCAGTCACATGTGCCGTACCATTAACCCCAAGACCATATGAAGGTGTTGTTGTATTCACACCAACACGTGTGAAATTGAAGTATCCATTACCATCTGAAATCGGAATATATTCTGAAGTCGATGCAGTGCTCGTTGCCGCTACACCCATCAGGTACTGAGAATTCATGGCAAATGGTGTCGCACTCAGCTGCTTCCGTGGAGTAAGAGTTGTCCCTGAAACGACAAGTTCCAGATATAAATTCTGATTATTTTGAAAAATGGTAGGAGAAAGACTGTTCGTCCCAGTTCCACCAAGCTCGACTGCAAAGACACCGCTCGTTGGTGTGACAGAAATTGTCAAAGATGATATGAGAGTTCCTGAGGCAGTGTAGAGAAGATTTCCACCACTCACTGCATCATATACAAGGAACTTCATATCCTTACTTGTCGTCACAGCAGAACCACCATCATAAAGCTTTCCTTGGTAGGTAATGACGTTCGGAACGTTCGTCTCACCAAATGCCTGGTGTGGAAAAAAGAAAAAAACAAGACAAATAAAAATTGTAATGCTAAAAGAAGCAAAAACTTGCTGTGTCCAATTAAATTTTCTTTCATCTTGCTTCACAGATGTATCTGATAGTTCACTATGTACAAAATTTGCAAACTCATACAAAAAAGAGTTGCGCTCCCGCACATGTGGCATATTTCTATACACAATTATACCACAGTTCTCTCCCCAGTGTTACCCACTCTCTGCGTCTTTATACACAGTTTTAAAAAACACGCCATGTGTGCTGAGAAAAATGAATCAACTAGATTATTTTTCAGGTTTTTCAATAACAACATCACTTTTCTGCTCGATTTGAGACCCACCAACATGTGCTTCTGCTGAATCAACAGGTTCTATCCTATTTATGCTAGAATTTGAATCTATAGAACTTTTCTTAAGACCAACTCGCTCCTTTACAACTTCTTCTTTTGCTTCAACAGTTACTTCTTTGGTTGCATCAATATAACCGTCCTTCTCAAAAGTTACATAATAATCACTAGGGCCAGCGAGAAAAACATAGTGCCCATTACTGTCAGTAAGCTCTGTTGACACAAGTTTGCTGTACTCCTTGGAAAAAAGTCGTGCCACAGCACGCCCAATCGGCTTTTCGTCAGCTTCATCGTAGACAATACCCCAGCCATTTGGTTTTTTTGGCTTAATAAAGCGCAAGAAAAATGCATACAAAACTATGTGAATAATCAAAAAGCCCCAAAGTAGTGGCGTGGAAGAAATATACAATGCAATAAGACTTGCCATAACACCACCCAATGACAGCACATGCTGAAGAATTCTGAGTCTCCCTTCCCAAAGAATACGTTTTGGGGTTTTCGCTGCCCCGATTGGATCGATTGGAATATTTGGAGTTATCTTTGTGTCATTCTCTGACACACTAATGATCTCTCCATGATAAATATCAACCATTTCTCCGTCAGACTGAACTGACTGAAGAATCTGTGTTGGAAATGTAAAGCCATTTTTCACAACCTCAAGAACATACTCTCCTTTTTGAGCACGAAAAAGGTATCGTCCAGACTTATCTGTGACACGAGAGCGCACAACTTTATTTGTAGCCTTGTGAATCAGACGTACTATAGCAAGATCAACTGGCAACTTATTCAAACTATTGTAGACAGTTCCCCAATCTTTTCGTCTTCGCCTACCAAAAAGGAGGAGAGGCTGCAAGAAAAGAAAGCGAAGGAAGGGAAATAATATTGACCAAAGCGAAGGAAGAACCGCAGCAGCAACAGCAGTAACAATAGCTGGAGCCACCACTGATTCTGTAACTTTTTCTACTGTTGGATTATCGGCCAACTCCTGTGCTTGGTCAATACCTTCAGATATTGTTTTTGTAATTGATGCAATCTGTGCAGAAGCGCTATCTGGAAGTATAGAAGAAATCACCCCTGAGACTGCATCCACAGCACCGGCAATGGCTCCTTGCTTCTCATCAGGCTGTTCATCTGGCTCTGTAACAATATCGTCTTCGTCCTCTACTTCACAAATCTCACTGCACCCATCTCCAGAAATAATATTTCCGTCATCACATGCCTCATCTTCTTCTAACTCACCATTTCCACAATAAAGAAGGTAACCTGGCCCACCTGGACCAGGTGTTGTTGGGGGCTCTGTACCTGGTGGGACAGGTGGCAGGACTGTCTCTATTTGACACGCTGCATTGCACCCATCTCCACTATTATTATTTCCGTCATCACACTGTTCACTTCCTCCAACAAGACCATCACCGCACACAGGAAAAACTCCTTCTATAAAACACATTGCCGAGCAACCATCACCATTGATATTGTTACCGTCATCACACTCTTCCCCTGCATGAAGACCTCCATCACCGCAAACACCAATTGGAGCCTCAATGAAGCAGAGCGCTGAACATCCGTCACCACCAGAGGTATTTCCATCATCACACTCTTCTGCGCTCTCAACAAAACTATCCCCGCATACTGCAGGAGGAAGTTCTGTTATACAGAGCGCTGAACATCCGTCACCACCAGAGGTATTTCCGTCATCACACTCTTCCAAAACTTCCAAGGACCCATTGCCACATACAGGAGGGGGCTCTATTGTGCAAAAGGCGCTACACCCATCGCCAGCCAGGAAATTTCCGTCATCACAGGTTTCTGCACCTTCGAGGAGACTATTGCCACATACAGCAGAAGACTCAATAGCACAAATTGCACTACAGCCATCACCACCAGAGGTATTTCCGTCATCACACTCCTCTCCTAATTCTGGAATACCATTCCCACATACTGGAACTGGGGGTGGGGGTGGTGGACTTCCACTTTCTGTTTCGCAGATAGCACTACAGCCATCACCACCAGAGGTATTTCCATCATCACACTCTTCTGCTCCCTCAACGACATTGTTTCCACATACTGGCGCAGTAGATGGCACAGTCGCATCAATAGTCACGTCTTCTGTTGCTGCAAAAACCGAACCAAGTGATAGAGAAAAAAACAACACTGCAGCAGTAGTGCCAAGCAAAAAACTTATTCTTTTTTTAAAACTGCCAACACTCATACTATGATCGTCTTTTTCTTTTGATAAAAAATACAAGGAGTAACAAAATAAGCACCCCACCTAATCCACTTAGAATTAATGTAAGCGGCACATACCAGACTGATGCCTGCGTACGTAACTCTTGGCCTGTAAGTCCATATAGAACAGTTGCATGAATATTGTTCTTTCCTATTTTTAATTTTGAAATATCTTTAACTTGATATGTTTCCTGTATTTTCGCTCCAGGAAGTACTTTTTGTTTATCAATATTAATCTTTGCAAGCTCATTCCCTACTGAATTGATACTACCACTTGGAATCACATGAATGGATCCAGTATTTTCTAAAATAAGTGAAAGAAAAATATCAGAACCAGATGTAAAACGTGTATCAGAGCCAAAGTGAAGAGGTGCCAACTCCTCATGAGCAGAAAAACCAACATGAAGAAAAAGAAGTGATCCGAGCCGTGATCCCACACCAACCTGCCCAGCTGCTGGTGCACTCTTTGCGAAGAGGCCTAGGTAATGACTTCTTTCTTCAGCGCTCTCTGGAACAGAAACAGTAAAAGAAAAAATGCCTTCCTGCCCGGGAAGAAGTTGGAGTCGCTGTGGTACTACTCGTATCCATGACTTGGCCTCATCAAACACATCAAAAACCGGACTTCCTGTTTCTGGGTGAGTAGTGAACGCACTCACCTCTGGGGTGAGTACCATGGTTTTATCATCATCATTTATGAAGGTGACAGGTACTATCTGAACATCACCATTCTTCACAACCACGGCCTGTTTTGCCGGAGATATTTGAAGCGCACTTACATCTCGAACAAAAAAAACTGAAAGGCTCAGGAAAAGAATAGCCAGAAATATTTTGAATTTTGAATTTTGAATTTTGAATTGCATACTACGGGTTTACTGTTGCTGTGAAGGTAACGGTATTTGAGTATGAACCTGCAACCGTGCTCCCAGTTATTCCTGCCGTAAAGGTAACGTCTGTTGTCTGGCCTGTTACAGCACCAGAATTGGCCATAACGTTCACTGTCCCATCAATCGCAGTATCATCATCCAAAAGTCCAGAAGTACCAATGGTTGTGTGAATTCCGTATTCTTCTGCACCAACGCTGACAAGCGTATCACTGACATCATCAATATCATTCGCGCCAGAACGTAAATTCCCATCTTCTGTAATTGAGACTGTGTACCCCGTACTAGAGTCAGTCGTGACAGTGAGTGTCAATGAATCTGACGATGTTGCACTAGTACTGAGCGTTCCCAAATCAAGAGAACCTGCGCTCACTGTTAGGCTAAGAGAGGCAAGCCCTGGGAAAAGAAAACCGCCGAAAATTTCAAAATCACCACCACTTTCTGAACCAGAATCATAGTTTCCATAATCATGTAGCTCAAACGTTCCTCCAGTACTCGTAATAGACTCTACAAAACTAAACCCATCCTCAACAACAATAAACTGCCCCCCAGTCATGGCAGCGCTCAGTGTAGAAATCAGAAAAAAGGGTAGGACAAAAATACTAAAAAAAGCTATCTTTTTCATATGGGACAAGTATACCACAGGTGGTAGCACTACTTACAGAATACTACCCACAGACGGTTCTTTTTTATAGAAAATAATTAAAAATTTTGTGTTTTTATGTGTCATTGTTGTACGACGCTATTTTACGTTTATATTTAGCAGAAAACTTTCATAATTTTGTAAAAATCTGGAAATAGTCTTCTAAATTGTTTCACGTGAAACAACTCTTTAGATTTGATTGCCACAAAGGTCACTGATCTCATTAGAATTGCAATTAGAGGTATAGTTTTAGTATTTTGTGTTAAATTTGTGCTTTTTATTAAAGTACTCCCCACTTTTCGAAAGATATCCCCAGTTCCATCAACATTTCACACAGAAGTATCCAATTTGTTTCACGTGAAACAAAAAATAGCCTCTCAGGCTGAAATATCTATATTTGAGTTCAAATGTATACAATAGTCTAGACAATTACATCTTCCTGCGGCCGTTTGGTCGCAGGAAGATCAAAATCCCAGTGTGTACAGTCCCTCACGCTAGAAACCCATCGTCTGTTCGAGTCCAACTAGGAAAGAGTCTACGCTCACGAACTTCTTTCGGAAAGCCATTAGCACCTTCTGCTCATCGCGAATAACCTGGAGGAAATCCTGCTCTCCATTTCCATAGTATTCCTCGAATGCAAAGATCAAATAACCTATATGCTCACAGGCGTTCCAAAACTCTCGCGTAAGATCGTCGACGTCGATCCGACGATCGATTGGAAGTTGAAAGTAGTTCAAGAGATCTGGTGGAACGATCGAGCTCATCATTGTTGCGAAAGCTTCATCCTCGGCCTTTTCACGCTCCGGGGTTTTCTGGTGACGAGAAATGTCATTGACGAGGATCTCGCCCCAGTCGTGTGTGATCACGCAACCAAGAATCTCTGCCTCGTTGATCTGGTGCACCCCAGCACGACGCTCGATGGCGAGCATGACCATACACAGGAATGACATCTTGAGTGTATGCTCGGCAACAGATTCCTTATAGCTCGAGGAGAGATGTTCCCAGCGCCGAACCTTTAGTAGCTCTCGAAAAATATCGCGGAGCCCCCTTTCCATACCAATAAGGGATTTCACTCTGTTCTCCTTTTCTGAAAATAAAGGTAGACCAAGGTCTACCAGTACGAACCTACCATAGGTTGGTGCCCCCACCAAGAATCGAACTTGGATCTAGACGTTAGGAGTGTCTTGTTCTATCCATTGAACTACAGGGGCATTCAAAATTTCAAAAAATTACTCAACCTTCGGGCAATAATCCCACATAAATTGAAACCATGTCTTATAACTAGTAGCGAGAGGGCGAGATATATTTACAAAGATAGTAATATCATCACTTATCTTCGCAAGCCCCGCGCCTGTGAATGAAACCACATGATCACCAAAGATGTCAACCATAGAAGGTGTGGAATACTTTTTTGGGAGATATTTATAAGGCTTTCCAACCTCTTCTGGTACATACGGAATCTGATCCTTGACCTCAAAATCAAAGAGGTGACGATACTTTATTCCTCTTTTTTTCGCTTTAATAAGAAAACTATCCAAAAATGTCTTCAGGCGAGGATCAAACCAAGCGCCTTTTGCACCTATAAAATAGGCTTCTTCTTCATTTGCCAAAATATCTCTGAGATAGTTCTTAAAACCTTCAATACCCTTATAGATGTATGCAGCCTCCAGATGTGGCTTTGCTTCATACTCAGAGAGCAGGTCAGGCATGATTTTCTCGAGAAGCTCTCGTTTTTCATCCACCAGTTCCATCAGCTTATTTGGCTCCACTGGTCGAAACAGATTATCTCCCCTTCCAATGACCTGAAAAACAAGTCCTTTTTCCATAAGGCGATTCATTGAATCATAAATATTTCGTCTATGAATTTTACTTTTGTTAGAGATCTCACTCACGGTCGTTTCGCCTTCTTGAAGCATGGTCTCATAGATCTTTGCCTCGTTTTGAGAAAGCCCGAGATTGAGCAGAGTGTCTGTGTGCATAAAACGAAATATTTTTTTCTGTCATTGCGAGGAATGAGTCTTCGAATGACGTCGCAATCTCATCGTAAAAAGCAAAATGTTAATAACTTTCTCCGCTATATAAAGCCATTTTTAGTTAAATAGGTGGTATATACCACCACGTGGTGATATTTGCCACTCTTTATAGATTATATATAAGGCTCTGTTACTTGTCAAGGACATAAAGTGTCCTCACAGGTACAAACCCTTTTAGTACCCACCACCGAGACCTTATATTGGGGGAGTAGAGCATGGATAAGAAGGACAAAAGAATTCGTGAGCTTGAGGCTGAAGTCGAGAGACTCAAGAGAGAGGTAGAGAAGCTTTGCTACAAACTGGCCGCGGCCAAGGAGCAAGAACCCATGATGGCCCGACACTTTCGAGGAAGATGACGTGAGCTCACAAGCTCTAGCGGTCGGTTACACTACCGACTCGCTGATACACGCACAGAGCGCCAACCGGGGGCGCATAACAAATACCCGGCAATACACCATATTGGTGTTATTTGTTTTTTATGGCTATAATACCCTGGCTAAAATAACTGCAAAGGCTATGACAAATGTACTCCTCATCGTCCTGTCAATCTTACTTGTTGGAGCACTTATACTTCTTTTTTTACTCTACAAAAAATTTCAGGAAAGTCAAACGCCAAAAGAAGGTGAGCAAAATCAATTTGTGATGATGCAAAATCAGATTCAGGAATTGACACGAACTTTGGATCAGAAGATGACCGACACGCAAAAATCCATGAACGATACACAGTCATCTCTCAATCGTACGATTCAAGAACAATTCGGCCAAAGCACAAAGATGATGCAGGGGGTGACTGGACAAAGCACAAAGATGATTGCTGACATTACAGAGAAACTCACAAGCCTTGATAAAACAAATCAGCAAGTGATTGGATTTTCTGAACAGCTTTCAAATCTGGAAAGAGTTCTTACAAACCAGAAACACAGAGGGAACCTTGGTGAAGCTGGTTTGCAACTGGTATTAGAAAATATTTTGCCACCAACAGCCTTTGAATTTCAATATAAATTCGCGGATGGAGATATTGTTGATGCAGTTGTGAAGACAAAAGATGGTCTCATCCCAGTAGATGCAAAGTTTTCTCTGGATAATTACAACAGGATTCTCGAGGAAAAAGATGAAGAGAAAAAAGCTGTACTTGAAAAAGATTTTAAAAATGATTTGAAAAAAAGAATTGATGAAACATCCAAATATATTAAAATGAAAGAGGGAACACTTGAATTTGCCTTCATGTTTATTCCGGCCGAAGCTATCTATTATGATTTATTAGTAAATGAAGTTGGGGCTGTGAAGGTCAACACCAGAAGCCTCATTGAGTATGCATTCAAAGAAAAGAAAGTAATTATCGTCTCCCCAACAACGTTTGCTGCATATCTCCAAACAGTGTTGCAGGGACTTCGAGCTCTCAAGATTGAGGAAAGCGCAAAGGGAATCCAGAAGAACGTTGAGATGCTAGGCAAGCATGTGAAAGCATACGAAGACTATATGAAGAAACTCGGAGGAAGTATGTCAACTACAGTCAATCATTACAACACTGCCTACAAAGAACTTGGGAAGATAGATAAAGATGTCGTGCGTATCACAGACGGAGAACGTGAAATAGAACCACTTCAACTCGATAAACCGCGTCTTGAAGACTAAGACTTGACAAAAAGAGCTCTATTCAGTATAATATCCCCGCTCTTCAGCTACAAGCTGATCCACCGTAGATGGACACACTCGAACTATTCAACCCATAAACCATTCAACTATTTTTTATGCCAATTAAAAAAGCATCAATAAAAGATGTTCGCCAGGCAAAGAAACGTGCTGAAAGAAATCTTGAAAAGAAAAATGCATACAAAGATGCAATCAAGAATGTAACAAAAGCACTTGCTGCTGGAGAAAAGGAACTCAAACCACTGACTACTGCTGTTCAGAAAACTCTGGACAAAGCAGCCAAGGCTGGTGTGATCAAGAAGAATACTGCTTCCAGAAAAATCTCTCGACTCATGAAAAGGGTTGCGAAAGAAACAAAATAAAAAAACAAAAGTCCCGACTGAATCGGGATTTTTTGTTTCCTCAATTACTTTTACAAAAGTAAAAACAATAGTAGGAATGGGATTTATCGTCTCGTGGCTCCCCAACACCACGACCCTGTATCGGTATGACACAGAGTTAGACAGACTTGAATGGTGCATCTTACACCGAAATATCGTGACCTGCGCCTTGCCTCTACTTCTCCTTGCAGAGGTTCTCCTGACACTGCCAGTGCTGAGGAGGACCACAGTCATTTGGCTTGAGGCACTGCACGCAGTTGTTCTGGTCGCAGCCTGCCTCTGAGCACAGGCACGGCGATGTCGGACCTGGATCGACCGGTGAATCGCCGATGATGAGGAGTAGACACTGGAGCGTGTCCGAGCACTCATACCCGAGCGGGCAGTCGTCGTCGCTCGCACAGTTGTCCTGCACTGCACAATACCGACCTTCGATGCACACCAGCGGCAGTGATCCGCCGCAAAGAGGATCCACTCGCGCCGCGGGCACTGGGACCACATCTTCTTCAATGGCATCGGAAGAGTCTTCTGCATCAGGCTCGTCAGGAGGGTCAGCAGGCAGCGCGCAGCAGCCCTCCAGCGTGGTCACGCCACAGCCGAGCACACATTCCCCAGAACTGCAAAGTTGTCCCAAAGGACATTCGAACAACGCGCCGCACGGCAAGATCTTCTCGCAGTTGCCTGTCTGAGCGTTGCAGCGCTCACCGTCTCCGCACGGTGGACACTCCGAGCAGTGGCCAACAGTACCTTCGAACACGCAAATTCCGCTGGGGCAGTCACTGGTCGTCACGCAGACGATCCTGAGATCCTGATCAGCACTTGTGTTGTCCGAGCAAGATCCGATTAGCAGCAGCAGCGCTGCAATGAGCACGCAAAATACTGGTTTCATTGATTCCCTCCTAGGGCCTTTGACCCATTTGAACGTGCACATATGATAAACATAAAAGCATGCCTTTGTCAATATACAAAAAAACCCGCATCAAGCGGTGTTTTTTTATTCTCTCGCCTTCCACCACACCATGTGATAAAAAGAGTTGATGTCCCCATGCTAGTGTTCGAGTTCAACTACTAGCTAACATGGGGTAATGTGATCAAAGGCTCACACCAGGCCTGTGTTTCAGAACCCGACCTTCCCTCCTAGGAGGAAACGGTCGAGGTTCACGATGTTGCCGTCGAGTCCTTCGGGCTCGAGCGGCATCCAGCTAACCCAGAGACCCACGGGGGTCTCTGGGATCTTGACGGCAACGTGTGGACCGAGACCCGCGAACCGTCGCCACTCCACGCCGACCTTCAGCCAACTCGTGGCCGAGCCGGTGGCGACGAGGCGATACCATAGGCCGGTCTGCTCGCCATCGAAGCTGCGAGTATTGAACTCCACAGCACCGAAGAAGCTGAACTCCTCGTAGTTTACGATGACTGTGGTCGCGAAACGCGGAAGCGTCTCTGGACCAGTCTCCATGCCGGCGAAGAGTCCGATGGTGAGCTCAGGGATGATGGTCCAGGTCGGTCCAGCGTAGAGCTCGGCCCAGCCGTCGGATACGAGAGCAAACCCCTCGACCCCGAGGGTGCCGAACCGGGTTTTTGCGATCGTTCCGCCGACAAGGAGGTCGACCGTCGGCACGAACAGGCCACTCTCGGCCTGAGCCTGGAACTCGACGAAGCCATACTGAGCCTTCGCGTCCGCGGTGAGGAAATTGACGGAAAGAACGACGAGAATGATAACGATCGAACGGATCATGACTTCCTCCTGAAGATCTCAATCCGGTTACTGCTGGCTTCCACACCTGTGGTTGCCATGAGAGCCGGATCGATCTCTCACTTCTAGACTGTAATGAACGATTTGTTATGTTGATAACAGCAAATTATAGCGTGTTTTCAGTTCTTTGTCAAGTCTGTCACTTGACATGTGGTGACACTTTCTATATGATATATATAGCTTAATATAGAGCAAATTTATACATACCTGTCATACACATTGTGACAAAATAGAAAACTATGCTTATTAAGGATTTACAAAAACTAGGGTTTACAAAGAACCTTTCGACCGTATATTTGACACTTTTTGAGCTAGGAGAGGCCAAAGCAGGGGAACTCGTACGGAGAACTGGTATGCACAGAAACCTGGTATACACTGCCCTCGACCTGCTAGAAGAGAAGAAATTGGTCTCAAAAAATACAAAAAGGGGTGTGGCTGTGTATGTTGCCCTTGATCCAGCGCGAATCATGGGTGAAGTGGAAGAAAAGAAAAAACTTGCAGAAGATATTATTGAAGAACTCCTTGCAAAACATAGAGTATCTTCGCAAGAAGTGATTGTGTACGAAGGAAAAGAAGAAATTCAAAAAAAATATCTGGAACTCTATTCCACACTTGCCAAAGATGATTACTGGTATGTGCTTGGTCTGTCCCCAAATTTTTTTGAAATAAATGGCAAAAAAAATATTGATTTGTTTGCCAAACTCCAAGTGGAGCATGGGATTCACATGAAAGGTGTGAGCGGATACTTGGATGAAAAAGAGAGCACATACATCAAAGAGACCGAGGGCCTTACAGAATTCAAACTGATCCCTGACATTGCCAGAAAAGATAGTGAGATTAATATTATCAAAGATAGAGTGCTCATTTTTATTTTTACAGAGCCATATACCATCATAGAAATTTTCAATCATGATCTGGTCGAAAGTTACAAAGAATATTTTGAATTTCTTTGGGAAGATAAATCACAAAATTTGCGCGGAGAAAAGGGAATACGCATATTCTTGGAGGACATTGGTACAGTCGACAAAGTGTACTGGATTGGCGGAAGCAAAGACAGTATGGATGTGTACTTTCCAGAAGAGGCACAGAAATGCAAAGAAGTGAGAAGAAAGAAAGGAATTGAATGGCACGACCTCGTCGATGCGGGGGCAGACCTCTCTGGAACAGAAAGCCACTCGAGCATCAGAAACGAACCTGGATATTTTTATAAGTACCTTCCTGAATCTGTCTCAAGTCCGCACGTTATTTGCATATATGGAAACAAAGTTGCAAACATTATTTGGAAGGATGGTGGATACGTGAATATAATTGAGAACGAAGAAATGGCCAAAGGATATCTCAATTATTTTGATTATCTTTGGAACCAAGAAGTTCAAACTCTTACAGGATGGAAAAATGTGGAAGGACTATTCAATAAAACAGTCTTGGATGACTTGATAAGCGACGGTGGAGCTGAATATGTTATTGGGGCTGGGTATGGAAAGCCAGGTGACGAAGAGGTAAAGAAGAGAGTCGACGATCTTTTTCTCTACCACAACAAATTTCTCATCGAGCACAAAATTCATAAGCATATCATTCTCTATGAAAAACACAGGGAGTACTTTGAAAAGCAGGTGAGCTCTGTGGGGGATCCGACATTCCAATACATACACACCAAGTACCTTCCAGACACATACGAAAACCCAGTCGAGATTCACATATTCAAGAACAAGGCTACAATTACATATTTTGGACCCAAGGCCTTTTCTACAGTTTATGAAAATCCCAATATTATTTCCGGCTTCCGAAAACAGTTCGACATGTTGTGGAGTATTGCAAAGGAATAAAAAATCACCATCTTGGTGATTTTTTTTAGACAGGCTACCCTCTTTTTAGAAAAGAAAAAGTTTGAAAAGGCTTTAAATGTTTGAGTGCCTAAATGACTCTCCTCCCCACAAACACATCGAGAAGCATCTTCTGATCACCAGCGCCAGTCTTGGTCGCGATATCAAGATCGAGAAGTTCTCTGTATATTTCTTTTAAATGTTCCATCGAATATCTGTTTGCCAGTGGAAGTGACTTCTTTACAACAAAAGGATGAAGGCTGAGTTTTTTGGCGAGCACATCACTTCGAGACTCATCTTCTCTCTCCATCAGATCTCTGATTTCAAGCAAAATTCGAAACTGTCTGAGAATCATTGCAAAAACATACCCTGCGTCTTTCCCTTGCCTATACTGTTCAGAAATCATTTGAAAAACTTGCTTTGGATTCTTTCCAACAATAGAGTCGACAAGGTTGAAAATATTGTCATCTACTTTTTGGTCAAGAAAAAGCTGAACATCTGCCTGAACAATCCCCTCTTCATCTTTGTAAGCAATAAGCTGATCAAGTAACCTGCTAAGCTGCCACATATCTCCACCAACATGATCGGCGAGATATTTGGAGGCATCCCTGTCTATCTCTCCACCCCGTTCTTTCACCTCTGTTTCGATCCAAGCCTGGAGCTTCACTCCAGTCAATAGATCAAACTGCTGTGCAAACTTTTCTTTTCCAAGCCTTTCGAGGAGTGCTTTGGCATCTTTTGTTTTACACGTATCAATTCCTTCCCAAAACACAATAACATTTGAGTCTGGCAGGCTTTTCTCCTCCACTCTTTTTAAAACTTCCTGCTGCAGCTCTTTTTCTTTTGAGATGAGCAAATTCTCTATAACCACCATCCTCTTTTCTGCAAGAAATGGCATTCCAAGCATTTGTTCTAGTACCTGTCGCGCGTCCTTTTCTGCATCAACTCGAATAATGTTGAGGCCTTGTGGGTCTCTATCTTGTTTAAATTTCTCCATCATTTTCTTGAGTTGTTGTCGGCTTCTATACGAATCTTTGCCGAATAAAAATAGAATCATATGCAAGTATACTAACTCATAAAGGAACAAATTCCAAGACCCTAACAAGAATTAAACAAATAATTTCAAACGCACTGGTTTTTGTATCTTCTAAAATTCTTATAAAAAACTCCCTCTCTATCTTTAGTTCCAGAGATTTTCAAAATATGATATACTTTTTCTATATGAAAAACAACAATCACAGTGGTGAGCATCCTGCAAACGAGCTGCGTATCAAAGATACGCTGGGTCAAAAAGCATCTGATCATCTGACACATTTTTTGGGAAGTTGGATATTCATTATTTCCTTTGGATTATTCCTCCTTTTCTGGATGAGTATCAATTTTCTCGCGTACGAGCTTCGCTGGGATCCTTACCCATTTATATTTCTAAACCTCTGTCTCTCGTGTCTTGCAGCGATCCAGGCTCCCATTATCATGATGAGTCAAAATCGACAAGCGGAGCGTGACAGGATAACCGCAAAGTACGATTATGCAGTCAATAGAAGGGCTGAGCGTGGAATAGAACAAATTCAGAAAGATCTGGCAAGCGTCAAACGGATGCTTCAAAAAATAAAATAAAAAACTCGCTATTCGGCGAGTTTTTTCTATACTTGAATGCTAAAACAATGCCTAGTTCTTTGCCTCTCTCAAGACAAATATCTTATCACTCTTTCTCACCCTTACCTCAAATGGAATAGTCACAATATCTCCCTTCACAGCGCTCTCCACTTCTTTGTCTTCTACACGCATGGTCTCTACCTTTTTCTTTATATACCCAGTTGTTGGGCCGATAACTGCAATCTCGTCACCAAGTTTCAGCTCTCCTGTTTCTATTTTAAATTCCCCGATCTTTACTTTTGCAAAATATTTTTGAAATCTTCCAATCATTTCCTTCTTGATCGTTGCTTGGGAGCCATATTCTCCAGCCCATTCTCCAAGTTTCTTTCCAAGATAATAACCACCATGCCAGAAGCCCCTGTTAAATACACTCTCAAGTTCCTTTACCCAGCCCTCAGCCTTCTCTTCTGAAAAGTCATCAGCAAGACATGCATCAGCAGCTTCTCGGTAGACCCTTGTGACAGTATGAACATAGTCTGCTGATCTTCCACGACCTTCGAGCTTGAGAACAGAAACGCCGGTATCGAGAATTTTATCGAGAAACTTGACGCAACACAGATCCTTTGGTGACATTATAAATTTATTGTCTACCACAAGCTCGTCCCCAGTCTCTTCATCTATCACACGGTACGCCCTCCTACACACCTGTAGACACTTCCCTCTATTTGCACTGCAGTTATAACGAGCGAGACTCATGTAACATTTTCCAGAGATAGAAACGCAGAGTGCTCCGTGAACAAAGAGCTCGATGCGAAGAAGTTCTCCAGAAGGTCCTGTGATTTTTTCATTCTTTATTGTGTCGCATATATCCTGAATCTGATCGATAGTAAGCTCTCGAGCCAGCACAACAACATCAGCAAATTTTGCGTAAAATCGAACGGCTTCAATATTAGAAACATTTGCTTGTGTAGAAATATGAACCTCGAGTCCAATCGAGCTTGCGTACTGGATCGCCGCAATATCAGCCGCAATCACCGCAGACACACCCGCATCCTTTGCTGCATCGCAGATCACTTTCATCTCATCTAGGTCATTGTCGTACAAGACAACATTGAGGGTCAAATAAGTCTTTACTTTTTTTTCTGAGCACCTCTTCGCCAGATCTGGTAATTCCTCGATAGGAAAATTAGTCGCCCCCTGGCTCCGCATATTGAGCCGATCTACACCAAAATACACTGAGTTCGCCCCAGCATCCAATGCAGCGGTAAGAGAAGCTGGTGACCCAGCCGGCGCCATGATTTCTATTTGTCGTGTCATAAAAAAACTACTGATTTAGAGTAGTTATATATATCATAGAGATTCCAAAAAATCAATAGTCTTTATTTGGTTTTTTTGAATCTGATTAGAAATTTGATGAATTAGCACCATGAGCAGTAGTGTTCCCTGAAAATTTGAAATTACTTTAGTTTTCCCCACCTCTTCCCAACATGAACATCAACCTCTACTGGCACATCGAGTTTCACCACTCCTTCCATTTCCTTCTTCACAAGTGCAGCAATCTCTTTCTCAAGCCCTATCTTCACTTCAAGCACAACCTCATCGTGTACTTGTAAAATCATCTTTACATCTTTATTTAAATGTTTAGATGATCTCATGTTTTCATGAACCGCAATCATTGCCATCTTCATGAGGTCTGCTGCAGTCCCCTGGATTGGCATATTGATCGCCATGCGCTCACCTGACGCCCTCACTTGCCTGTTTGGAGCCTTCAACTCTGGAATATATCTTCTTCTACCGAAAAGTGTCTCTACATATCCATCTTTCTTTGCTTGTTTGAGCACTCTATCGAGATATGTTTTCACACCAGAAAAAACCTCGAAGTACTCATGGATGAATTCCTGTGCTTCCCACCTAGATATTCCGGTTCGTGACGCGAGACCGAATGCCCCCATACCATAGAGCACACCAAAATTCACTGCCTTCGCCCTGCTTCTCATCTCTTTCGTCACTTCATCTAGTGGAACACCATTAATAACAGCAGCCGTTGCCCTGTGAACGTCCTCACCTTTACTAAAAATCTTAATTAATTCTTTGTCCTTGGCGAGTGAGGCAACAATGCGAAGTTCAATCTGAGAATAATCTGCTGCAATGAGCGTATATCCTTTTTCTGCAATGAATGATTCGCGTACTTTCTTTCCAAGTTCTGTCCGAATTGGAATATTTTGCAAATTTGGATTTGAGCTAGAGAGTCTTCCTGTGGACGTCACTGCCTGATTGAAATCTGTGTGAATTCTTCCTGTTTTTTTATTAATAAGCGTTGGTAGTACATCTATATATGTATTCCTGAGTTTCTCTACCTCGCGGAATTGCTCGATGTGCTCAATAATAGGATGAATACCATGGAGTTTCTCGAGCTCTGACGCTGCTGTTGAATAGCCTGTCTTTCCTTTTTTAATTCCTTCTGAAGGAAGACCCATTCTTTCAAAAAGTATTTCACGGAGTTGGACAGATGAAGCAACATTGAATTCCTCACCCGCCTCTCTCCAGATCTTTTTCTGAAGGTTCTTAATCGTTTCTGCTGCGTCAACAGAAAGTTCGCCAAGCATCTTTGTGTCCACTGCAACACCTTGGAGCTCTACATCTGCGAGCACTGGCACCAGTGCCATCTCTACTTTTTTGAAGAGCCCCTCGTCATCCATCTCTTTTAGCTTCTTCGAATATGTCTCCTGCACCTCCAGCATGAGCGAGAGTTCGTCTGCAACCACCTGTGGATCTGTCCCAAAGAGACTCTCTTGATTCGATGCGGCTGGTAATTCTTTTCCGAGTTCTCTGAGCGCAATCGCTGCCATGCCATGCGCGCGTGTACTTGAGTTGAGAAGATATGATGCAATCATGATGTCAAAGAGTTCACAGCCCACCCCCACATTCTGTACAAGCAAAGCTTTCACAAGCTGCTTTATATCATGCCCCACAATTGTTTTTGTTTTGTCGCTAAAAATCTTTAAAACAGAAGAATCCTTCTTTACAAAATAAGCTTTTCCTGCTAAAACAAAAACAAAACCAGTCAATTCACTTGTCAGTACGTCATTTCCACTCAAAATTTCTCGACAAGCGAACACCTTTTCGTTCTTAATCTCTTTCAAGAATGTCCCAATGCTTGAATTATCAACTATCTGTATTTTATTTGATAACACTTTTGTTTTGTTCGATGTTCGATGTTCGATGTTCGTCGATTCTGATCCCGGAAGCCTCTTTATAAGTGAATAAAATTCAAATTTTCTTAGAAGTCCTATTATCTCCTCGCGATCATACTCTTGTGTCACACATTTCTTTAGATCGAAATTCAGCCCTTTTACATCTCTCACGATCGTTGCCAGCTCCTTGCTCATTCTTGCATCTTTTTCTCCTTCGGTAAGTTTCTTTACAAGAGCTGGTTTAATTTTATCTCCTATCTCTTTATCTCTCTTCACAGCACGAAGTACATTTTCAATTGAGCCAAATTTTTCAATAAGTTCTTTTGCTCCCTTATCACCGACTCCTTTCACACCAGGAATATTGTCTGACGCATCGCCCCGCAGTGCTTTATAGTCTGTCACATGCTCTGGACCAAACCCATACTTTTCGACCACTTCATCCACTCCATAGAACGCAACATCTGACACCCCTTTCTTCGGAGCAAAGACAAACGTCGTTTCATCAACGAGCTGCAAAAGATCCATATCTCCTGTCACTATGACAGTCTTTATATTTTCACTTTCAACTTTCAACTTTTTACTAATAGTCCCTATCACATCATCAGCTTCAAAACCTTCCTTTGTATACACCGGAATATTAAATGCATTCACCACATCATATACCAGTGGAATCTGAGCATAGAGATCATCGTCTGCCTTTTCTCTGGTCGCTTTGTAATCCTCATATATGTCATCACGGAATGTTTTTCCAGCCACATCAAAACTCACGGCAATATAGTCAGGTTTAAGTTCGTTTATTACTTTGAGCAAAATCGAAGTGAATCCAAATACAGCATTCACAAGAACACCGTCAACTGTAAACGGCGGAAGTGCATGATATCCACGATGAATAATTGCATTACCATCAATGATAACAAATGTTTTCTGTTTCATACAGTATGAATTGTAGCATGGCAGGAAAATAAAAAAAACACCACATGTATGATGTTCTTTTGAATGCTCCCGACTGACTCGAAGGCAGTCGGGAGACCTCCTTTTTCCTCCTGTGATGATCACGCTGAATGACAAACAGCCACCAGAATCTTGTCCTCTGGGTAGAGCTCTGGCTGCTCTGCCAAGATATGGAAGAGCTCGATCACTCGGATAGGCTGCGTCTTCTCTGGCGAGAACACACCATAGAGCAGGCCGTCCGCACTCCGAACGATCTCATAAAGCTCCCGGACCAGACCTAGAAAGCAAGCCGACCCACCCATGAATGGCCGAAGTGCTTTCATGATCCGGACACGCGTCGTGACGAAACCCCACTTCTTTCGAACACGACACTCCGCAGTCGCGTGTTTTGCCATGATCACAATATTCTTTCGAAGATCCACAACAACCTCCTTTGTACCCTTGTCTTTTTACCACGCTAACAACATTATTTCAACAAAAAAACCCGAAAATCAATCGGGCCTTTTCAGAGGTACCGGCGGGAATCGAACCCACGAATAGAGGTTTTGCAGACCCCTGCCTTGCCACTTGGCTACGGTACCATACGACAAAAGGATAACATAGCGCCTATCTTTTTTCAACCCAAACAAAAACTCCCCACATGGGAAGTTTTTTGAATCGTGTCTTGTGACTTGTGTTTAAAAGACTTCCATCTTCAGGCTCTTGGTTCCGAACGCAAGCGCTTTTGACTTTGCCTTTTTGATGATCTCCTGATTTTCAGGAGTCTCTGATCCTATCCAGACATCAATACGATTGGTTCCATTATATCTGACATTCATACGGTCACGGACAGTGAAGACCTTGTCGCCATAGAGCTCGGGAAGCCGTACCTTCGTTCCAAGTGGAAGAAAATTAGCAGCAATGGTGTCTTCAAGCCCATAGTTCTCGTAATGCTCACACATATCGAAATTCATTGCAGGGAGACACGGTGTTGAGTCAGTCTGCCACGGATCACTTGAATATGCGGTAGCGCGAACCCACTTCGTATATGCAGGTTCTTTTTCACCAGAAAGAGGAAATGTGTTGTGAGTCTGTGGAAAAAACACATCCTCCATAAAGGCCTGCGTCTTCGTATTTACTGACCACGGGGTCAGAATACCTGTCAGGACAGTTACAATGACGAGAGACGTGACAGCCAGGTGTGTGTACTTCATAACATCAATCTTCAGTAAAAATTTCATAGAGTTGTACCAATCCCCACCCTAGTGCAAAATTATAACACAAGATGTGAGGGATTGGGTTAAATATTATATGACTATTCATTTTTTCTGCTGAATAGAGAGAAAATATCTCTCGAGTTATCAACAGGCTCGCCCTAGAAATACCAAAGGTTCAATCTGCATCTCTCTATACGAACTAAAAAGTATATCACAAATTCATGCTTTTGTCAATCCTTATGAGCCCGCCCACTTGTTCTAGAACAAAAATATGGTACAATAAGAGCAGATTCAGAAGACTCTATTTTTTAGCTTAGATAAGCCATACTTTGTATGAAACATAAGCGTCCAGAACGACGGTCATATGGATATATTGACCCAGATGAACCAGAGCAAATGCCAAAAAGAAAAGAAGTATCCCCACGGCTCTCTGGGATCGAGGAAGAAATAAGGCCAAACCGAAAAAAAAAGCCTCAAGAATCAAAAAGAAAAACAGTCATAAAGACACCTTTCAACTTGGGCATTCTTCTTTTTCCCTTAAAAGCTACCTGGGCTATTGTTCGCGGCTTCTTTCGCGCCCTAGGCTGGCTTTGGGGAAGACGCCCAAGAGGTCAAGAAGGGTCTGGCGGGAGATTCTTCAAAAAAATATTCTCAAGCGGACTCATACTTTTTGTTATTGTTGTCATTGTTGGTGTGCTCTACACAGTCTGGATCAGCCGAGACCTCCCAGACCCAGACAGACTCACTGATCGAAAGGTTGCTGAGAGTACGAAAATTTATGACCGCACAGGAGAGACGCTCCTCTATGAAATTTTTTCAGACCAAAAAAGAACTATTATCGAGTTTGAGAGTATCCCAGAAACACTCATCCAAGCAGTCATTGCCACAGAGGATACAAAATTTTATGAACACCACGGCATTCGCCCACTTAGTATCATCCGTGCTTTTGTGACTGGAGTATTTACCAAGAAAAAAATTGCTGGAACTTCTACACTCACCCAGCAACTGGTCAAGAATGCAATTCTCACTGGTGAGAGAAGCTTTAAAAGAAAACTCAAAGAAGCAATTTTGTCTGTTAGACTCGAACAAAAATATACAAAAGACCAAATACTCAAAATTTACTTTAATGAAATCCCGTATGGATCTACTAACTATGGTGTGCAGGCTGCAGCCCAGAGTTACTTTGGAAAAGATGTCGGAGACCTCGAGCTTCATGAGCTGGCAACACTAGGAGGACTTCCAAAAGCGCCGAGCACCTACCTTTCTGATAGAGAGGCCCTAAAAACAAGACGCAACTTCGTCCTCCGAAGAATGTTTGAGGAAGGATATATTTCCGAAGAAGAAAAAAATGATGCGCAAGCAAAAGAGCTCACACTCGAGAGACACTTTGGAGACATCAAGGCTCCGCATTTCGTCCTCTATGTTCGTGAGAAGCTCGTTGAAGAATATGGAGAACAAACTGTTGACACTGGAGGACTCAAGGTTATCACTTCGCTCGACTGGGAGAAGCAAAAGATAGCAGAAAAAATAATTGATGAGGTTGGATCAAAGTCATTAGAAGAAGCTGATGCAGACAATACCTCCCTTGTTGCCATTGAGCCAGGCACTGGACACATACTCGCCATGGTAGGATCAAAGAATTTTGAAAACGAAGAAATCGACGGACAGTTCAATGTTGCCACACTTGGAAAAAGACAGCCAGGATCATCATTCAAACCAATTGTCTACACTGCTGCATTTGAAAAAGGATACACGCCAGAGACCATTCTCTTTGATGTGATCACGAACTTTGCAGCGTCAGGCCGTCCATATACCCCACTCAACTACGACCTGAAAGAGCATGGGCCAATCACGATCCGCATGGCACTCCAAGGATCAAAGAACATCCCCGCTGTTAAGACACTATATCTTGTAGGTGTTGATGAAGCAATTTCTTTTGCAAGAAGACTTGGTTATACGACTTTCACAGACTCAAGTGCGGGACTCTCCCTAGTACTTGGCGGCGGAGAGGTAAAGCTTCTTGATCATGTAGCCGCATTTTCTGTTCTTGCAAATAATGGACTCAAGCATGAGCCGGTTTCCATTCTCAAAGTTGAAGACAACAGAGGTGATGTTCTCCAAGAATGGAAGCAGGAGAACGGTGAGAGAGTGCTCAATAGCAAAATAACAGCAACTATATCAAATGTGCTGAGCGATGATGATGCACGTGCGTACGCATTTGGCAGAGGAAGCGTTCTCACACTCCCAGGTCGGACTGTTGCAGCCAAGACCGGAACAACAAATAATTACGTTGATGCGTGGGCCATTGGATACACACCGAGCCTTGCGGCCGGTGTGTGGGCAGGAAACACAGACAACACCCCAATGAAGCGTGGTTTTGGCGGAAGCAAAGTTGCAGGCCCAATCTGGAATGCTTTCATGAGAGAAGCCCTCGAAGGCACTGACAACGAAGAGTTCCCAGCTCCACCAAAAAATGATGCAGAGAAGGCGGTTCTCCGAGGATCAAAAGGCGGAGGCGTGACACTCAAAATTGACAAGGTTACAGGAAAGCTTGCTTCCACCTCTACTCCGGAAAAATATATAGTTGAGCGGACATATATTCACCCACACAATATTCTTCATTATGTTGTGAAGAGTGATCCTCGTGGCCCTATTCCAAAAAATCCACAGGGTGATCCGCAGTACGAAGCATGGGAGAGAGGGATACAGGATTGGATTGCAAGAAAAAAAGAAGAGGATCCAGAATGGGACGTAAGCTTTGAAGATCCCCCAACAGAGTATGATGATGCTCATTCACTCGAGCTCATCCCAACACTAGAGGTTGTTTTTCCAGTATCCAGCTCGACACTAACATCTAGGCAGATTGACACAGATATTCGCGTAAGCGCAAAGCGTGGTGTTGAAAAAGTATCCTACAGACTTGATGGAAAATATATAGGAGTCATCCACGAACACCCTTTTAACCTCAGCTACACTGCCAACGAGCTCGACCCTGGCGCGCACACACTCACCATCACTGTCGAAGATGATGTTGGAAACCACGTGGAAGAAAATATCCCATTCCTTTTTGAAGGACTCTCTATCTCACCCGGCGTTTCCTGGGTGGGAGAAAATAGAGATATAAACGGCGCAGACACTGAAACGACCCTCCTCCTTAACCACACAAAGCTTGAGAAAATTCTTTCAATTGATATTTTCGAGCAGAGGGAAGAAGGAGAGAAAAAAAAGATTCAGACAATTGATTCCTTTGGCAACCTTTTTAATAACCAGATTCCAGTGCACTGGACAGCACCAGAGTTGGGAAACTGGACACTCTCGGCAAGCACCAACCTCGAGGGTGGCGTTCCCGGCCAAGGAGATTATATTTCCCTTACCGTACAATAACCAACAATTCTATGGATCCACAAGGCTTGCATAAAACCTCCTTTGGCGACGGACGAGGCACCCTCCTTATTATTGCCCTATGCCTTTTCCTACTCCTTGGTTTTATGTATTTTTTCTTTTACAGAGCAGCCCCAGAAATCATGAATACCACCACAAGATCAAATATTGAAGGAAATATACAAATGAGTGAATTAGACAGGCTCAAAAAAGAAAACGAAGAGCTCAGACAACACATCACCAAGCTTCAAGCAGGAGAGAATACACTTCCGCTCCCTGTCATTGCATACGGAAGAGAAGAGCTTCTTTCTGAAAACGACAAAGCTTTCCTGGAAAGATTTCTTCTCAGCCCCTACATTGACTACCACAGTGCTGACGAAAATCAACTCGTATCTATGTTCATTACAGCGCCATCACAGAGCGGAGAGCCATACGAGATTGTCTCTGTGTTTGAAACAGGGCACCGTGGATTTCTTTATGGTAAAAAGGGAGAAGAGCCAGACTGGTGGCTACCAACATGCATGGAGCCATGCGAACTCACAGAAGAGTTTAGGATCCTCTACCCTACAATTGCAGAAAGGATCGACCAATAATCATAAACAAAAAAACACCGCGATGGTGTTTTTTTAAATGCAAAGTTTTACTATTGTCTAATAGGCATCACAATGTACAGATAGTTTTCACTCCCCTTCGGTCGAAAGAGGCATGGAGCATCAGAGCCATTCACACAGAACTCAACAATGTCCGTTTCTATCTGCCCAAGACCGTCTAGCACATAGCGATGGTTAAGGAGAATCGAATTTTCATCACCTACTACCAGTGCATCCACCTCTGAAGTATGCTCTCCTGTCTGAGTGCTTGTGGAAGAAATACCAACAGTTCCTTGTTCAACATTCAAATCAAAAGAGACAGCGTTCACGCCTGTCGTTGTAAAAAGGCTTGCTGCTTTTATTTTTTTTACCAAGACATCCAGAGGTAGTTCAGTGGTCGTTTTGAACTCACTCGGAATGATCTGTGTATAGTCTGGATATGTTCCATCAATCAGCCTACTCGTCATTTCAAACACACCATACCTCACACCTATTTGACTGTCACTCAGCCAAATACGAACACCTTCTTTTTCTCCCTCACTCTTATCGCCAGAAAGAAGCTTGGAAATCTCATACATTGATTGGGCCGGAACGATACATGTGAATTCCTCCTGCCCCTGAGATATTGGAATTTTAGTCTCTGCCAGCCTATACGAGTCTGTAGCAGCCATCGTAAGGCCTGTTTCAGTACCAAAGAATTTACAATACACACCAGAAAGTTCTGGTCGAATTTCATTCTTTGCAGCCGCTATTGCTGTCTTTCCGATTCCATCCCTGAGAACATCTTCTCGAATAGTGTACGCAATCGTTTCCTCGATCTCAGGAATGACAGGAAACTCATCAGCTGGCGTACCCTTTATTTTTGTACTCGAGGATCCAGACTGAACTATGAGTTGGTTTTCCTGAAGTTCAATATGAACTTGATCCTCTGACAAAAGCCTAACATAGTCGATAAGTGTTTTTGCAGGAACAGTGAAACTTCCCTTGTTTTCAACTTTTGCCCTGAGATGTGCCTTGATTGCAATCTCTAGATTCGTCACTACTACACGAACGCCCGATTCGTCAGTCTCAAAAAGAACATTCGAGAGAATGGGCAGATGGGCTTGCTTGTTTGTCACCCCACTGCACCCCTCAAGTACACGTGTTAGGTTTTCTTTTGTGCAAACGAATTTCATACCTCTTCTCTATATTAATATATATAATTTAAATAGTAGTAGTAATAGGGGGTGTGGACACAGTGGAAAAAGAGAAAAACTGCCCTAGGATAACAAGTTTTTTTGTGTTTGTTTGTGTGTGAAACATGCTGACAATACTGTGACCCAAATGTGGGTGAAAATTTGGTGTTTATTTTTGCTGTGGGAAAGTCAGTTTTTGTTCACACAGATGTGTATATGTTGTTTGTTTTGTTCACAAGGTTATTAGCAGTTTTTGTGGAAACTTACATGACATCACTATACAGTCTTTGTTTGATAAGCTCCATGTCTTGCTTTAACTTGAGATCATTTTCCAATTCATTTTGTATTTTTGTGTGTGCGTGCATGGCAGTCGTGTGGTCTCTACCACCAAGCTCTGTTCCAATGGCTGGGTAAGAGAGTTTCAATTCTTGTCTCAGGAGGAACATTATAATTTGTCGTGGAAAAGACAAGCGCTTCTCCCTACTCTTTCCAAGTATCTCATCTGTTGGCACGTCGTAGAATGCAGAGACCATTACAATTAACTCCTTTGGTGTAAGGGATTTTTTCATCCCTTGGCTTTCAAAGGTTGTAAGAATAGACTTGATACTTTCTTTCGTTGGTTCCAGATTTTTCAGTTCGTGGTAAGCAATGATTTTGTTGAGAGCACCTTCGAGTTCACGGATATTACTCTGGACTGTTGTTGCCACCACTCGGATCAGGTCTCCTGAAAGTGGGAAGGCCTTTTCTTGTGCCTTCGATTGTAGAATGGCTTCTCTTGTCTCCAAGTCAGGAGAAGAGATGTCCGCTATCATTCCCCACTCGAATCGGCTTCTGAGCCTATCCTCGAGCGCAGGAATGGCCTTTGGTGGGCGATCACTCGACAGCACCACTTGTTTTCCAGCTTGGTGTAGTTCATTGAACGTGTGAAAAAATTCTTCTTGTGTTTGTTCTTTTCCTCCAATAAACTGGATGTCGTCTATGAGGAGGAGGTCAACATTTCTATATCTATCCTTGAAATCCCTTGCACGCCCACTCTTCACAGCAGAGACGAACTCATTTGTGAATTTCTCACTACTTACATATAGGATTTTGGTCTGACCATTTGCCACAAGCATAGAGTGGCCAATGGCTTGCAAAAGATGTGTCTTTCCGAGACCAACGCCACCATATATAAAGAGTGGGTTGTATGCTTCTCCTGGTCTAGATGATACTGCCTGGGCTGCAGCATGTGCAAGCTCGTTTCCTTTTCCAACAATGAAAGAATCAAATGTGTACCGTGCATTCAGTCCAAATCGGTCTCCTGGTCTTGTCTGTTTCTGTGAGTAGGTAGGAGTAGTCACAGTAGAGACTGTGACTGTTTCTGGCATGGAACATTCCTTCTCTTCAATATTTTTCAAGTTCTCTACCTTGTACTCAACACGCTTTATTGGTTTTTTTGTTACACGCTCAAGTGCCCTTGTAATGTTGGAATGGTGCTTCTTTTCAAGCCAGCTCTTGATGAAAGTGCTTGGAACACAAACAACAACAATTCCACCATCATACGATGCAAGGCCTGTGTTGCGAAACCAAGTTTTGAAATTGGCTTGAGATAGGTTCAATTCAAACTCTGCGAGAACGGCCTGCCAGATTTCATGGTTTGTCATAGATGATGGGATACTAGTAAGACAAATTGATTTGTCCTATGGGTATCCTATTTTCTTAGAATTTTGAGACGTAAAGACATTTTAACACAAAAGGTCAGGTAGTAAAATCGCTAAAAAAAGCTAAAAAGTGGGTAATGTGGGGATAAGGTGTGGACGGTGTGGATAACTTTGGGAGGCGCCCTCCTCGTGATAAATCTTCTGAAAAGCCTGGTCATTATATGTGAGGATAGAATGCTTGACAAGAGCCTCTGGCTCCTGTAATATGAAGCTCGTTAGTTGTCTTGCAGATTGCAGACTACAGATCACGTCTTACTAGAACATTATGCCAAAGCGAACATATCAACCAAAGAAGAGAAAACGTGCAAAAGCACATGGTTTTCGAAGTCGCATGAAGACCAAGAATGGTCGGAATGTCCTAAAGCGTCGAAGACAGAAGGCAAAGAAGAAACTTACAGTCTCTGACGAGCGAACAGGAAAGCGACGACGAAAAACACGGTAAAGTGTTTGCACAATGAAATTTCGCAAACGCGGGGTTTTTTTGTTATAGTACCTATGAGTATGCTTCCAAAAGAGTTCCGATTAAAGCACATGAAAGATTTTGATATTCTCTTTAAAGAGGGTCACTTTGTGAGTGGTAATCTTGTGGTGATAAAAGTTTGGAAAGTAGAGCCAGAGAAGTATACGAGGCATGAATATAGTGAAAAAAACTTAAAAATTGGCTTTGTTGTAGGAAAAAAGGTAAGTAAGAGTGCGGTGAAGAGAAATAGGGTCAAAAGGCAGATGAGAGAGGTTGTTCGTCTTCTTCTGAAGAAGAATATGCTCAAGTTGGGGTTTCATGTGTCAATAATGGCAAAACCGCTTATTTTAGGGAAAAAGTATGATGAGATAGAACAGGATCTATTTAATGCGCTCAAAAAAGCAGGACTTTTAAAACTATAAAAAATATCTTTTTGTGCTAACACTAGCAAAAATTATCAGAATTCCTCGATATGCCCTTCTTGGGCTTATTTATGTGTATCAAAGACTCTTTTCCCCAGATCATAGTTTTTGGGCCAAAAAAGTCTTTCCACACGGCTATTGTAAATTTTTCCCTACATGTAGCCAATATTCAAAAGAAATAATTAAAAAAAGAGGTGTTTTTGTTGGTATTGCAAAGTCTGGCTGGAGAGTACTGAGATGTAATCCCTGGAACAAAGGGGGAATTGATCTTCCGAAGTAGAAAATCGTTTATTTTAGCAAAATAATTGTAAAACACCCTTGACAAAAGGGTGTTTTTGGCCTATAATACGCGGTTCTTTACAAACAGATTTCTCTCTGTTGTTGTTTGGTCGAGAAATGGATAATAATAGGGAGAAATTAGCAAACTATTAATCGGTTCTCACTGCCGTGGTGCGAGCCAAAAAGTGGGAAAGGACACAACAATGAAGAAGTTTATGATCGTGATCGCATCGATGCTCTTGGTCTCCTGTTTGGAGGATGGCCGCCAGGGCATGGTGTCAGGCGGCATGTCGTCCGATACTTCGCTCTACGCGGACGAGGGGCAGGTCGAGGAGGATGTCGGTCAGGACATGGGTCCTGACAGTGCAGACGTGGCGCAGGATGCCAGTCCTCAGCCAGAATGCAACTGCGAGCAGCTCGAGAAGCTGACGTGCCAGGACGGCGTCTGGAGCCATATCTACTACGGGTGTGGCTCGGACGGCGTGTGCAAGGTGGCCAACAACGCGTCCGGGCAGTGCCCAACCGGCACCTGCGACGGAGACCAGTGTGTCGAGGCACCGTCGCAGGTGCCTTGCACGGAAGATGTTGAGTGCGACGTTGGCAATCCGTGTACAAAGGATTTCTGCTGGATCTACAAGTCCGATGGCGGAGGGACGTGTGCCAAAGTCGACACGCCAGACTACACGCCGTGCCAGGAGGGTGAGCAGTCGCCAGGTCTGGATCTTGGGGTTTGCATCGAAGGGGAGTGTGACTTTTTTTCGTGCGGTGTTTCAGAGGACTGTGATGATGGGAACCCGTGCACGCAGGACTACCTGGACAAGGATGGTTGTGTAAGCACCTCTACCCCGGGATGCAAGTCCTGTGTTACGGATGACGACTGTCCGGCGGCAGACTTCGAGTCAAACTATGATGGCGCATGCCACAAGGGGTTGTGTACATACTGGTACGATTACGGCCATAATTCATATGCGTACCGCACCGGGTTTATCTGCACGGAGGGGTATGCGGATGGAGAGACACAGACAGGTGGAGCGCCATTCACGCCATCTGGTGGAAGTCTGTATATCGCCTATGCGAACGACAAGATCCACCTGAAGACGAACAGCGAGCCTCCTGACCCCGAATACTCGGGTTCACTCAGCAATGCGAGCGTTTGGGGACAGTCAAAAAAACACCAACGAATGGTGTTTTTTTGTTTCAATAATAATTATATTTAGTCTTCAATTTTTATAACTTTATTCCTACTTTTCAAACCCTTCACAATCGTGATCTTCGATTTTGATACTTTCCATTCTTTGTTAAGAAATTCAATAAGCTTTTTATTTGCCTCTCCATCGACCGGTGCTGCAGTGAGTTTGATTTTATATGAGTCCTCAGAGAGCTGTATTATTTCGTTTTTGGAAGAACGAGGAATAATTGTAAGGTTAATTTTCTGCATATAAAAAAAATTTCAATACTCAAATTTCAAAAAACAAATAAAATACAAGCAGCAGGTAATCAAAGTGTAATAAAAAAAGTCCAGAACAGCAAGTCTGGACTTTTGGTATTTGGTGCTTATTTGTTATTTGTATCTTGAGATTTATCTGTGTCTTCTGCAGCCTCTTCCTTCTTGCCATCCTTCTTTTCATCATCATTATCATGCACATGGTCGTGTTCCCCAGATCTACAGGAGGCACAGCCAAGATCCTTCAGGTTTGCTTTCTTCATATATTCCTCACCAAGGATTTTTCCTTTGAGGAATTGCATGACTTTCTTGTTTTGCATAGCAGTGGCAATGCTGTCTTTCACCTCTGGCTTTTTCAAATTTTCAAGATATTCTTCATTATCTTTATACATAGTTCGCATCATTTCCATTTCTGTTTCAAGCTCCTGCTCCCCAACTTTCACCTCGAAGTCGAGTGCAAATTGTCTAGAGATCAGGGCGGCCTTTGCACGTTTCTCTGCCTGCGCTTTGAAGTCATTGAAGAGCTCTTCTTCTGTTTTTTTGAGGTCTTCGAGATATTTTTCTACAGGAATACCATGTTTGTCCAAGTCATTCTTTAGTTCATAAAACATCTTCTGTCTCTCTGCATTGATGAGTATTTCTGGAATAGACTCTATCTCTGATTTTTCAATGAGTGTTTCGAGGATTTCAATTTCAGCTTTTTGGTCAGCCTTTTGTTTCTCTTCCTGGAGAAGATTGTCGTGAACGAGCACCTTGAGTTTTTCTACACTCTCCTGACCAAGTATCTTTGCGAGGTCATCAGAAAGTTCTGGGAGCTGTCGTTCATAGACTTCCTTTACCTTCACTTTGAAGTCAACTTTCTTCCCTGCAAGATGTTTTTGGTAGTGTTCTTTTGGAAATTCGAGTGAGAATTTTTTTTCCTCGTCTTTCTTGAGCCCAGCCACCTGCTCGTTAAATCCTGGGATGTAATGTTTTTCAGAAAGATATACTTGGTGATCTTTTGCCTGACCGCCATCCACTGGGACTTTATCGAGGAACATATCCATGTCGAGGACAAGTTTATCTGTTCCTTCTGCAGGTCCTACCTTCACGATTTCTGTGGCATGCATACCGCGTACGGCGTCGAGAGTTTCCTCGACCTTCTTGTCATCAACAGGTTTTATTTCGTGCGCGATTTTGATCTTATCAATGTCGTAGAGCTTTACCTTTGGGAGGAGGGCTACTGTTGCCTTGTATTCAACGGCGTTGCCTGGGGCAAGTTTTTCTACATTAATTTCTGGCATGCCAATAGTCTCGAGCTTTTCTTCAATGACAGCTGCATAGAATGTCTCTTTGACAATATCTTCTACGGCTTCCTGAAGAATGGCCATTTCGCCAACATCTTGTTTAATTTTTTCGTACGGCGCTTTTCATTTTCGAAAGCCTTTGATTGTTGTTCTATTGGAAATTTTCTCTGCAGTTTTATGTAGGTGCTTTTCGTAATCCTCTGGTTTTATAGTAAAAATAAACTCAACCTGACTGTTTTCGAGATTTTTGGTTGTGTATGACATATATTAAAAAATAATGTGTATAAGCGGGACTTAGAATAGTCTTATTTTAGCGAAATGTCAAGTAGCGTGCCCTTTTTCTATCTTGACGAAAGTCCTTTATTTTGAGATACTACCTGCTGCTTTTCTGTGGGGGAAGGGCACATTGCATTATGCAATACTTCATAAAAAAATTATTTCTTTTGGCGCTCCGAGGTCTTGTATACCTCAAACGTGCTCTCGTTTGGCTTGTCCAAAAAACCGTTTTCTATTTTGAGAAGGCTGCACTGAAGTACAGATCTTCAGTGGGGCTTCTCCTGTATAAGGTTGGATTTCGGATGAAGAAAAAAATTGGGCCGGCAAGCGTACAAAAAGGTGGTAGAATTATTGACTTCATCGGAAAGAGAAACACACTTCAAGTTGTACTTTTTTTGGTCGCTATTGTCGTCATGGTTCCGCACAGCAAGCTCTATACCAGAGATTTAGAAAGAATTCCTGGACGAGACACACTCCTCTATAGAGTAGTTGGGCCAGCACAAGAGCTCGATGATATCGAGGAAGTAACTACAGACATGGCTTCACTTCAGCCAGAGATCGGTTCTGCGTGGAGACAGCGGTCAGTAACAGCAGAGATTCCAAACGCACCTGCAGGAGGACAGGCACAAGGACCAGAGGAGATCACTGCTATTTCAACAGGCGGATCTGCGGTTACGAAGCCGACTATCCTACCAGGAAATGAAATTCCTTCTTCGCCAACAACACCCGGCGCACCTTCTGGGTCGAGAACGAAGGTAGTAACCCATACTGTTCAGTCTGGAGAAACTATTGGTCTCATTGCAGAAAAATATGACATTTCTCAGCTCACCGTGCTCTGGGCAAATGACCTTACTTCCAGGTCATATATTAGGCCTGGAGACCAGCTGACGATTCTTCCTGTCGATGGCCTTGTCCATACTGTGAAGAGTGGAGATACTGTTCACAAGATTGCAAAGCTTTATAATGCAGAAGCAGATGCTATTATCAAACAGAACAAATTAAAAAACGATGGGTCAGATATCGTGATTGGAGAGGAACTCACTGTTCCGGGCGGAGAAAAACCAAAGCCTATTATAAGCGCTCCGGCACCGCAACCAACAAGAACCTACAATCAGCTCAGTAGTGTTGCTGCACCACCTCCGTCACCAGCAGCCCCGGCTGGTTCTGGCTGGCTCTGGCCAACATCAGCTCGTATCATTACACAATATTATGGATGGAGACACACAGGACTGGATATTGCTGGCCCAGTTGGCACTCCTCTCTATGCAAGTAAAGCAGGAACAGTTATCAAATCTCAATGTGGGTGGAATGGTGGGTATGGGTGTTATGTTATTCTTGACCACGGTGGAGGGTTCCAGAGCGTCTATGCGCATGCAAGCGTGCTAAGGGTGAGCGCTGGTCAATCCGTTGCCCAAGGGCAGGTCGTAGCTGACATGGGATCGACGGGTCGTTCGACAGGATCACATATTCACTTCGAGATTAGGGCTGGAGGGAAAAGGAATAATCCGTTGCAGTATATTCGCTGATCACCTGACACAAGGCATATATCACAAAGCAAAAACACCCGGCCATGTAGCGGGGTGTTTTTTTGTTTTTAGATGTTAAGAAATTTTTTTCAGCGCTCTGTCCAGCGATGCAATAGCGTCGTCTGTGCCCTCGAGTCCAACTGAATATCTTATCATGTTGTCGAGAACGCCAGCTTTTTGTCTTTCTTCAGAAGTCATCTGGCCATGAGTCGTCGTTGCATTGTGGACCCAGACAGTATAGCTTCCACCGAGGTGGGTCACCTGTGCACCGAAGTCAAATACCTGTGCAAACTCAGCCGCTTTCTCGAGACCACCTTTGATATTGAACGACATGAGATAACCAAAGCCATTTTCTCCATCAGGGAATTTTAGGAGTTTCTTTGCCAGTTCATGCTGAGGATGATTTGAAAGTCCTGGATAGTTCACATGCTCGATCATTGGGTGTTTGTCGAGGAAGTGGGCAATAACCATTGCCTTTCTGCAATGCTCTTTCATGCGGATGCGGATCGTCCCCATCTCATCCCAGATCATCATAGCGTTGAATGGTGATAGGCATGAACCGAGATTTCTGAAGTGCCCACCTTTGAGTTTATTTGCGAAGTGGTCTCTGAGTTCTTCTGACTTGGTCACTATAGTTTCCTTCGTAACTATGACGCCACCGATCGATCTACAGCTTCCGTTCGATACTTTTGACATAGAGTGTACCACAATGTCTGCGCCATGCTCTAGTGGACGTGAGAGTGCTGGAGAGGCAAGTGTGGAGTCGACTATGAGTGGAATGTCATGAGTATGCGCAAGATCAGACAGTGCGCGGATATCTGCGACGTAGAGTGTTGGATTACTTGGAGATTCTACAAAAAGAAACTTTGTTTTTTCATCAATTTTTTTCTCCCAGGATTCAAGATTCCATGGCTCGTCTACCCATCGATTTGACCATCCAAAGTTCGGAAATGTCACACCAAAGAGCTGTTGTGTTCCACCGTACACTCTGTTCGATGACACACAGTTGTCGCCTGGCTTCATGAACGGCATAGTCGCCATAGTGATCGCAGACATGCCAGAGGAGGTGCAGAGTCCCTCGGTGAGTTCTGAAACATCGAAGCCTTCGAGCGCTGCGAACTTCCATGCGAGGTGGTCTGGATTGATATTATCAATACGAGAGTATATCTTGTTCGGGTCATTGGTTGTCTGGTATGAGAGTAGGAGCGATCCGTCTAGGAGGCTGTCATAAGAGCCTCCTGCTGTGGTAGAAAAGAGTGGAAGTGTGAGAGATTTGTATCTGTGCATGTCTTCTTTTCCGTAGAGCCCCCAGAGTGCAACAGTATCGAACGCAGAATTTTTTGCCCTTTTCATTTGAAGGGCACGCTTCTGGATCGTTGCGTCACTTCTTTTTCTGAGATAATCCTCCTCGGATGATATAGTGTCCAGGTGTTCCAGTGCTTTTGTAAGTACTCTCCTTTTCTTCTCCAAGAAGTCTTCTCTCATAAAATTCTCATAAGAATAAATAATGATGTTTGATTATGGTAGCATAATATATTATTAAGACAAAACAAAAAAACACCAACGCATGGTGTTCCCCTTCCTGTCAGCTATTAATACTCATCTATCTCCCTTATCTCCTCTTTCAATATGGTGATTTGAGTAGCACAGGAGCCTAGTGATACGCCCGCACTAATGAAGGTCAACGCCTTGAAGATTTCTTTCAAGAACGGTGACTCAATAGACAGTGACACGATCAAGCTTGTGATCAGCATGATCTTTGCAACTTTCTCCACCTTGCGCCGCATCTTGCTTCCCTTCTGCACAACTTTTCCCCTGTCCGTTGGTGACGTAGCATGAATTTTATGTCGTAGCCACAAAAACCGACCAGAAACTATACCACAAAAACACCCTCTTGTCAAGGGTGCTGTCTGAATATTTAGCTAGAATAAGGCAAATTTGTCTTATTCTCATATTAATTTTTACTCACTTTTTGCCCTATATTGCAGCGCCTCTGCAATATGCGTGGTTTCAATCGAATCTTTCCCAGCAAGGTCAGCAATGGTTCTGGCGAGCTTGAGAATACGGTGATAACTGCGGGCAGAGAGATGCATGTGTGAGACGGCTTGGCGCATGAGGTCGATGGAGGTGTCGCCCAGTTTGCAATGCTCGCGAATATCTCGATTTCGCATCTCACTATTCGCTGCACATGGTGAGTCTTTGAGTCTCATGTTTTGTCTTTCTCTGGCCTCCTCTACTCGTGCACGAATTATTTCAGAATCTTCTGCAAGGTCATCTGTGCTCAGTTTTTCAAAATCAACTCGTGGCACTTCTATATGGAGATCAATCCTGTCGAGGAGTGGACCACTTATTTTTTTTGTATATCTTGATATTTGGATTGGGGAACATATACAGTTCCTATCTGGATCGCTTGCATAGCCACATGGACATGGGTTTTGACTTGCTACAAGGGTAAATCGTGCAGGAAAGGTAATGGTTCCCTGCGCCCTTGAGATTGTCACAATACCGTCTTCGAGTGGCTGCCTGAGATTTTCCAGTACCTGTCTTGGAAATTCTGGGAATTCATCTAAAAAAAGAACACCTCTGTGGGCGAGTGAAATTTCTCCAGGGCGCGGGAACTTGCCGCCGCCAACGAGCGCTACTCCACTAGCACTGTGATGTGGTGCTCGGAAAGGTCTGGTTGTGATGAGTGGCCGGTCTGTTGGCAGGATTCCTGCAACAGAATAGATCTTCGTTACTTCAATAGCTTCGGCTGTCGTCATCTTTGGAAGAATAGAAGGAAGTGTTCGTGCGAGGAGTGTCTTGCCAGAGCCTGGCGGACCAGAGAGTAGAGTGTTGTGAGCACCACTCGCAGCTATTTCCAGTGCACGCTTTACAAACTCCTGACCTTTCACATGTGCCATGTTCATCTCATATACATTTCTCTCGAACCAGGAGTCCAGAGGTTCAATCGGAATTTGCTTTATGAGTTCTGCGCCGGTTAGATGGTTGACTGCAGATCGGAAGGATTCTACAGGATAGACTTCCAGGTCTTCGATGAGGCTGGCTTCTGGGGCATTGATACTTGGTACGAAGATACGTTTGTATCCTTTTTGTTTTGCAAAGATCGCGAGTGGAAGAATACCGTTGGTGTGTCTCAGTGATCCATCGAGAGCAAGCTCTCCGACAAAGAGAGTGTCTGACAGATCGATACCATTTTTTTCGCTTGCCAGATACATGCCAACCGCCATCGGCAAGTCGTATCCTGCACCTTCCTTGCGCACATCGGCTGGTGCTAAGTTGATGACGATGCGGCTATTCGAAGGAAAAGACAAAAGCGTGTTTTTCCATGCTGTTCGTATTCGTTCTTTGGCTTCTTGTATGGCTGCATCAGGGAGACCAACAATTTGGAATCCTGGCCAGCTCCCTGCGATATCTACTTCTATAGTAATAGGAGCACAGTCGAGTCCTAGGACGGCAGCAGAGTTTATTTTTGTAAACATAGTTCCTCCAGTTATGTTCGTTCTATTATAACACAACAAAAAAACACCTCAGCGGTGTGTGATATCCCTTCCCACGCCAAAGCGGAGTGCTCCAGCGTGGGTCGGGGCGATGATTGGCTAGTTGCCGGTGAGCCGGTGCTTCCTCTCGGCGAGTGCCTCGGTGTATGAGGTGTTCTTCACCAGTTCGATGAGCTTGTCAGTGTAGGCCAGAACCAGTTCTTGACGGTTGCGCTGTTGCGCGTCTTCCAGCCAGTTCATGACTTTCATCACTGCACGCTCTGCGTTGATGAAGTGCCTGTTGCTCTGTCTCTGAAATGCTCATAGCCCTCATCATGTGTTGGTTCCTCCTGATTGGTTCGGTTGTGCTTCAGACCTTCTGAAGTGCTTGCGAACACTATCCAACTCCAAAACTCCTATACAGGGGGCTTGGATCTAGACAGCGCTTTTGAAAATAAAAAACTGAGCACTAATGACACAGTTTGCAGGATATGAAAATAATTGTCAATTCTGACACTTGTCTTTTTTCCTTGCACTCACCTCATTCACGAGCAGAAATACAGCGCCAACTACTATCATGACGTCTGCAATGTTAATGACAGAGGTAAAAAGCCGAATGTAGTCGATGGTAAGGGAGTAGAGAATTCTATCTATAAAGTTTGATATTGCACCACCGACTATGAGGAGTATGCCAAGAGACTGAAGTGGTTCCAGGTTTTGTTTTATGAGAAATAGAAGAAGTGTGAGGAGAACAAGGGGTGTAATGAGAATAAGCAGGAAATTTGGAAACTGGAGACTGAAGGCAATGCCTGAATTTCCTAGGTATTCCCAGCCAAACCACGATGTACCCAGGTAATAGGTGTAGTCCTGGTTAGCGAGTGCGTATTGCTTCAGTAGCTGATCAATCAATAAAAAAAACCCGCTTATGGCTATATAGATACTAAAGCGAGCCTTTCTTGATTTCATAGTATCACCCATTATGCTTCTTGGGTGAGAGTCTTCTTGCAGTCGACACAGGCACTGGAAGTGGGGCGTGCAAGTAGGCGCCTTTCAGACATTTGATTGTCACAGTACTTGCAGACACCGTATGTTCCTGCCCCAATGCTTTTAAGAGAATTTTTGATATCTCTGAGGGTCTTCTCTAGCGTGACCTCAAGAGGCTTATTCACTGTGTACTGAGCGATTTCTCGTGCGTTGTCATCACTTTCATCTCCATACTCAGGGAATGTTGCATCAAAATCACCAACAACGTTTGGGTTCTTGGTGGTGAACTTTTCAAGTTCGGTTTGAATTCGTTCTTGCTCCTCGAGAAGGCTTTTTTTTATTTCCTCTAGGAATTTTTTTGAGTGTGTTGACTTATTAGCCATACGAAACAGAATAACAAATGATCGAAGCGTATTTTCAATACTTACCTATAGTATATATAGAAGATAAAAATTTTGCAATATAAAAAGAGCCAACGCCCCTGAAATGTGATTTTATGGACTGGCTCTTTTGTCTCAGGATCACGGGCCATCTAGACGATCTCTGTGCTCGATATGTCGAAAGCAGGGAACGTCTAGAGGATCACTAAATCCAAAGATTTATACACCCTTCTACCACTCATGATGGTGTAGACTCTCTGACATAGTAGCGCGAAGCATACTGATGTAATAAGTGAGAGGCACCGATTCCAAGCTTATCTCTTTGTTTTTCCTTTTATTTTTGTTTTATGACACGTTGCGGGAGTGATCTCAACCAGTCCAACGCGAAGAGGGAAGGGAAAAGCCTGGATAAAGGAGTAGTAAAGAAGGGGGACATATTGGCCAGAAAAGCTTCTGGACAACATGTTCGTGTAATGAACGCTACATAAACAATTATAGCATAAAAAACTACTTTTGTCAAGTCTTGCGGTTTTTTGCTAATTTTAGCGACAAAACGGTCGTTTTTGCCAATTTTTTTGTATAGAATAGTGTATACATTCTAGTTCAGTGTGGAGAAAGTCTGTCAAGTTATCCACAAATGATCATAGTTTTCCACATACTTATCCACAATGTATAGAGTAGTGTATACAATTTTGGGTTCTTGGTGTGGATATTTGGTGGGGATTGGTTTGTATTGACTTGATATTTTGGGTTGCTTCCATGTCTCGAACAGTCTGGTTCCTGCGTGATCAAAAAAATCACACACCTTTTGGTTTTACGCTTTCTAGAGAAAAAACGGGAGAGAATTACTTACTACGAGTGGTTTTTTCTTTTACGTGTTATACTGTTTTTATCATAATTTCTGTTTCAAGATTCATAATTCATACCTATGAAAACAAAAATATTTCTCGACAGTGGAAGCTCAGAAGACACAAAAATAATTGTTGGCAAGCTTGGCTTTCTTGATGGGCAGACGACGAACCCAACGTATTTTGCAAAAAAGAATCCTGATGTAAAAAAGGCAGTAGAGGAAGGAAAAAAGTTTTCACTTGAAGAGCTCCTCGCGGTATACAAGAAGCTTGCACAGGAGATCTCCCAACTTGTAGGTGTGGAAGGTTCTGTTTCTATCGAGGTATATGCGGACGAAAATACAAAAGCAGAAGACATGCTAGCACAGGCACGTGAGATGAATACTTGGATTCCAAATGCGCATATTAAGCTTCCGATCATTCCAGCAGGACTCGAGGTTGCAGAGAAACTTGTTTCCGAAGGTGTGCGAGTGAATATGACACTCTGTTTTTCGCAGGAACAAGCCGCGGCAGTTCATGTTGCACTCAGTGGTGCGGAGCCAGGGCAGGTATTTATTTCTCCTTTTGTTTCTCGATTGGATAAAATTGGGAAGAATGGATTCACACTTCTTGAGAATATTCAGAAGATGTACAGAGAGGTGGATAGTCCGGTAAGTATTCTGGCAGCAAGTGTACATGGCATCTATGACATCGCACATATTATCGAAGCTGGAATGGATATTATTACCATTCCATATGAAGATCTTCTGGGTTGGGTGGATGCTGACATGCCGACGAACACAGAAGGGCTTGAAGAAAAGGATGTGTTTGGTTTAGCGCCTATTCCATATGAGAAATTTGATTTAAGCGCTGATTGGAAGTTATTTGATATATCACACGACCTCACTGACACTGGGCTCAGCAATTTTGCAAAGGATTGGAATGAGTTGCTTGAAACACATGGTGCATAACCTGTGCCTTGTATCCTGTTTATAAAAAGCCCGCCATTAGCGGGTTTTTTTGGACGGTGGACAGATGAAATGCAGGGTTTGGACATATCATCAACCGCCCACGTTCCTTCTCTCTCTGGTGTCGTGTTTCGGCCGGATTGCTCTGGCCAAGCCTTAGAATTGCCCAGCAGATTTTGTTGGCTACACGTCGTCTTCGGTTGTTGTTTGACAGGAAGGCTCTCGCTGAAGTGAACAACAGGCGGCGGCTGAGGCTGAGATCCGAGAGGTAGAGCAAGGCTTCCCTGTCTCGGGTGGCCACTGGATTCTGAAACTTCCGGGTACACAGCTTTTGCTGCGACAGTGCAGTTTTCATCTTGGAGAGTCATGATACACCGCATCTCCTTCCTAGACAGGATGAAGATCTGTCCCGAATAGTAGTTTTAAGCTGTCTATTGTCTGCCACAGTCCCTCCTGATCGATATTGTGACAGCGATTACCTTAGCGCAGTAAGGTGCAGATGCCAATTGTCTGCCTTTGTGGTAAAATGGGAATAAGTACGAAGTAAAAAGTAGAAAGTATGCATATACCAAAACTGATCTCAAAACTCAACAAGGATCAAATAGACTTTCTCAACGTTTTTTCCAAGTCCTGTAGACACTCGATTCTCCAGATGACAACAAATGCTGGAAGTGGACATCCTGGTGGGTCGCTTTCCTGTGTTGACTATCTCAGCATACTTTATGCTTTTGTTATATCGAAAACAGGAGATCCGGTTATCGTTTCCAACGGCCATATTTCTCCAGCTGTCTATAGTATCCTGGCAGAAATGGGATATGTTTCAAAAAAGGATGCAATTAAGAATTTTAGAAAGTTTGGCTCCAAGTTCGAGGGGCATGTTACGCGACATGTGCCAGGTGTCTGGTACGGCACAGGACCGCTTGGCTGTGGAGTCAGTGCTGCAAGCGGGTTTGCACTTGCACAGAAAATAAAAAATCAAAAGGGAATTGTCTACGGACTCATCGGGGATGGAGAGTCTCAGGAAGGGCAGGTCTATGAAATGATGAACTTCGCTGCGAAGTATGAGCTTGATAATTTTGTTGTCTTCATGGATTACAATGAAGTTCAGTTATCTGATAGTCTAAAAAAGGTAATGCCACTTGATCCAAAGGCACATTTCGAAGCCGCTGGATGGATTGTTATAGAAATTGATGGACATGATTATCAGAATATCTGGTCAGCGCTTGGAAAAGCAGGGAAAATAAAGAATAAGCCAGCACTCATCCTCGGGCATACAGTTATGGGAAAGGGGTCAGTGCTTATGGAGAAAGAAGGGCAAATAAAACATGCAACATGGCATGGAAAGGCTGCAACAGTAGAGCAGATTGAAAAAGATCTCCACCTTCTTCGTCTCACTGAAAAAGAGGAAGCAAGGCTTTCTGATTTTAGAAAAAGTGTTTCCTGGAAGCCAAAGAAGACTGATGTAGTTCCAAACATCAAGACTGGTACACCGATAGAATATAAAAAGGGTGAAGTGGTAGACTGTAGAAGTGCATATGGAAAGGCACTTCTGAGTCTCGCGCAGAAGAATGAGCAAATTATTGCACTCACAGCTGACCTTGCTTCATCTGTGAGGACGGATTATGTCAAAGATGCATATCCAGCACGTCATATCGACTGTGGTATAGCAGAGCAGCAGATGGTTTCTTGTTCTGGTGGTCTGAGTTTCTCAGGGTTAGTTCCATTTTGTTCAACATTTGGTGCATTCATGACGAGTCGCGCGAAAGATCAGGCTCGGGTGAATGATATTAATGAAACAAATGTCAAAATGGTTGCTACACACTGCGGTCTTTCGGTCGGAGAAGATGGTCCAACACATCAGGCTATCGATGATATTGGGTCAATGGCGGGGCTGCTAAATACCAAAGTTATAGAGCCTGCTGACCCGAACCATTGTGATAGAATCATCCGCTACGCAGCAAGAGAAAAAGGGAACTTTTATGTTCGTATGGGAAGACATAAAGTTCCTGTGCTTATGAAAGAAAATGGATCACTTCTGTACGACAAGAATTACAAATATGAGTACGGAAGATGCGATCTTTTGCGAGCTGGGAAAGATGTCACAATCGCGGCATCTGGTGCTACAGTACATGAGGCACTGAAATCATATGAAATCCTTAAAGAAAAAGGCATTTCAGCAGAAATTGTAGTGCTCAGTTCGCCAAAGAAATTTGATAAAACACTTTTTCAGTCAGTTAAAAAAACAAATCGACTTATTACTGTTGAAGATCATGTGGTTGAGTCTGGGTTTGGAAGTCAGATTGCTCGAGAGATTCAAGAAAGAGATATTCATCTTTCATCATTCACAATGCTTGGTGTAAGGGAATACCAGCTATCTGGAAAGTGGGAAGAGTTGTACAAGGCTGCTGGAATTGATGCTTCTGCAATTGTTCGAGCAGCTCAGAAGAGATAATGAGAATAACAAAAAAATATCCACCATTATGGTGGATATTTTTAATCCCAACTTGCTTTGTTATCTCCGGTAATTGGGATTGTTTCTCCCAGGAACTTTGGCTTGGTGTGAAACCAGACATTGAGTACTGCTTTTATGGTTGCGAGGCGTTCGCGGAGCCAGACGCGTTTCATTCCTCTGTACTGCTGTTTATCTGATACAACTGCGACAATATCCATATCAAGATTTTTTCCAATATAGAGCGCACGTGGAATATGGAACTGTTGTGTAATGATAATCATGTTTTCAACTTCAAAAATCTTTTTTGCGCGATACATGCTGTCGTATGTATCAAAGCCGGCATGATCAAGAAAAATGATATTTTTTGGAACATTGTTTTCAATCAAAAAATCTTTAATTGTGTTTACCTCATCATAGTTTTCTCTTCCGTGGTCTCCGCTGATGAGGATGTACTCCGTTTTTTGTTTTTCATACAGTTCTATTGCTGTGAGCGCACGGTCCTTTGTGATATCACTTAGGTTCCCATTTGCAAAGACCATTGCGCCAAGTATGAGAGCGGTCTGTTTTTTTTCTATGCCATCAACATTTTTGAACCGAAGTTCCTTGTTTCGAAATGGAATAGTCAGTGAAGTGCCCCCTGCCAAAAAAGCGAAAAGGAGGAGTGTGTACGCAGTGTATTTTAGGAATTTCTTCATAGTCTCATTATTGTAACACGGACAATAAGAAAAACAAAAAAACCGCCATCTAGCGGTTTTTTATCTTCAATTATTCTGAAACCCTTCCACTATATTCTCCCTTTTCTGGATTTACGAGGATTTCATCTCCTTCTTTGATAAAGATCGGTGCATATAAGACGAGGTCGTTGTCAAGAATGATTTCTTTTGTCACATTGCCACTTGCTGTGTCGCCTCTTACTGCTGGAGGTGCAGTTTTGACTGTGTATTTGATTTTCTTTGGAAGCTCGATTGCAACTATGGTTCCTTCGTGAAGTGATGCAATGACGTCTAGGCCATCTTTCAGATATTTTCCATCATCTCCAATGACATCGTCATTCACTTCGAGTGTTTCATAGGATTCTTTATCCATGAAAGAATATTTGTCGCCAGTCTTGTAAAGAAACTGCATGGTCTGCTTTGTTACCTGGACTGTGTCAATATTTTCTCCAGTCTTGTATGTAATTTCTATTGTTTTACCAGATGAAATACTCTTCATTTTGGTTTTTGTGAAGGCGCATCCTTTTCCAGGATTCACAAATTGAAATGTCGTGACCACATAGAGGCCACCGCTGTGTCTAATGACAGCACCTTTTTTAATATCAGTTGTTTCTCCCATAAAAATTTATTTAAATATATAAACACGAGAACATATAAACACGAGTTTTTATGTCCCAAAGAGTTTGTTCGCTGGTAAGACTAACACGTCATTGATGTTTTGACAACCAGTGAGTGCCATTACAAGTCGGTCAATACCAAGGGCAATGCCCGCACATGAGGGTAGTTGGCCTACAGCACGTAGAAATTCTTCATCAATACCAAAAATATCTTTTCCAAGCTTTTTTCTTCGTTCCTGTTCTTCCTCAAGTCGTTTTCTCTGTTCATCTGCGTCAGTGAGTTCTGTGAATGCATTTGCAATCTCAATTCCATCCACATAAACCTCAAACCGTTCAGCATACCTCTCGTCTTCATTTGACAGCTTCGCAAGCGCTGCCATCTGTGCTGGGTACTGGTGGATAATAAGATTCCTTCCTTTTATCTTTGGCTCAATGTCATTGAGAAAGATCCTAAAGAAGAGGTCTTCGTATGGTTCGGTATCATCTGGGCTATATCCTTTTTCCTTACATAGTCTGAGCATGCTTGTCTGGTCCAAGTGTTCATCTAGATTAACCCTCAGTTCGTCTAGCCAGAGTTTCCTCATTGAAATTTTTTGAAATTTGAAATTTGAAATTTGAAATTTTTGTAAATTAATATTTCCTGCGAGAAAATCAAATAAATCCTCAATATCCTCCATTATCTTATTCATATTCACTCCTGTTCTATACCATTCAATCATTGTGAACTCTGGATTGTGATGGCCACCAAAGCTTTCACAGTCTCTGTAACACTTGCACACTGAAAAAATATTTTTATATCCTGATGCAATCATTTTTTTCATCGTATATTCTGGGGATGTGTGCAGGTACGCAGTGTGTTCATTGTTCATTTCATCGCGTACTAACAGATTTATTGGGTTCAAATATGGTTCTTGGCCTGGTAGGCGGAGTATATTTGGTGTTTCAACTTCTATAAATTTCTCCGACCAAAAGAACTCTCTCACTTTTTTTATAATTTCAAAGCGAGCGTCAAGGTGTTCTTTGTTGTCTTGAATATGTGTAATGTGGTTCACATGTTCTTGGGTAAGATTATTTGGTATACTACGCGCAGAAATCTAATTTTGCAAGCTTGAGATTATGTTTGTCTTGGCGCGTCAAATGCTAATTCTATTGACAAAAAGCAGGGAAATTAGTACTATAGAGGCCTGAAAAAATGCGGATGTCGTATAATGGTTATTATCTCGGCCTTCCAAGCCGATGATGCCGGTTCGATTCCGGTCATCCGCTCAGGGTTGAATTATTCCTGTGAGTCACGTATACTCCGACTCAGACACAATTCATATCGCGGGGTAGAGCAGTCTGGAAGCTCGTCGGGCTCATAACCCGAAGGTCGCCGGTTCAAATCCGGCCCCCGCAACTAGGGCGCGGTAGTAGTTCAGTTGGTAGAACGCTTCCTTGCCAAGGAAGAGGTCGCCAGTTCGAATCTGGTCTACCGCTCAGAAATACTGCAGTTCTTGCAGTATTTTTTTTGAATAGGGTATACTCAGTTTACTTTTCTTAATATAAAAATGTATGGAAACAGAACAGTATTATTCTTCTGCAAAAGAAAGAGTTAGTTCTAAATCCGGGCAACAGAAGGAAAATTCCTATAAGGTAAAAAGGGAGGATGAAGAGGGACAAGAGAGTAGGTTTGAGCCAGGGGAGCAGGCACAGCAAATAATATCCCTTGCTTGTTTTGCGATAGAACGTGAAAAAGAAGTTCCTGGTAAGGAGTTCACCAAGATAGTTATGGCTTTGGCCGAAGAGCTAAAAAATTCCTCTCCTGAATTAGTAGATGAGAAGGGTATTAGCGAAGTAAAACGTTACTGCAATAAAGTGCAGCCAGACCTGAATAATTTAAAAATTCGAGGGGATCTAATAAAAATGGATACAGCGGGGGAGGGCGAGGTTGGAGGAATTTATGAAAAAGGTAAGGTTGCTATATCTCCAAATACCCTACGTATTTATGACCCTAGCAAAATTGATGAAGCAAAAGAACGGGTAACTTTTGTAAAGGAACATGAAGAGTATCACAAGGAACATGCTCATGACCAAAAAATAAAAAGAGCGGATTCTTCAGTGGGGGAAAAGATAGTCACTATTGGTGGCGAGAGTTTTACTGAAATAGAGCTTGTGGAAGCTATTAATATGATAGATGTTCCAAATTCTACAGAGTTTGCATCTGGTCAATATAAAAAATGGGCAAAGAATCTGCTCGCGGCAGTATCCCGTGCTCGGGAAGAGGTTAAAATTGATGATGTGAGGAGGGCTATAAATGAGAAAAAGGATGTAAGTGAAATTGATGACGAGGTTGGGGAAAAGGAATTGCTAACTCCTGAGGACACTCTCAAGTAGTTACTAAGTTATCCACGCCTCTAGACAAATATATAATACTTATGTATAATACTCCTACTGTCGGGTTAATTCTCGACCGTGGGGATAAAAACTTTATTTAGCCCCAATGTATGGCAAAGAAAAGCCACTCTCTGAATAAGAGTGGCTTTTCTAATACACAATATCTTGTGGTGTTATTCTAACATTTGCGCGAACCTTTTTTGAAAAGAAGCCCTGACCGCACCCCGCCTCTTTTTTCTGGGGGAATGGTGGCGGGGTGCGAAATGCGGTCTCGCCCGCGCGGAGGAGGGGTCTGGGGAGGAATCCGCGCGGGCTTCGGCTTTCTTTTTTGAAAAAATTGGCGGCTAATTATAAAAGAAGTCGTTGAGCTTCTTCCCAATTTATTACATCAGCCCAATTCTCGACAGGAGTTTTGCAAAGCGATTCTTTTTCTGTTTCTTCGCCAGAATAAGCATCAACAGCTTCTTTCAAAATTTTTACTTTGTATCCGCGAAAGTTAAGTTCTTGTGCGGTACAAAGTACGCAGCAATCGAGAGTTAGTCCGACCAAAACAACCTCCGTGTCTTCTGACTTGCCGATTACTTTTTCAATCCACTCACTAAACTTTTTCGGGTCTTGGTATGGTATTCCCGGTTGTTTTGTCGGATCGCCGATATTATCTCTTACCCAAAGTGGCGAGTTCATACATTTTATCCAAACATCTTTTTCTTTCGCTGATTCGGGTATTTCCGATTCATAACCCCATTCCCCGGGGTGGCAACAATCACCCCTATCGCCTGGTCTTGGCTGGCGATAATCAGAGATAATTTCGGCGATTTTAAGATTTTTCTTTTCAAGAAACGGAACGAGTGTATTTTTCACAAAATCAACAGATGGACGCGGTTTGTAGCAGATACCGCCTTCAGCGGTAAAATCTTTTTGAAAATCAATTGAAACTATTTTTGTTCTCATAAATTTATAATTCTGCTAAATCGCCCTTGGCAAGATATATTTTAATTTTCTCGACTTCCTCCATTACTTTTTTGTTTCCATTTTCTGTATTATACCAATTTTCATTAGTAAATGGATAATGTGCCGCGGCATAAGCCGCAGATTTAAGCTGTATGTTTTGAGGCGTATGTTTTCGCAAAGTCATCAACGCTCTCCGAGCGTGATAATTTTTTACAACGGCAGTAATGATATGGATATTTTGCAATCCTAATTCTTTATCAATAACCACCATTGAAAATAGAACGTTTTCTAAAGTATTTGTTGATTTATTTTCAATCAAAATATCTTTCTTTGCCACACCAAGTTTTTCTAATTCTATTGCCATTAAATCACCTTCAATAACTCCGTTGGTGGGGTTGACTCCTCCACTCACAATTATTTTTGGGACAAAGCCGTTTTTATACAACTCGGCCGCTTTTTCAACGGACTCTTTCCATGCGTTCCATGTGCCAAAAACCAAAGCAATGTCTCCACTCGGATTTTTGTCATCAAGAAAAATATAATTTGTTATTTTTTTGTTCATTTCAATAGTTCATCAGCCGACACCTTAAGCGCATCAGCCAACTTTTGAATGGTCGCAAGGGTGGGATTTTTCTTACCATTCTCAATGTTGCTAATATAACCCCTATCAACTTCTAAAGCCCTCGCAATATCTCCTTGCGACATATTCTTTTTGACTCTGATACGCTTCATGTTTTGGTCTAATTTTTTGGAAGAGGTGTTCATATTTTTGTAATCTTTTTGGTAACCGCACCAACAAAAAGGCGATATGCTTTTCGTTGTTCTTTTTTATAAATATATGGAACGGCCAAAACAGATTTACACTTTGAACAGGCCAAATTTGGAATTTTGTTTATAGAAAGTTTTTGAAAATTTGCCAAATTTTCTGGCGCAAAAACTCTATCTAGGTAAAGACGTTTTAACGGGCCGGGGCCGTCTTTTTGATAAACAAGGATTTTTGCGCCACAATGTTCGCAAAGAACGTTCAAAAACCTAGAGTACCCACCCCGATTTTTTCGGTATTTATCAGATTTGAATTTTACATCCATAGTTATTCACATTTTAGCATTTTGTTATATTGTTGGACAATGTTTCGTTTGGTGGACCTGAGGAGAGTCGAACTCCTGACCTCTGCAATGCGAATGCAGCGCTCTAACCAACTGAGCTACAGGCCCGTTTTCGTCGGGCTAGGCAGACTCGAACTGCCGGCCTCGTCGTCCCGAACGACGCGCGCTACCAACTGCGCCATAGCCCGCCTTCACTACAAAACGGAAAAAAGTACTCACACCAGGATTCGAACCAGGGACCTCTGCAATGTGAATGCAGCGCTCTAACCAACTGAGCTATGTGAGCAGTACCCCATCATAATACTCAAACTAAACAGAAAAATCAATATACAAAAATAGACCAAAATGGTCTATCTGTCGGAGTGAAAGGACTCGAACCTTCGACCCCCTGGTCCCAAACCAGGTGCTCTAGCCAACTGAGCTACACTCCGCTATGTGCCGAGGGAGAGAATTGAACTCTCGACACGAGGATTTTCAGTCCTCTGCTCTACCACTGAGCTACCTCGGCTCCAAACAAATAACAATGAGCAATGGACAAAACCCAAAATATTCATCGGCTCATCATTGAATATTTGTGGACCCGAGGAGGATCGAACTCCTGACCTCCGCCGTGCAAGGGCGGCGCTCTACCAGCTAAGCTACGAGCCCATTTCTGCACGCAGAAGTATATCAGTTAAGAAAAAAAGTGTCAATATTAATGTGTGTCAGCTGTATATCTCATGGTCATCTCGCTCTTCTGGTCTTTCTTTAGTTTTGTAAACGTATCCTTGGTCCACGATTTCTTTTTTATGATATCGGAAATCCATTTTCCACCCAAGAGGTGTGGCATCATAACATAGTCAGCACCAGCTGCATAAACCTCGTCGAGGAATCTACCATGGTAGAGATTTGCAATAATTCTCGGTCCCTGTTTCTTTTTTCTCAGATATGATATCAGCGTAATCTGATCATCTGCTTCTGGAAGTGTAGAGATGATGAGTTTTGTCTTGTCTAGTGGAAGTGATTCGAGGAATTCTACATCGGCGGCATCTCCAAAGAAAGCTGGAATGCCCCGATCCTTTAATCGTGTAATTATTTTTGGATTGTAGTCTACGACTGCAAAACTAATATTTTTTTGAGCAAGTGTCTCCCCAATTTTCCATCCTATGCGATGGTATCCAAAGAGCCAAACATCGTATGGCTTTACAATTTTTTCTGTCTGCTTATTTTTATCTGGTCCAAAGAAATTAAATATTGGAAGCACCTTTCTATAGAGCTGTTCATTGTAAGTAATGGCGTATGATGAGATAAAGATGGTCACGAGCGCAACGACGGTGAAGACTTGGAGTTCATTTCCAGAGATCTGACCAAATTGGTATCCGGTAAACAGAAGAATGAAGCCGAACTCACTTACCTGCGCTGCTGTTACACCAGCAAGGAAACTGTTTCTTCTGGTGAACTTCAGAAATCTGAAAGAGAAAAATAGGACGAGTGGATCTCCGATAAGGATGAATGCAGATATAACTATCGCAGGAATCAGCAGAGTATCCATATTCGTCACGCTCATCTGACTTCCGAGGATTATGAAGAATACGACAATGAAGAAGTCTCTCAGTGGAACAATGCGACTGCTAATTTCTGGTTGGTATGGTGACGACCCAAGAGTAAGGCCTGCTACGATGGCCCCGATCTCTACAGAAAATCCAGCCCAATGGAGTAGGCTTGCGAGACCAAAACACCAGGTGATCGTGAATATAAAAAGGAATTCAGATTGGTGTGCAATCTTATCAAGAATTTTTGGCAGGGCATACCTAGCAAGGATATATATGAGCGTGACAAGCCCAAGAAGTTTGATCGTAAGTGTTGCAAGATATTTCGCAAGTGGTGTATCGCCGCCGTTCTGTGTGGTAATGAACATCATGACGATGATAGCGATTATGTCCTGGACAATCATGATACCAAGAACATATCGTCCATAGACAGAGTCCATGTCTTTTTTATCAGAAAGAAGTTTTACAATAACAATGGTGCTCGAGAATGTTAGAGCAATGGCAAGATAGAGCGCAGACGTGTTAGCAAAGCCAAGTGCTATTAAAATAACGTATCCAAAGATTGCTGTAAAAATAAATTGAGAAAGACCTGTAATGAGCGCAATCTTTCCAATTTTTTTGATATGAGTGAAGTTCAAACTCAGTCCAACGAGGAAGAGTAGAAATACGACACCGAACTGCGCGAACGTGTCAAAAGTCTGGCCTGACCCTTCGAGGAGGTCGAAGAAGAGTGGTCCGGAAATAATACCTGCGATAATGTATGCAATCATCATCGGTTGGCGTAGCAGACGCATGATGAATGCAATGGTCACTGTAATACCGAGGAGGATGCTAATCTGTAAAAAAATATTGTGCATAGTCACTATATTATAGCAAAAAAACAGAAACATTTTTAGTCTACGAAAAATTTGAATTACATTATGAAGTATGGTACAAGTTCTTTTGTACCACAAACCTTGAGGAGTCGCGCAGTGAGAGATTTTTTTTACACACTCCTCGATTTTATTTGTAATACCAAAACACTCGCACTTGGGTTGTTACGGGTATTCATGCAAACAAAACCTGAGGATCGTGGTGTATTTTTTAAAGAGGCGGTTCCAGCGATCGTTAGCCATTTTTGGTCATGGCTTGGCCTCTTCTTGTTTGATTGATCTTTGGTAGTATGGCGGACATGGAGGGGAAACTGCCCCGCCAAGAGTTCAACACAGATGTTGACCAGGCGGGGCGGTCAACATCTTTTTTCATTCACCAGAGTGTTTTTTTGTTTTCCCAAACCACTTTGCAAATTTTCTCCTCACTCCACCCACTCTCGTCTTCATGAAGAGTCCGATCAAAATTGAGCTGAGCCCACCGGCTGTTGCTGTTAGATACTTTTCAGCGACCTCTGCACTTTTATCCTGCTCCTGGAGTTCACGATAATCAGTAGCAGATTCTGATACTCCTGTTTTTATAATATCACCTTGGCTTCTGGGGAGAAGGCGAAGTTCTGTTTTCGTTCTACTCAGAATGCCTGTTATTTGAGCGAGGTCGCCAAGTTGGATAGCTTTCTTATCTATTCCAGCCCCTGTTTTGAAATATATTTTTATTTCTTCTGTTCCGTCGTCGATATACACATGAGAACTTTTAACTTCTGTGATCTCACCTTGCACACTAATAAAAGAGCCAGGTGTCATGTCTAGTGTATCTTCAATCTGTACTAATGGGGGCTCTGGTTCGCCAGGATGGTCTATCCGGCTGATATTTTCTTTTTCAGAAAGTTTTATTCTGGTTTCTCCACCACTTTCAGATATTTCTCCAGTTATTTCTATTCTGTCTCCAATGTGGAGGGGTGGAAAGTCTTTCTTGTACATATACACTTGAATGCCAGGCATGCTTGTTGTTGAACTCCCTGGGTCCGTTATATAGAAGAATTGGGAACCAAGGATTCCTGGCTCTACAAGAACTATGCCTCTTACTTTTACTTTGTCGCCAATATCTTCAAAATGGGCGCCTGCGACGGTTGTATTGATAGTGGGTTTTTCATCTTTTTTGCTTTTGGAAATTTTTATTCCTGCAATTGCTTTTGGTACGCTTAGAATATTTTCACTGCCAGGTGTTGGGTTGCCAGTCCAGAGCCATATCTCTTCCTCATTCTGGACATAGCTTGCTCCTTCGAGGACATCATCATACCGAACTTCTTGAAGAACTGTTCCGTCGGGATAGAGAAGTCTTGTGGCGTCAGTTGTGTTGTTCAGAGCAAGACCAGTTTCGTTTTTATTGAAAACCCTATAACCTCTGGCAGGCAATATCGTACCCTCTGGAAATGTATATGCTTTTGACCCACCCTCCTCATCATCCAGCTTCAGTCCAGAAATATCAGTATCTTCTTCTGTTGGGTTGAAAAGCTCAATGAATTCTGTTTCGTCAGAGCCTGTTGGGTTTGGCATGAATTCTGAAATGCGTATGAGCGCTGTTTCGTGAGAATTTTCTGTCGAATCTTTTGTAATTGTCACTACAATGTTTCCAGTTGATGTGTCGCCGTTTGAATTTTTTACACTCAAAGAAACTGTGAATATACCTTCTGTGTAAAATGCATGCTTTACTACATTTCCTTTTGCTTCTCGATTATCACCGAAGTTCCAGATGAATTCCAGATCTCTACCCTCTGGATCTGTGGTGTCAGATGCATCGAAGATCAGTGGTTCGTCGATGATTCCTTCTGAGCGGGCATCAATTGCTACCACCGGGGCAGCGCTCTTTCCTTCAAGTATGTTTTCTTCTCCAGGAGTTGTCTTCGTCGTCCAGTCCCATGTGTTGTCTTCTCTTCTAGCAAAGCTTGATCCCTCGCTCGCGCTACCAGAGTATGAGATGGAGTCTATAGTCGAGCCGTTTGGAGACAGAATCTTCACTTCTTCTGAACCAGAATTATTGAGTGCAATGCCTGTTTGTTTTCTTTCGAAAATAATAATCTCTCCTGGTTTTATATTTTGCTCTGCAATTATGTAGCGTTTCGTACTTGCATCACCCAGTTTCCAGCCTGTAAGACTTACTGTTTCTGTTCCAATATTCTTTATTTCGATGAATTCGGATTCATTGTCAGATCCTTTTGGATTTGGAAAGACTTCATTTAGAGTAATGTTTGTATTTGTAAGTGGCTGAATAATATCACCATTTTCTGAGACTTCTGTAATAATATTTGGCTCTCCTTTTGTAACTGTGGCCGTGAGAGCAAAGTCATAATAATCATTATTACTATCCTGCCCATCTGTTTTGCGAGCCAGGCTCAAGGGATCCTCGGCAGCAGGTGCATTGTCAGAAGTATTTCCATCGTCCCAGGAGCCATATGTTACACGGTCTATCTCATTTTCTGATCCATCTGAAAGTGTGATGCTATCTCCACTGTTATTCAAATTTCCTTTTGGTTTTTCTATTATATAGAAGCTCCATGGACCTATAGATCCTTCGAGCATTGTTTGAGATTCACCCCCATCCTCGAGTTTCCATGATTCAAGAGTGATAGTACCCCCCGTTGTATTGTAAAGTTCAATAAATTCTTCTCCATCATCGCTTGGGTCACTCACTAGTTCGTTGATGACTATATCCCCACTTGAGTAACTTTTTGGTGGTGTAGACCCGCCGCCCCCACCTCCACCAGGAGGGCTTGGCGGCGGGTCTGTGGCTGGAGCAGTGATTGTATTTGGAAGCCCTTTTGATGGCTCAGTCGTTTCTGCAAAGTCCGCGCTGTCTACATCTGTATCGGTGCCATCAATCCTTCTTGCAATACTGTTACCTGTGTCAGGAATATCCACATTGTCAGATATGTTTCCATCATCCCAAGATCCATAACTTACTGTGTCGATAGTGTTTCCAGATTTGTCTTTTAGAATAATTGAGTCACCGCTATTATTTAGTTTACTCGATGAGAGTTCTATGGATAGGAATTTATTTGGGTCAATGCTTGAAACAAGAGACGCAATGTGTCCCACGCCATCCTCGAGTATCCAATCAGTGATATTGATAGTGTTTGTGCTGGGATTGTAGAGTTCTATCCACTCTGTACCAGTCGATGGATTTGGAAGAAATTCATTGATAGCAAGAAAAACAGGGGTAGTGGTTGGTGCAGGGGCTGGGTCTATGATAGAAATTGTTGTGCTCACAGACCCTGAAGCCCCGCCGTCATCTGTTACTATAAGGTTTATAGAGTATGTTCCTGTTGATGTGTAAGCATAATTTGTCGCTTGGGTATTTGCCGTACCTCCATCACCAAAGTCCCAGGAATGAGAAACAATGAATCCATCTGTATCTGCTGATAAGCTCCCATCCATTGTAATCATTTCATTAGTTTCAGCAAAACTGGGCATTGAGATTATTGCATTCGGTGCCGTGTTTGCAGGTGGTGTCCACAAGTGCCAATAGTTTTGATTTCCCACTGTGCTGCTGTCAGGATGTTCTTTCCAGTTTGATCCTGAGTAGTCTAGACTATTTGAATCAATTCTCTCGAGTGAGTAATCTGATGCGCTCGTATAGGTAAATTGCTCTACAAATGTTCCAGTCTCATCTTTAAGGCCAATCTCCTCACCACTTTCATTTAATGTTCCCCAGGAACTATCAAAAATTGTATTGGCAACATTTGGGTAGTCTATAAAAAAATTAGTATTGTCTTGTGTGATCACTGCGTATTCCCCGGGTTCAAGGATGCTGTCAGTGCCTTGGCTGAGCGTGAGACCATGATTTGTTCCAGCCTCCCAGAATTTCCAGTCAGAAAGGTCTATGGGAACAGATCCACGATTAAAAATTTCAAGCCATTCGTGTGAGCTTGGCTCAAAAGCTCCAATCTCTGTAATCACAATGTCTGGTGACGAAGATTTCGTCACTGATGAAAATAAAAAAGCACCCAAAAGGAGCGCAAATAAAAAAATAAGCCAAGAAGTGTGTACTCGCATACCTCCTTCCCCATATGCAGAACGCTCGTGAGAAGCGCAAGGCATCTTAAAAAATAAAACCCCCTCTTGGTGAACGAGTATATCAAAAATGTATCTGATTTTCAATTTTCCCTTCTTTCATGTACAATCTTGACTTTTCAAAAAATACATGCTACTGTCCACTCGCTCAACTCTGCTCACAACTTTTTTCAGGAGGGAAAGACGATGGGTGTTTTAGACAGGCGAGGGCTGGTCGAGAGACTGGTCAGTATGCAGAACAGTCATGACCATTTGGGAATGGCCGATTTGTTCGACCCTGGGTACGTCGCTATGGTGTGCGTGCCAGGCTCGCTTGGAAAGCTCGAGTGTGTTGAAATTGGCCGTGATCAAGGCAACGTCAGGGAACACTGGAAGTCCGAGTTCAAAAAGTGGCCAAACTTTCGCGCCAAGATACTGAGTTTCTTTGAGACTCAGTATAGGGTGATCACCCTATACTGCTGGGAGTATGGCGAGGGTCTCCTGGTCCATGCCCTATTCTACTTCTGGTTCTCCGAGCGAGACGGATGTCTACTCATCGGTCGGGCGACTGTGATCATCCTGAATCCGCTTCCAGGCGGATTCAGCTGGGACGCGTAGAACACAGAGCAGAGTTGAGCGTCCCATTTTTTTATGTGAATTATTAACTACTTGCACTCGAGGCCAACTCGGCACTCTTTTTTCTCTTCTTCTGTAGGAGAGAGGTCGCAGAGTCCGCACATGCTTTCCATAACTCCATTTGTATCCAGACTTTCAAACCCTTCCAACATGACTCCGAGTCCAGCGGCCATGTTATTGAAAGAAACATCTGTTGGTGGGATGAATACACTTTTATCAACTTTCCATTTTTTACAATTGAAATCCATTTTTTCTTCTGATTCAGCTATATCGAAGTCGCCAAAATTTTCTTCTGAGTTCTCGAATTTCTTTCCAAGCTCTTCCATTTCTTTTATATTTATCTTCATCCCATTCTCTTCAGCAGATAACCACGTATACATCCACTCTCCGTCTGAGATAATATGTGAGTCTATTTCTTCATCTCCTCCACCAGAGACTCTCGAGTCAGCGCGCATCTTTTCATGATCTATATAGAGTGTTGTGATCACCTTCTCTCCATCTTCTGTCTCCTCTACTGTACACTTGAGTGTTTTTTCTTTTGTAAGAAGTTTTTCCATTGAGTCGTGAATGACTTCGCCATTGTCATTGCCAACTTCTTCTGTTCCAAAAAGACTGCAACCTGTAGTGGTTAGAATGAGGACACAGACGCTTGCGAGAAAAAGAAATTTTTTCATATGCACAGAAATGATTAAATTATCAGGTTTATATCCTTACTTCCCCTTCTTTTTCCCGATGAAATCAGGATTATTTTAAAAAATTTTCAAATTTCCTTTTTGCTATTTCAGATCTATCTAGTTGCAAGACCTCTTTTAATCATAGCTTCTACATTTTTGTTTGTATTGACGTATTTTATATCGATGTCAGGATGTTCCTGTTGGAAAACTCTGAAAATCTCATCCACAAAAGCTTGCCCAACTTCTGTTACGTTTTTAAAATCTAGAATTACAGATTTGAATTTTTCCAAGCCGATTAAGAGTCGTTTTGCTTGGGATCTCGATACATGGGGATCGTTCGGGTCTGCGCTGAGAGCAACGGCTACTTTTGTTTTCCAAAAACCTATTTCTTGGTCTGCATATTGGTCAAAAATTTCCTTTGAGTTTTTTTTTGATTCGAGAGAAATAGTCATTGTTATACTAGTTCCTTTTCCAAAACTTTCATTCTTTTCACTGGATAGGAACCATTCTTGATTTTGAAAACTGTAATACAGATTGCTCGATAGAATAGAAAAACGATCAAACATTCTGGAAGTAAAAAAGATTCCCTCACCTGTATGCTTAGATGGGTCTGTCGTGAATTTTCCTTTAGAAAGGTGTAAAATTGATTCTCTCATTGATTCTAGATGAAGTGCCTCCTGTATTTTTTTAAAAATACCTAAGCCATTATCCATTATAGTAATTGTAAGGTTGTTATTTTTTAGTTCAATAGTAGAATATATTACTGTTCCTTCTGAATGGTCAATAGCATTGTTATAAATTTCAGTAAAACCATAAGCAGAAATTCTTTGTATGTTCTCCGAACATTTTAGGAGTAGTGGTTTTACATATTTAGACCAGACTTGATCTTCTGCTAACCCAGGCTTAATTTTTATAGAAAATTCAATTTCATTACCATTAGCAAGGAAGTAGCGTGTTGCCCTTGTCCTACCTACTTTAATTAGATTTCCTTCTTTTACCTGTCTATTCACATGGTTATGTGCTCGTTGTCTAGAAATTTTGTAATTTTTTGCTACCAATGAGACTAAATCATGAGGATTGCCTGGGGCTTTTTCTAGTATAAAATCGCTTATTTTAGTACTTTTTTCATTCATAAATTTATTGTAACTAGTTAATACCTATATTGTAACCCCTTTTAGGGTTCTTTGTAAACCCCTCGATAAAAGAAATTTGAAAATTTTTTAAAACAATTGGGCGATAGCCCAAAAAAGAAAAGGAATATTTCAGCTAACGTTTCAGTATATGCGATGTTTTGCGTAGCGTAGCGGAGCAAAATATGGGAGAGCGAAGTGCAACGAGCGAACCGCATATACTGTGTTAGGCGAGCCGAACGGAGCGATAGCGGAGTGAGAGTGCAACGTGCCTTGCGTATTTTTGAAAAATTTATCCATATTATTCCGTTTTTGGTGGGCTTTTTATTGTTGTATTTGATTTTTTGTTTTGAAAAATGGAAGAGGGGCTGGGGGTGAATTCCATTTTTCAAAACTCCTTATTGTATTTCTTTCACTCTAATTGCTTTCTTTACAAATTCTCCATATTTATCCAAATCAACCTTTGTTTTTAATTTATATTCATCAAGCTCTTTTCCGAGTGAAATATTATTTTCAGATTTATACTTTCTTATTTCATTAATAGCTGTTATGGCTTCACCAAAATCTGAAATATCAAGATCGGTTTTTGTCTCAATTGTGTTAGGCCAATTTGATATATGAATACTCTTTGATTTTTCCGTATTTTTGTATACTGATAAATAAATTTCCTCTGTAATAAATGGAAGTATTGGAGCATACATTTTTAAAACCGCTAAAAACACATTCAAAAGTGTTAGTTGTGCCGATTTCTTTGAATTCTGATCATCTCCAAAAATTCTGTATTTTATAAACTCAACATAGTAATCAGCAAATTTCGACCAAAAGAAAATATCTAATTCATCTTTTGCTTTTGCGTAAGTGTATTCATCGAAAGCCTTTGTAACTTCTTTTTGAGTTTTGTTGAGTTCGTTTATTATCCATACATCAGCTGGCTCAAGATCTTTGTCAATCAAATCAAGAGAAACCTCATCTAAACTCATTGTTATAAATCTCGCAACATTCCAAAGTTTAGTTGCAGTCTTTAATCCTTTTTTTATCTCTTCAATACTAAAACGAAGGTTTTTTCCAAGTGTTGCACCTGTCGCCCAATAGCGGAGGGCATCTGCTCCGTATTCTGCAATAATTTTTTCTGGCAAAATATAATTGCCAAGTCTTTTGGAAAATTTAACACCTTTTTCATCTACTCCATGCCCAGAAATCATGACATTTTCAAAGGGCAAAGTATTAAAATGATAATGACTTTTAACAATAGAGTAAAAATCCCAAGTACGGATGATTTCAAAGGCATTTGGTCTGAGTGTTGTAGGAAATAACTTTTCTTTTATTTTTGGATCATCAACAAGTTCTCTCAAAAGAAAAGGAGTACAAGAAGATGTTGCCCAAGTATCCATAACATCATTTTCTGGAACAAACGATTTATTGCCACACTTAGGGCATTTTTCTATATTTGGTTGAGATTCATGAGGATATACAGGTAAATCTTCTTCTTTCGCAAAAACAGGTTCCTGACATTCTGAGCAATACCAAATTGGAAAAGGAACACCGTAATATCTTTGCCTTGAAATACACCAATCCCATTTAATTGAGTTTACCCAAAGTTCATAATCTTTTTCTTTAAATTTTGGATACCAATTTAATTTTTCTCCGTATTTTAACCAAATATCCTTTTTGTCCGCAATTTTTATAAACCATTGTTTGCTTTGAACAAATTCTGCTGGAGTACCACAACGCTCGTGAACACTAACGGTATGACTTATACCTTCTTGCTTTATTAATAAACCTTTATTTTCTAAATCTTCTAAAATTTGTTTTCTCGCTTCTTTAAGTTTTAAAGATTGATATTTTCCTCCCAATTCATTCAGTGTTCCGTCTTCATTTATAAGTGAACGAGTTTCTAAATTATCTACCTGCCATTTTTCTAAATCTTCTTTATCTCCCCAAGTACAAACCATCATGAGACCAGTTCCTGTTTCCATATCAACTTTATCGCTTGATCTAATATCAATTTCATAATCAAAAAGAGGAACAATTGCTTTACTTCCGATTAAGTCTTTAAATCTCTTGTCACTTGGATTTACATAAAGGGCAACGCAAGCAGGAAGAAGTTCAGGTCTTGTTGTTGCAATAGTTAAGTCTTGACCACTCGCCGATTTAAAATTGATAAAATTCATTTTTGATTCTTCCTCTTGATCTTCCAAATCAGCTTGTGCAATTGCAGTTCTACAACTTGGACACCACAATACAGGAGCTTTATCTCTGTATAATGCACCCTTTTTATGTAAATCAATGATAGACCATTGCGATACTTTTGTCGCAATTGGACTAATCGAGCTATATGTTTTTGACCAATCAACTGAAATTCCAAGATCATTCCAAAGTTTTTTATATGTTTGTGATCCTAATTCAGTTTCTTGAAGGCAAATCTTGATAAATTCAGATTTTGTAATTTTTGACTTGTCAATTTTATATTTTTTCTCAACAAATCTTTCTGTCGGTAGTCCATTGTCATCAAACCCCATTGGATAAAAAACATTAAAACCCCTCATCCTTTTGTAGCGAACAATAAATTCTGCTTGAGCATAAGACATAATATGCCCAGAATGTAAGTGATCGGCTGATACATACGGAGGAGGAGTATCAACGACATATAAAGGCTTTTCGTTTTTTGGATCAAACTTAAAAATTCCTTCTTGTTCCCAGAAGTTTTTGATTCTGCTCTCAGAATCTTCCCTGTTGTACTTTTGCGGTAAATCA
>JBDROX010000002.1:0-30299 GCA_043809645.1 Candidatus Magasanikiibacteriota bacterium | reverse complement strand
TACGATATGTCCAGGCACTCCTTGGACATGCAAACATACGGACAACACAGCTATATACGCAAGTGACAAATCCGAAGTTAAAAAACATTAGAAGTCCGTTATAGAATTGACCGCAGTTTTCATAGTGTTGATTTTTCTCCGATCCGAAAGCTTCGCTTAAATTGGTTTCTTTTCTTATGATCGTCCACTACACAGTGGGATACAAAGATGTTATTAAACAAGAGAACAGAAAAACAGACCACGAGACAAAGGCTTTGAGTGACGATCAAGCCTTACTTGTAATAAGCGATAGAGTAGGATTAATTGGGAATACTGTACCAATAATACTTTGACATTCACGCTAAAATACGCTATAATTATCCACATCTTAGATCAGATTGACTAAAAAATAGATAGGATCCAAAAACTCTAATTTTGTATCTCCTCTAGAAAAAGGTTCCAATAGCCAATCGAATTGGTCTACACTGTCAGGGTAGCTCAGTTGGTAAGAGCGTAGGATTCATAACCCTAAGGTCGGGAGTTCGAATCTCCCTCCTGACACAAAAAAAATGGCATCTGCCGTTTTTTTATTTGAGCAATTGGATAGGAGCTTTGAAAACTTGACTATATGTGACAGGATCGTTCATAGAGAGATGTCCGCGCGCAGCAGAGAGCATCAGGAGGCTATTCCATGCAAAAGAGAGGATAATAATGCTCATCAATGCATATCTACTATATTTTCTCTTTTGAACATGATCAAAAAGAAATGAAAAACCATACCCAAAAATAAACAATGAACCTATCATCTTTCTCGCCCCAAAGGCACTTCCACCCCACCAGTCTATCAAACTTGCATTCAAATATACCTGAAGCAGTAAGCCTATAAGAAGTGGAATGGATACTATGTTATTCTTCCTAAAAGATATGAGAAGGCCAAGGACTCCAAGTAAAAGCAGGGGATGCCAAATGAACAAGCCATGAAAGGGAGAAAAAAATACCTCAAATAATTTTGGGTGAAAGACATCTATAAAAGTATCTCCCTGAGGTACACCAAGCCAAAATCCATACAGATGCTTCCAAACAACTAATTGAGGGAGAAAAAAGAGAAATGAAATGATGAAGGGACTGATAATATACAAAAATCTCACTCCTTGCTTTCTCCATAACCATATAAGTACGCTGAGTGGAAGTACAAAGAAAAGAATGTTCTGCCATCGCACCAGAGCAACAAGTCCCATGATGACCCCAAGTGTTGTACTAACTCCAAAAGTCATGTGCTTTTCATAATATATTTTTGAACAGAGAAAAAATAGTACAGCCATTCCAGCGAAAGATACGCCGTGAGACATATGTGGTTCATACACTATGTAATGGAATAGTGGCGAAGCAAATAGGACTACAAATGTACTTGCCCAGGAAGCTCTTTCAGAGAAGAAGTATTGCAAACTTTTGTATAAAAAAAATACACCCAGGAGTGTACAAAAAATGCTACCCAGTGCCATGGATACCTCATAATACCGAGAAAAACCAAGCATATCTGGAGAAAACTGCCCGAAAAAATTTTCAACAAGAACAGCAATAAAAAAGAACCCAAAAAGAACAATGCTTTTCCCGATTGCAAAGGGATTACCATGCCTACCAGTTGATTGACGAACCCCCTCTACAAGATCTGATCCATAGATTCTATCATACCGCTCATACTCGTTTTCAAAATTAAGGTCTCCATCGAAATAAAGAGATCTCGCATATATGTAGTACCCATGCCCATCACCAGCTATCTCCCAAACTGGTTTCGCTATATAAAGAAATGAGGCAGTAATAATAATACAAACTACCAACAGTGACCAAACAGAAAAAAGTTGCTTCCTCATATCTACCTTGATGGTGGAACACTGTAATACTTCAGGATAAATGCTGCAATGTCTCCAAAGACAGGAGCAGCTGTACTTGCAGAATATTGCCTCTGTGGTTTTTCAAATTTTATGAGCATGACAAATTTTGGATCATCGACTGGAGCAAAACCTACGAAAGAATGGTTCGTCTCCTCTATATAAACACCCCCTTCTGCAATCTGTGCTGTTCCAGTCTTTCCAGCCACATAATACCCAGGTACTGCGGCTCCCTCTGCATGTCCATTGTCCACCACCTTCACCATCATTGCACCAGCAAGTGACGCAGCCCTACCAGAAACAACCCTCCCAATCTCTTCTGGCTCAAATACTTCTTTCTTTCCATTTGTGTTTCTGATTTCTTGTACAATATATGGCTTCATGAGCAAACCACCGTTGGCCAGCGCACCAAAGGCTGTAACCATCTGAAGTGGTGTTGCAGAGATACCCTGTCCAAAGGATGCTGTGGCTGTATAACAGTCGATCTCATCGTCTTTTGTTTTGATCTCCTCCAGTGTGTCAATCCTTCCACTCACCTCTGTATCGAGTGAAATTCCCTGTACTACCCCAAATCCAAACTTTTCTACGTATTCACGAAATTTCTTCTTTCCAAGGAGCTCTGTCACATAGACCATCCCTGTATTCACCGAATTCTCGAGGATTCCTGTCATCGTGATATCTCCATACTCTTTCTCATCTGCGTTCTTGATTGACTTCAAACAATCTGCTTCTCGCTCTCCAACGTCATGAAATACTTTTTCAGGCGTTACTACCCCCTCTTCGAGTGCTGCCGCCATGACGAGTGGTTTGAAAATAGAACCAGGTTCGTAGGGAGAAAAAATCGATGTATTATTGAATACTTCGATTGAATCAACTTCATTATATATATTTGGATCAAAATCCGGCAAAGAACACATGGTGCGAATTGCACCTGTCTTCGTGTCCATAATGATAAGAGAGGCACTACTAGCCTGATATTCCTCTACCGCGGCTCTCAGACGCTCACAGGCCTTAAACTGCAACGTCCTGTCGATAGTGAGAAGTACATCAACACCATCCTCTGCCTCTTTTAATGATCTTCCAGCCAGTGGAATCCATTTTCCTGCCAAGCTTTTGGCAGACTCCAAGAATCCCACTTGACCAGCCAACTCTCTATTCCAATATCCTTCTATACCATATCTTCCAATATTACTTCCGTCTTCGTCCTTACCAACAAAACCTATAACATGTGCAGCCAACCTTCCCTCTGGATAAAAACGCTGATTCTGTGGAACGAAACCAATGCCTGGTAAATCTTTTTGAGCGAGAGTGTCTTTTGCTTCCTCGTCAACACGTTTCTCAATAATCTCATATGGATCATCCTCTTTCATCAGAGCTGTCATGATTTTTTCTTTTTGTTCTTCCTCATATTCAAACACCTCACTCAATCCCTCTAGAACAAGTTCAATATCTTCATCCTTAAAATCTCTTGTATCTACAAATACTGTGAACTCTTCTTTATTTATTGCAAGAGGATACTCCACATCACTTCGAGAATCTTGAATATATACATTCCCTCTCTCTGGAATAAGCTGAGAATATATTTCCTGTGAACCAGCGGCAAGAGCAGAATAGAACCCATGCTGAAGCGCCATCAAAATAAAAAGTCGAAGAATAATCAAAATGCCAAAAAGAATACAAAAAAAAGCCACAACACGGAGTCTTGTAATATATCCTTTTTTTTCTCTTTTTCTCTTATGAATTCCTTCCACAATCTTTTGTTATATCTACCCCCATTGCGAAAGCATATATTTTCTTACGACCTCTTCATCCACAATGTTCCGAAAAATCAAATCTTCTATAGCTGCCTTCATAGTCATCATCCCCTTCTTTCTCCCGGTCTGGATAGCACTTTCGATCTGAGAAATATTATTCTCTCTGATAAGATTAGCAATCGCAGGTGTATTCACCATGACCTCTCTGGCAGCAACCAGAGTACCATCTATAGTTGGAAGGAGCTGCTGTGCTATGATACCGCGAAGTACCGAGCTCAGTTGAGTCAATATTTGTTTTTGCTTTCCACCCTCAAACGCATCAATAATTCTTTCTATTGCATCAGCCGCAGTGGAAGTATGAAGAGTAGAAAAAACAAGATGCCCAGTCTCAGCAGCAGTAAGAGCCGTCGCAATGGTCTCTGGGTCCCTCATCTCTCCTACAAGAATAATATCTGGATCCTGACGAAGAACATGTTTGAGTGCACTAGCAAAGGATGGAGTATCTACCCCAACCTCTCTCTGTTCTATCAAACTCTTGTCAGCTTCAAAAAGAAACTCAATTGGATCTTCTATAGTTACAATATGCTCTTTTCTGGATTCATTGATCTGTTGGATCATGCTCGCTATTGTAGTCGATTTCCCCTGACCAGCAGGTCCCACCACCAGAACAAGACCGTCATTAAGGCTCGTGAACCGTTCTATCGAGGCAGTAAACCCAAGCTCATCAGGGGTAGGTATTTTCTTTGGGATAAGCCTAGCAGCGAGTCCAATATTTCCTTCTTGGCGATGAATATTGATTCGAAAACGTGTATCTTTTGAATCATGACTGATGTCCAGCTCATGATTTTCTTCAAATGTTTTCTTTTGCTCTGCATTTAGGATAGAAAAAATTTCCTTTTCCAATTCTTTATTTGGAATTTCTGTTTTTTGAATTGGTTTGAGCTCACCATTCTTGCGAATCATCCCTTTTTCCTCTCCTACGAGATGTAGATCAGATGCTCCGTGTTTGATAGCAAAATCAAAATATGATGAAAGAGACTTCATAGATATGTTCATAAGTTTTTATTAATACTAGTGTAGCACACCCATGAGGCCTGCATCAACGAAAACACGGCCAGCCAGCCGTGTTTTATGGTCTATTTCCTAACCTATTATTTCTTCACCTGCTTGAACTGAGACTTTACAAGCTTGGCTACCATTCCCTTTACATTATCAGCAAGTCCATTTTCAATTGCATATTTATCTACAGCTTCTTTAACCATAGCACCATACTTTGTCTTAGTTATCTTATCCACAGCACCAGATTCATCAACTTTTTCTTTTATTTGACCATATACTTCAGCAGAATGATCGAGAAGCTGGGCTCGGACATCCTTTCCTTTCTTTGTAAGATTGAGCCAAGCAAGACCTACCCCCATAAGTCCTCCAAATAGGAATCCTTTGTTAAATTTTCCCATAGTAATTTGTATTATAATTATGATTGCAGTATAACATGCAATTTTATAAAGAAACAAGAGATGAGTAGAGATCATTTAACCTCCCAACAATCTCCTCCCAGGAATATTCTAATTCAGCATTCTGTCTCACTTTTTCATTCCATGCACCACGCTCCTCTGGTTCAAGTGAAAAATAATCTATCATGGTTTGAGCGAGCTGTCGATGATCATTGGAAGGAAAAACAAAACCACCCTTCTCTGCAACTGTGCGTACACCAGGAAGATCACTCGCAATGACTGGCGTGCCACTTGCCATAGACTCGAGCAGAACCATGCCAAAAGCCTCTCCCATATGGACTGATGGAAGCACTGTGAGATTTGCCATATTGTAATGATATGGGAGCTCACCGTGAGATACCTTTCCAACGAAACGAACAAGTTTTCCGAGTCGATACCCTTTTGCACGGAGTTCAAACCCTTCTCTCAGTTCACCATCACCCACGAATACTGCCTGAATCTCGAAACCACTTCTCTTTGCCACGAGAAGTGCTTTGAGAAGAACAGGAATTCCTTTGAAATAATGTGCTGCATCCATCCCCCCCACGAAAAGAATCGTTGGCTTTGATGGATCCAGGTCATGACGAGCAAAAAGTGCATCCTGCTGCTCTCGTACTTTGAATCGATCTATATCAACTCCGAATGGAAGTTCAGTCCATTTCTTTGGATTTGATTTGTATATTTCCCCAGCAAGACTCGATTGAATATAGTCAAATGAACTCCCAATGATGAGGTCGGCACTATCTAATATCTTGGGCATCCAAAACTTTGTATAGAGTTTAAAAATTGCGCCCTTCCACCCTGGTCCACGCGTATCCATGTGATATGTAATGACCAATGGTTTATCAGGATTCCTCAGCTTCCACCTGCGGACCAAATTCGCTGTTCCGTAGAAAGGATAGTGGAGATGGACGAGATCAAATTGATCCAATGCCTTTTGGATCTGAGGCATACGTGCTGCATTTCCAAAAGAAATTGTTGGCTTGAGACGTTCTGCGTAGTCAATCTCCTCTTTCAACTCCTCTGGCAAATCCTCTTCAACCTCTCCAGATTCTGTATACATTGGTGTATAGACTGCCATATCGTGTCCAAGAGCCCGAAGATGGCTCACCATCTCGAGAGCTGAATTCCCCATACCAGAGTAGTATGGTGGATACGAGCAAACTATGTGAGCAATTCTCATACTACTTTTTCTCTTCAAGAGCTTCTTTGCGCACCACCTTCGTCACGTCTCTCCCAATAGACTCGATCTTTATATGCAATCGAAAAATAACAAAAAACATGATGGCGAGAGACACATATACAACAAGGTCAGTACCCCTCCCGATTCCAAGATAATTTGCAAGAATAGTGGTACTATTCGGCCAAAGTACAGCAGTCGCAGCAGCAGCCCAAAAAATAATCCAAAAAAACATTCCTTTTGGACCAAGGAGTCCTTCTTTTCTGCGTTTTAAAACAGATAGAATGGCAAAAAATACAAATAGGAGAAATAAAACTTGAAAAATAATAATCATGCAAAGAGTATAAAGTATAAAGTATAAAGTATAAAGACACCTTTTCTACTTTCTACTTTCTACTTTCTACTACTTCACAAACCTCCCAACAACCAAATCACTCAAAATTCTTACACCCCCAAGCGCACTCTGTCCATACCTATGGTATGTTACTTTTACGGGGTGTTCCACATATGAAAGGTTATGTTTTTTTACTAATCTTGGTATCTCGCTTGCGTGGGCCATCTTGTCTTGTGTGATAATGATCTTTTCCAATGCGTTCTTATGAAGAATCCGAAAACCATTATGCGCATCTGTAAGCCGCAGTCCACCAAAAATTCTATCCACAAACCTCCCAAGTGGGATAAGTATCTTTTTCTTGAACCACGGCGTGTTTGATCTCATATCCAAAAATCTCGAACCAAAAAGAATATCTGCGTTTGCTTTCTTTATACACTCTAGCGCTGGAACAATGTCAAGAGCATCAAACTGTCCATCACCGTCAAAATGAAGAACATACTGCGCACCCTTACGAAGTGCATAATCATGTCCAGTTTGGAGAGCAGCACCCTGCCCCCTGTTAATCTTATGGGAGAGCACATGAGCCCCGGCCTTTTCAGCTTCTACCGATGTATTATCATTTGAATTGTCATCGACCACGACTACCATATCAACATGATCAAAAAGACTCCGAACCACGGAACCAATTTGGTTTTCTTCATTATATGCCGGCACAATGGCAATAAACATACCTATGCGTCATGATTCAATGAAAGTATTTCTTTGTTTGCAATAGTATAATCAATAGTTCTCTGAAGACCGTCCTCGAGTGTTACCAAAGGGATCCATTCAAGCTTCTCCTTGGCGCGCCTAAGATCAGGAATACCTTTTGCAGTAAGGAACTCAAGTGGATTTTCGAATACAACTTGAGATGTTGAATTGGTCATAGCCACGATATAACTTGCCACGTCGACCATCCTATATACCTTATCATGACCAAGATTCACCAGAGACACCTCTGGGCCAGAATGCATGAGCCTCACCAACCCATCCACCATATCCGAGACATAACACATTGACTGAACCAGAGATTCATCTCCATAGACCACGAGATTCTTTCCTTCAATAGCATTCAGGATAAAATCTGGAATCAGAAGACCATCAAAGAGCTTCATGCGCGGTCCATATGTAGTAAATACTCGCGCTATCTTGGCATCCAGCCCATACGCTTGTTTATAAGTCACAACACTTGTTTCTGCGAACCTTTTTCCCTCATCATAACATGCCCGAGGTGACATATGATCGACCACACCCTCAAAATCTTCTGAAAAGAAATTGTGTTCTGGCGTAGCCGCACCATACACCACAGAACTGGATGCAAATACATACTTCGCATGATATTTCTGTGCAAGGTCAAGCGTAGAGATCATAGAACTCGAATTTGCATGGAGCGAATGGAGCTTCAGTGACTCGAAATTCTTCGGACTCGTAGGACATGACAGATGGTATATCTCCTGAATCCCCTGAAACTTCACGCGAAACTTCGCAAGCTCAGGAAAATCCTCGAGATCAATACCTTTGTTAACATCATACTTGATGAACTCAAAATCTGGGTACTGGAGAAGATGATCAATATTCTGAATTGATGAATTCGAAAGATCATCGATACAGATGACATTTGCTTCCTTCAGGAGCCTCTCGCACAGATGCGATCCGATAAAGCCAGCACCACCAGTAACAATCACATTCTTTTTTTCAAAAATTGGTGTTTGTTCAGGCATAATTTTTTGGTTAACTACCAAGATAGCATAGCACAATTTAGCACTTCAAATCAAAACTGAACATCCTCTTTCTTCACATCTCCGATGATCGCCACCCGCATCTTCTCAAAATCATATATCTGCTTTGCCAAACGTTTGACGTCTTCATTCGTTACAGCCTCTACTTTCTTCAAACGCTCTTCTGGATTCTCAACTTTCTTGTGGAAGAGAATTTGTGATGCATACCAATTCGCCTGTGCGCTGGAGTCTTCGAGCGAGAGTGTGAGACCTCCGCGGATATGTGTCTTGGCATCTGCCAGCTCACTCTCAGTAACACCTTCTGCAATAATCTTCCCTATTTCTTCTCTTATCACTGCAATAGCCTCATTGATATTCTTGGATTCTAACCCTGCGCGGACATACGCATAGCCCGTATCTCGAAAATGGTCTGACCCACTCTTCACCATGTACGCCAACCCCTTTTTCTCTCGAATCTGTATAAATAGCCTGGAACTCATAGAACCACCAAGAATCGTATTCATGACACCGACAGTTAAATTGTCATCATGATCATATGGCAACCCTGGAAACCCGAGCATCATCTGAGCTTGGTCTGTTTTCTTTTCTTCAATGAAAATTCTCTTATCTTTTTCTTCTGGCCCAAACCCAAACGGAACATATGATTGTTTAGCTGCAGTGTCACTAGAGACACTGCCAAAATACTCCTTTATTTGCTCTTCAACTTTCTCATCAATTGCACCAGCCACAATCACATGCATATTGCCTGGTGTATAGTATGCATCTCGATATGCAACCACATCGCTGTGCTCGTATGAAAGAACATGTTTCTCTGTTCCGGCAATGTCAAGCCCAAGTGGCGAACCTGTATACATCAGATCTTCGAATATATTCTCAATATTCATGAGTGGGTTATCCCTATACATACGAATCTCCTCGACTACAACACCCTTTTCTTTCTCCATCTCCTTCTCTTCAAACTTAGAATTAAAAAGCATGTCAGAAAGAATATCCATAACTGTCTCGGAATACTTTGCGTCAGTTTTTATATAGTAACCTGTATATTCCTTACCAGTGAATGCATTATAGTTCGCCCCAAGCCTATCTATCTCACGAGTGAGTGTCAGAGTGTCAGGACGCTTCCCGGTTCCCTTGAACATCATGTGCTCGACGAAGTGAGAAACACCTTGCATCTTTTCTTCTTCATAACGTGACCCGACAGGAAACATGACAAGTACTGCCAATGACTTCGTATCTTTCAGTGGAACGAGATGTATGCTTGCTTTGTTTTCTAGTACGTATGTTGAATACATATACTAATTCTCAAAAGTATTATCTATAAATGACCCGACCTCTGTTTTGAGATCACCACGACTTCTCTCAATACTATGAGGCAGGTGTCTCTGCTCATCGATTATTAAAAATGCATACTTGAGATACTCCCCTGCTTCTTCTCTGCTTGTCGCAAGTGCAACGTATTTTTTTAACGCATCAATCACAAAATTATACTGCTCATGACGTTTTGTATCCTTCAGTGACATAGCAAGAGTTTCAAGAGTATTCAAAGCAGTGCGCCGTTTCATTTCAATATCACTCTCAATGCCTACATGTTTTCCAAATTCTTTCATATGTTTATTCTCCCAACCTTTCTTCCATATACTGTTTCAGATCATTAATTTTGACTCTCTCCTGCTCCATAGTATCTCTATCTCTCACTGTCACTTTCTCATCTTCGAGAGAGTCAAAATCAACAGTTATACAATACGGTGTACCTATCTCGTCCTGTCTTCGATAGCGTTTTCCAATAGACCCTGTTTCATCATATTGCGTCATCCACGTACTACGCAGCTCTGTTTGAATTTCTTTTGAAAATTTCTGAAGAGACTCTTTCTTTGAGAGTGGTAATATCGCAACCTTGATTGGTGCAAGTGCCTTATGAAGTCGGAGAACTACCTCGGTACTATGTTTTGACTGGTCATCCCCACTTCTGGTCTCAACCTCATCGTAGGCATCGAGAAGGAATGCAAGCGCAGCTCTATCTGCACCATCAGATGTCTCAATGATGTGTGGAGTGTATTTCTCTTTTGTTTCTTGGTTGAAATACTGCAACTCTTCTCCACTATATTTCTCATGTCTAGATAGATCCCAGTCTCCACGATTGTGAATACCAGCAAGCTCCTTGAATCCCATGTCTGGATAATTATATTCAATATCTGTCGCAGCTTTTGCATAGTGGACAAGCTCACCCTTCTCATGCTCGCGGAAACGAAGATTCTTCTTATCAATTCCAAGATCGAGGTACCACTGCATCCGCAGCTTCTTCCAATCCTCATATACCTTCTCTGCATCATTTGGATGGATGAAGTACTGCTGCTCCATCTGCTCGAATTCACGAGTCCTGAATGTAAAATTCCCAGGAGTAATTTCATTCCGAAATGCTTTGCCAATCTGGGCAACCCCAAACGGAATCTTCTTTCTCATTGATTGGAGAATATTCTGAAAATTGACATAGATTCCCTGACACGTCTCTGGTCTGAGATAAATTTCATAAGCCGTTCCTTCTACCGCCCCCATGAACGTCTTGAACATGAGATTGAACTTTCGAACATCAGTGAGCTCTCCACTACATTCTGGGCACACAACGTCCTTTTCCATTGCACCTGGTCTAAAATCTGGTTTTATTCCTTTTGCTTCGAGAAGATGATCGGCTCTCCACCTTTTGTGACAGTCCTTGCAATCTACCAACGGATCAGTAAATCCTTCTACATGCCCACTAGCTTCCCACGTCTTCGGATGCATAAGAATGGCGCTATCAAGTCCAACCACATCATCCCGCTCCTGGACCATAGCTTTCCACCAAGCCTTCTTGATATTATTCTTGAATTCCACACCCAACGGACCATAATCGTAACAAGAAGAAAGACCACCATAGATTTCACTGGATGGGAAGATGAACCCTCGTTGCTTTGCAAACGATACAATTTTTTCAAAAGATGAAGCTGCCATAGTATTACTTCACAAAAATAAATAAAAAAAGACTGATGATGTCAGCCTCGGGACTCCGATGTTACGTCGGAGCGGTTCCACCCGAGTTCCTCGACGCATGTCGGGGCACTCAGTCATTTGTCACCAAGCTCAAAGAGTTCCAACCTCTCGTCACTGCCAGGTACTAAAAATATATCATTTCCATTCATCGGTGTCAAGCAGGATAGTGATTGGTCCGACATCTCATCTGTTTCATCATGAAATATTAGAAATTTTGAAACCTTTTCCATAAGCTTCCGAACCTCCAATCTATATGTGTGATACCCAAGAAAACCAAAAAACCGATAGAGATTTCTCCAACGGTTTTTTATCTACTGTTACTTTTGCTTCGCACACCACCTGAACCACTGCGTGTATACTAATCGAGAATTTCTACCTTTGTTGTGATTGGCGATGGAGTATCAGTTGGTGCATTTATTATTGCCTTGGTCTGCACTGCTGCATCACCCTTTTTCATTTGAGCCTCGTTGCTCATGTAGTACATTTTCTTGGCAACCTGCCCATTTCTATTTCCAGCATCCATTTTGTACAGCATGTTGTGTGTTTGAGAATGCATCTGCACGAGCGCAAAGAACATCATTGAAACTCCCAACAGTAATACTGCCACGAGAACAGTCATTCCACCACCTTTTGGACAATTTCCAAAATAGCATTGATTGACCTCACACTCTGGCACACTTGTTGACTTATTTGCAACCTTTTGGCTAGTTTTTTTGACAGGCATAGTTACTCCTATTAAAATTGTTAGACTGTGTTAATTTCTTTTTCTTTTTCCTCCCCAATTTCTTTTACCTTTTCATTATACACCTTTACAAGATTTTTTTCCAACTCTTCCTGCTGTGTATACTTTTCATCTTCAGAAATCTGCTTTTCCTTTTCTGCTTTTTCAATTTTTGAACGAATATCTTCTCGGATTTTTCGAATAGAAATTCGAGCATACTCTAATTTTGCATGAAGCAACTTGATAAGATCTTGCCGCCTCTCGGAAGTAAGCTCTGGAAGCGGAAGGCGAATAAGTTTTCCATCATTCACAGGATTAATCCCAACATCAGAATGACTAATTGCTATATCGATACTATGAAGTAATCCTTTGTCCCACGGCTCCACAACAAGTGTCTTTGCGTCCTGCACAGAAATAGAAGCTACAGCTTTGAGTGTCTGCTTTGTACCATAGGCCTCGACAGTAATATCCTCAACAAGTGCCGGAGTAGCTCTCCCAGTCCGAAGATTAGAAACTTCCTTCTTCAGGTGTTCAATAGTTTTTTCAAACTGACCATTGTATTCATCTATGATATTCATATGTGTAATTGTTATGAGTGTCAGTCATGATATCAACTTTGTGGTGGAATTGTAAAGCCTACATACACCCAATCAGACTTTTCTGGGTGCACATGAATTGCTGTTGGGAGCTGACCAGATGGAAGTTTTTTGGTGATCCAATTCTTTCCTCCATCCACAGTTCGATAGAATGTAGAACGGTTTCCAGAAGTACCAGTATAATAAATATTGTTTGAATTCTGTGGGTCAATGGCAAATCCATATATCTTCACACTTCCAGGTGCAGTTAACAAATTCATTGCCTTCCAGGAACTTCCAGAATCATTTGACACAAGGATACCGTACTGAGAAATCCAAAACAGTGTGCCTGCTTCTGTCGGATGTGCAAAAAATCTTCGATAATCCTTCCCTTGAGAAAATTCACTCAGCGCTGACCCAAGGTCTTCCCAATTTTCCCCAGCATCAGTACTACGAACAAGACCCTTACTCCTGGTTGCAATGAAGATATTTCCATTGTTATGTCTATCCGTAATAATTTTTTCAAGACGTGCTTTAAACCTGCGGACAATCTTCCAACTCTGACCCAAGTCAACACTCTGAAAAAAATCTCCATTTGAAAGTGCCATGTAGATTTGATGTGGTGCAAATGAATTTATGTCGAGTGAAACAATGAGAACATTTGCACGTGTTTCCCTATACACCTCTGTCCATGTTCTACTACAATCTTCAGTCTTGTATACATACCGACCGTTTGTCGCATAAATAACACACTTATCCTCTGGATGAACAGCAACAGAATAAATAAAACCAGTGTCAAGTGGTGAAACAGATTTCTTCCATGTCCCACCATCATCATATGAATAGAGGAGGCCATTTCCTCTGGTACTCCAGTAGAGTGTTCCAGCGTCCTGTGGATCTGTGAACAATCGGTAGACACTCACACCAGTGAGACTTGTTACCCCCTGTGCTTCTGGTAACAATGATATTTGCTTCCATGCATCGCCCCTATTGGTTGAAACGAAGACGCCGGCAGGACCACTCGTGGTATCCTTCTTCTCTCCAACAGTGAGACAGCCAGCTCCCATGAGCAGTAATGCAAAAAGGATTACTGGAAATGCAAGATAGTTCCTTTTCATATATGTATAAAAATAATAAATTATGAAATTTCAAGTAAAATATGTTCAATGAGAAGCTTCGGATGCACATTCTTGCGTAGCATTTTTTTAGCTTCTCCAATACGTTCATAGAGCCCAATTTCTCTTTGCATATCTGAATTTACTACTGCCACACTGGATTCAACCACTTGTTCCCTAAGCGAACAGAGCCAAATATCTAAAAGTTCAAGTAATTGATTTCTCGCAGTAATATGATCTTTTTTATTTTCAAACATTTCTTTTACCATCTCACCTTTCTCATGAAATGAACACTTCTCGAGAGAACTAAATCGCTCTATCTCTTTTTTATACTCATCAAATTGTTCTGGGTTTTCAAGCCACGCAATCACATTTCCAGGAATACCACGCGACAACGTTGCCATATCTTCTGCCCGCCCTGCATCAACAGACTGTTCCTTTAAAAAATCTACAAGAATATCTTTTGACGTCTTCTGAAAAAAAATATGCTGGCATCTCGATGAAACAGTCTGAAGAAGTAATGAATGATCACGGGTAACCAAAAAGATAAGAGCATATAGTGGTGGCTCCTCAAGCACCTTGAGGAGCGCATTCGATGCACCCACACTCATCTTTTCTGCATCATCTATGATGAGTACGCTTCTAGATCCCAGAAAAGGTCTTCGTGATAAAAAATGACATGCGTCCTTGATCTGGGAGATAGAGATATCTTTTTTTAACTTTTCGGTCTTTTGATCTCTTACTTGTTTTACAAAAAGAAAATCAGGATGGGATTCTATTTTACCTTCGTCTGTCATGAGAATATTAGAAGCAGTGGAAAGAGCAATTCTTTTTTTACCCAACCCTTCCCTTCCGCCCAAACAATACGCATGACTAAGCATATCCTGCGCACGGACATCTCTAAAAAAACGTAAAATATTCTTGTGACCAAGAATTGGATATTGCATAACACTATCGTACCATATTCATGTGTCTGAAACAAGATTTTTTATGAAAAACCCAGAAGAATATCCATTGTCTTTTCTGCGCTTTTTTTCCAAGAAAACTCTGAGGCACGCGCTACCCCTCTTTGGATTCTTTGTGCTCGAAGTTCTGAGTGAGTTAATAGGAGCTTAACAGCCTCTGCAATCTCTTTTTCATCCTCAGGATCTACAAAGACAGCAGCATTGCTTCCTACTTCTTCCAGACTGTTTCCCCTTGATGCAACTACTGGCGTTCCACATGCAAATGCTTCCAAAAGTGGAAGCCCAAAACCTTCATACAAACTAGGAAAAATAAAAATATCAGCAGCATTCACTAAATATGGAAGATCCCTATCATCAACCCAACCTGGAATAACAATATCCTCTCGGTAAGAAGAACCTTCCAAAACCTTTTCTACGTGTTCATACCCATACCCTGGTTTTCCAACCAGTAAAAGCTGGAAGCCTTGTGGTACAAAACTTTCCCTTACATGGGAGAAGGCTTGAATAATACGAGTGGTGTTTTTCTTGATTTCGAGCCGACCAATGGACATGAAAAAAGGCCTTTTCAATCCATAGCGCACCAAACATTCTTCAATTTCCTCTTTATTTTCAATTTGAAAATATCGCTTGTCATATCCATGATGAACAACATGGATATGAGGACGAACCTCACCCAGTTTGACAAGTGCTCTTAGTTCTTTTTTTGTGAATTCTGATGGCACAATAATCCTCCATAGGTGTTTCAGGGCATATCGAGAAGACCACAGAGAATACCATCGCTCAAACAAATTGTATGTTTTTGGAAAACGGGTTGCAGCGACATCATGAATCGTCATGACTGTCCGCTTTGGATGAATGAGTGGAACCACATGTGCAGGGATAAACAAAACGTCTGGCTTATAAAAAAGCATTTCCAAACTTAAACGAATCTGTGTCCAAAATCGTTTTGGCGGCCAATGAAGTACTTTTGAAGACCAACCTTCTGGAAGCTTGGCAAGAGAACCTTTGAGCTCGGTTTCAGAATATAGGATGAATTCAACTGGTTCACCCTTGTACTTTCCAAACTGCACTGGCCCAGTCTTCAATTTTTTAAGATGTTCTATGAGAAAAAAAGCGTACCATTCAACGCCAGTTTTTTGTTTTTTGTTTGCCCTGGAAGCATCTATACCAATTCGCATAGGCTAGAAATTATGTCTCACTCCTTTGCCTTTCATTACTCGCTATCGCCACCAGTATGATGATTGCACCAACCTATTGCCCACCTGATAATATCTTATCATGGATTATCCACTCTAGAAAGATGGTGGATATGAGAAACATCATCTCGTACACAGTTGACCGAGACGCAAGGGCGCGCTTCAGGTCATAGTAATAGATATAAATAGCAACCACGATGTTCTCGTGGGTCGACGGCCATGACGTTCGGTTGGCGGATTACTCACCACAGAATATGAACTAGTAATTATTTTGTTGCCAGTATACTTCTCTTATAACTTTCCAAATTCTCCAATGCGATACCTGTTCCTTTTGCTACGCACAGGAGAGCATCTTCTGCCACATAACACGGAACACCTGTGGCCTGCGCCACAAGCTCATCTAAATTTCGAAGAAGACTTGATCCACCAGACATGATGATTCCTTTGTCCATGACATCAGCAGATAATTCTGGCGGTGTGTCTCGAAGTACCTGCTTGATTGCATCGATAAGTCCTTCCATATCAAGTTGAAGCGCATCTGCCACGTCATTGGAATTGACTAAAATAGTCCTCGGTAATCCTGTAATCATGTCTCTTCCCTTCACATCCATAGATAATGGTTGATCCATATACATAGCAGAACCGATCTTGATCTTTACCTGTTCTGCACTGCGCTCCCCGACTGCGAGACCAAACTTTCTACGAACATATTCACCAATGGATGTATCGAATCGTGTACCACCAATACGAACCGAGCCACATGAGACAATACCACCTAATGAAATGACAGCGATTTCTGCAGTTCCACCACCAACATCGATGATCATGTGACCAGATGGACTTCCAATAGGAATATCTGCTCCAATAGCAGCAACAATAGGTTCTTTGATAATATATGCTGCCCGTGCTCCAGCAGCCATAGACGCATCAATCACAGCGCGACGCTCTGTTGATGTAATACCTGCTGGCACGGCCACCATGACCTCTGGACGAAAAAGTCTTATACCACCAAGCGCTTTGTTTATAAAATAACGAAGCATGGCTTCTGTGGTCCTGTAATTCGCAATCACACCATCTTTGAGAGGTCTTTCTGCGATAATAGATTCTGGTGTTCTTCCGATCATTTCTTTCGCTTCAGCGCCTACTGCCAACACTTTCCTGTCTTCCTTAGAAATTGCAACAACAGATGGTTCATTAATAACAATACCACGCTTTGGGACATGAACGAGGACATTCGTAGTACCCAGATCAATAGCTACTTTCTTTATAAGCATGATAATTTTATAAATCTATAGTAAATTCTCTATCTACTGAAAGGTCTGTTTGAAATCCGTAATGAGAATCTCCCCAAACACCCTTTGGTTCTGCAGGAGCAGCACTAGTAATAGTTTTACCAAATTCAAGGTCTGTGGTCAAGATGTGACCGATCGTACCAAGCTGCTTTTGAACAAATAATGTGTACGAACCTTTTTCTATTTCCCTTTGCACTTTTGGAGATAATCTATAGATGAACTGAAGTGTTTTTGTTTCTCCTGGCTCTATAGAAATGAATGCACCGAACCACTTCTTTCCGTTCTCAATACCTTGGCCTACCACAGGCTCTTCCCCTAAATCACCCACCTTCATAGCACCAATAGTAGAAACGAGTTCAGCATCCTCTGGAACAAAAATACGTGCATATGTTCTATACCTGGTGGTCCGCCAATCAAATGATCCTGTGTTGGTGTATTCCATATTTGCAGCAGCCATATAGTAATCCTTTTCGCCCTCATCTGATGCAGGACGACGCGTAATCGTATATGTCAAATGACGCTTCATCGCATGATCGGTCTTGAGTGCTGCCATATTTGCATCCACCCACATGAGATAATCGCCAGCACCCGTATATTGCCTCCCTGACATATTCTGTTCATCGGCAGCCTTCTGGAGTGCAGTATCAGTGCTATATACCATGAGATGCCGCTCCTCAATAAGCTCATCAAAAACAACAACATAATTTTCTAGATTATCAAACAGTGTGTCACGTGCATGAGCAAGAAGTTCGAGAAAAAATGTCTTGATAATTACCTTTCTATCCTTTTTTTCAATACCGCGATTGACATACCCATACTCTACTTCATACTCAAGCTTTTCTGTAACTGTCTCTGGTGTGAGATATATACCCTCAATAGTAAATGAACCAGTAATTTCCATTATTCTCTCAAGTGCTGTTGGAGTCAGAGCAATAACAGTGTCGATCTCACCTGCTGCCACGCCGCCCTCTGCCTTATAAAACTCCAATGCTTTCTTCGCACTTTCTACGAAGTCTGGAGACCAATTACTATCTCTAAAATACCAACGATCAATACCGAGATGTTCTGTGATAGGTTCAGGAGGAACAACTTTCCATGTTCCTGGTGCACCTGCATCTAAATTCTCTGTACCATCAACTTTGAGTATCTCAGTTTGTCCTTTGTTCACCCTCACCACAGCGTAACTTCCGATGAATCCACCACCAGGTCTCATTTCTGTATTATTGAGGAAAAGCACAAGATATGTTCTTGGCTCTGCAAAACCAAGAAACTGTGGCATGATCTCAACAAGACCTCTCTTTTCTTCTCCCAAAAATTTGACAATAGTGTCTTGAACAAAATTACTTTCTACCAGCTGCCCTGGGGTAATGTTTTTTAAAAATCGAAAACCAAGAAATGCTGTACCAAAAAGTAATGCAAGTATAATAATCAAGATATATGGCCATTTCTTACGCTTTTTTTTCTTTGGTTGAGGTGGGTTCTGATTCTGCTCGTGAGGCTGTGCTGATTGCATATGTGGAGGCAGATTTGAATGTATTGACTCTTGACCAAATTGTTGATGTGTCATAAAAACAGTATAAAAAAATATTATTTCTTGATTCCAGAGTTGACGATACTCTTTCTCTTTTTCTGAGATACATTAAAACCAAGATATTTTCCAAACATGAGGTGGGTAGTGGCATCAATAGCTGGAATAGCGCTTACAAATATCATTGAAATTGGCAGGAGTGCCCACTGAAAAAACATAATGATATACATGTGCCTCGGTTGACTCTTTGGTCTTCGTGGGAGAAGTGGAAGACTAAATATTGCAGAGACCAGAAGACCAGCCATTGCCATGGTCATGAGAACTTCGAGTGTATGTGGAGCATTGAAAAACAGTGCACTTTGGCGCACAGACTCAGGCGCAACCCACAGAGGAAGACGACCGAGAAATGTAAGGATCAGAGCTACGAGACTCCAGGTCCACTTCCCTTCCCATTCTATAAAAACCCACTTGAACTTCTTCCAGAGTGGAATCTTCTTTCCTTTCTTTTTGAATTCCCAGATAAGGAATGGGACATGTTCTACGCCCCAAGCCCAACGTCTCTGTTGGCGATAGAGATTCTTCATACTCTGCCACCACACATCATCGCGAACAGTATCCATAGACACGGGCATATACATTGGTGTGACCTCGTACTCACCATTATACGCCAAAAGACATTGATAGAAAATGCGAGAGTCTTCACTCACAATCCGCTTCTCATGAAATCCCGCATCAACGATTGCTTGAAAACTCATGGAGTGTGAAGAAAAAGTAACAAGAGCATCCTGACGAGCGAGAGATGTCATCATCCAGAATGTAGTTCCAAAAGACATGATCCTGAGGATAGACGGTGACTCCCACATATTATTATTATACATGGCAATCGGCTGAAATGAAGTTCTCCCGGGATTTGGATGCGTACAAAAGAGATATGTCAGATATGCAAAGTACTGTTCATGACACACCGTATCAATATCAAAAATAGTAGCAATCACATTCACATAGTCCCATCCTTTTTCATCAACGTATTTTTTTACTTCCTGCTCTGCATAATGCAGGTTCGACCCTTTTCCAGGAATTTCATTTGGTAAGTCAACAGGATGAATAGTGCAGAGTATTTCTCCAAAACAATTCGAAAAATGTTTTTTTGTTTTTTTAAAAATGTCAACACAATGTTCTTTCTTGCGCCCCTCTCCAGCAATAACTATCGTAAATTTACTCTTATCATACACACTGTCACAAATACTCTGTATCGCGCCTTCTACCACCAGCCATTCCTCATTATACAAAGTGAGAAAGATGACATGCCGCTTGTCATCTGTATTCGTCAACTCGTGGGCAAGTTTATCCTTCCAGTCTATTCTGCGAACCTTGTGAAATCGTCTCCATGCAATACTGAGATAAAATACATAATTCACAACTTTCAAAACCCAATAGATATCAAAAAGAATTATAAAATATATCATCCAAAGCGGACGCACAAAGGAGAGTATCCCCATTAAAACAAGCGATAACCAAATTGACGCTCCAGGAAGAATTTCTAAGATTCTGTATTTTGTATAGTCGCTTATCATAGGAATAAATTTTCAATTTTCTGAATTTTCAACAAGAGAAAATTGAAAATTAATAGTGTATCTTGAACTCCTCATAATACCCTCTTTTCACATCTTCCCACTGTTCCTCCACCTTTTCAACCTTTGCCTGTGAGGATCCAGTAATACACCATTTTTTGAATTTTGTCAAGCTATTCCCCTCCCCTTCTGCAAGGATTTCTACTGTTCCATCTGGCATATTTTTTATCCACCCGCATGCACCAAATTCATCTGCTTTTTTCTTTACAGAAGCACGGAAAAAGACTCCTTGTACATTGCCATGAATTTTCAAAAAAAGCTGTTTCATAACGGTTGCAAGTATAATCGAAAATACTAGATATGTCGATTCGAATCTCATTGACAGGATAGTTCTAACATGATACAACACGGCTATTGTTTTCAGCTGATCGGACTCAAACAAAGGAGGTTGTTTTGAAACTGACAGCAAATAAGATCACAGGAGGACGCCTCTTCGTGTTCACGCCACTACTCCTCGTCTTACACCAAATCGGAGCAAGTGGTACAACAGAAGTGCTCTGGGCCTGCCTTGCGATCATGATCGTTAACGAGCTGCTCGACGCTGTCGACGGCAAGTTCGCACGGAGCAAGAATGGAGTGGTTACGACCTTTGGTAAGCTGTTCGACCCATGGGTCGACTCGCTTTCTCGAGGCCTGCTGTTCTTGTCTTTCGTTGGCGTAGGCTGGATTCCGTGGTGGCTGTTCGGCATACTATTCGTCCGCGACATCTGTGTTGCCTACACCCGTACCTTTGCTGCCAGCAAGGGCATTATCTTGCAAGCCCGAGGCAGCGGCAAAATTAAAGGGCTATTACAGGCGATTAGCATTCCACTTGTGACCCTCCTGCACGCAATGAAGATGGAGGGAGCCGCCCTAGACGCACACACGATCGGAACCGTAGTAGTTGCAGTCATCGCATTCTGGACATTCATTGCTGGGGCTGACTATCTCCGCTTCGGTGTACGCGAAGGTGTGTTCCACGAGCCATCTGAGCCCAAGGAGAAATAAGCAATGGCTTCAAAACAAAAAGTAGTCTCGGGTCTCCTCCTCGGTGCGGGAGCGCTCGGACTCCTCATGCTGGTTGGCTATGTACCTGAAACCATCGATGGAGTTGTCCTCCTGGCGGTTGCACTAGGAAGTTATGAGTACAGTAAAATAGCCCTAGCAGAATACGAACCACGAGGTACGATCACATTCCTGCAAACAAATACTATGATCCTTGGGTATCTATGTGTGAGGATTCCCACGTGGGGCTTTGGACAGCAAACTCTCTACAACATCATGAGCCTACTCATACAGATAACTCTGGTGGGTATGATCTGGCTCAAAAAACCACAAGACCAAACAAAGAGCCGCGCTATTGCAGCGATCGGACTCATGGGATTCGGTTGGTTGGTCTGGCTTCCATCTGCAATTCCACTCATCACCATGCTCGAACACGGAATCTTCTACCTTACACTCATGCTGGCCTCTGCAGTCTTCGCCGACATAGGTGCTGGCCTCGGAGGAAGCACGTTCAGGAAGAAAGGCTGGAAGACACACGCGTTCGCGCCGAGCATCTCACCGAAGAAGACCTGGGAGGGAACCATCGCGGGATTCTTCGCAGCCATACTCATGGCCTGTACTGCCTGTGGCACCATGAAACTACTCGACCTGGAGCCCGCAGGTGTATCAACATTCCATGCACTCGCACTCGGTATGATCAGCGGCATCTGCGGCCCGATCGGCGACCTCGTCGAGTCTTGGTTCAAGCGCCACTACGGAGTCAAAGATTCTGGGTCTCTCATCCCAGGACACGGAGGAATTCTGGATCGCGTCGATGGTATCATCTTCGTCGGCCCACCGTTCCTGCTCTACGTCACCCAGGTGATTCAATAGAGCAGAACCAAAGGAGTTCAAAAGCCCTCTGACAATCGCGTCAGAGGGCTTTATATTTTTCTAGGAAATTATTTCTTTGGCTTTGTAATATTTGGCTCTCCACTATATGATGCAGAAATGTATTGACCAACTGGCTGACTCTGTGTCTGTTCTATAAGTGCCTGTGGGTCTAAGGACTGTTCTTTTGAAATAGCCAAAAGTGAAATCTGGAGGGCGTATCCAAATGTGTTTGCCACAGTCACTGCAATACGTGTGGATGTAAAACCTCCTTCACCTACTACCACCACAATACCTTTCAAATGTTCTTTTTCAAAATCTTTCGAAACAAAAAAAGAATCGATTGATTCCAATAGCTCTCTATTCTGAGCCCGGACACTCGCTACAAATATTTCATTCTTATCAAACAGAGCGAGATGAATTGCTTCTTTCTGGGACGTATCGATGAGTAGATACATATTAGATGTCTAGCTTGTCTACCACCTTCATGTGCTTTGATTCAAAAATAGAATACAAAAACTTGTCCATCATATGTCTACGATCAAAGAACTCATCAAGGATCATTGTTGTGAAACGTAGATCGCAGCCAAAATCTTTTTCGTACTTCTTTATGAGCTGCGCGAGTGATCGCTCCTTGACATCGCCAACTATGAGAATATCAGTCTGAGCAGCTGGGTCATTGGTAAAAATACCGCTCAAAACAAGCATACGAACATCTCCTGCTTTTTTCTGAAGATCTGCGATGAACTCCTCCTGTCCAAGTGCCTGTGCTTTTATAAGGAGTGCATCCATCTCTGGATATAAAATCGACTCAGAGTTAATTCTGTAATATTTTCTTAGTGAAGCGCCTGCTTTTGCCTTATTCATATTCCTTGGAGACTCTGTTTCCTGGACTAACCCAGACTTGACCAAAAGCTCAAGCTCCCTTCGTATAGCGTTGATCTGCGCGTCAATAATACGAGTAAGCTCGCGTACATAAAAAGATCTTTCCTGTTCTCGGAAAAAAGTCTTCAATAGTTTCAGCCTTGTTTTTGAACCAAATAGGTGTTCAAGCATACTTGTCGCATTCACGAAATGAAAAATAATGTACTCAACGAATTTTTAGTCAATACAACTTTTGGAAAAATCCTCTTTACCGAGCTCAATAATCTATAGTATAATAACGAGGAACAAAAAAGTCAAAGGAAATATGAAGCATATTGAATTGTTTGAATTCTTTGCACAGGGAAAGAATCAGACAGAATCGCACGTTCTCCTACACATCACAGAGCCTTCCTCTGCCAAGGAAATGCAGAAGGGCTATTTTTTTGCACTCATAGAGGTATCCGGAGGGAGCCCAGACCAGATAGAGAAAATTCAAGGAATTATTGACACACTCGAGGAAGAGTACTATGACACGAATGACGAACAGGACCCGAAGAAAATATTTGAGACTGCTCTAGAGTACCTAAACAGGCAGAGTAAGCATATCCTTACAAAAGATACAGAAGTACATAGCATGGTTGGCATACTTCTCGGACAAGAACTCTCCTTCTCCTACCACGGAAAACCTCATGCAATTCTCCTCTTTAATAGAGGAAAAGGCTTGGATGTCATGAACATTATAGACGAAGAAGATACAGACGAGACATCACTCTTTCCTGCCGTTCTAGAAGGAACACTGAGTGAAGGAGACTGTTTCGTTGCCATGACACCACATGTTGATGAATATTTCTCATATGACAGAATCCAGAAAATTCTATCGAGTAGAAACACAAGACAAGCTGCAGCACATATTCAAAAAGTTCTAGAAGACGTGAAAGGAAAAAACTCCTTTGGCGGCCTCCTCTTTCGCCTCACGCCAAAGCATGAGATTCCAAGAACTGGTCCAGTTCCAAAGAATAAAAAAAGTGGATCAGCAGAATCCCTTCACAGACTCATGGAATCAGAAAGAGAAACTGCCGAAACTCTATCCCCACCAATATTCGGAAACCTTGCGAGAAAAGTCACAAAAGACATGGAAGAAAAGAGAGAAAGAAAACATCGCAAAGATACTCCAGTATCTTCAAAAGCAGAAACGAACTATAGACCTAGATCAGTACATAAAGACCAGAGAGGAGTATCTACTTCTGTCCTTATTCATCTAGGGAGAGCACTTGTGTATGCAGGCTCATGGCTTTTGAAAACAAGCAAGCGTTTTCTTCTCTTTTTTACCAGAGCATTTGTCATAATCCTAATACTCATTACAAACAAAAATAATGGGAGAACACAAGTGCTGAATTCACTCAATAGAAAGCTATCTGATTCTGCAGAGTATATTCGCAATCTTCCACTTCTGAGTAAACTACTCTTTCTGGCGACTATCGTCTGTGCAGTTATCTTCCTCGGAAGTATCACCTATGTGCGAGTGAATGAACATGCAGAAGCAGAGCAACAAACTTTTGAAAACACACTCCTTGCGGTGAGTGACAAGACAAGCGCTGCGGAGGCTGCCCTCATATATAATGACGAAGAAAAAGCATTCACTCTTCTCCAAGAAGCAACTGAGTTGCTCGGCACTATAGGTGAAAAGCAAATTACAAATGAAAAAAGATCAGAACTTCAAAACCAAATTGAAACGATCATGATGGAGCTCAGAAAAATTAATGACGTAGAGCTCACAGCCCTCGCCTCACTCGATTCACTCTCATTAAGTTTTCCCCCGACTCACTTAGCCATTATCGGTAATACACTCTTGGCATACAATCCTGAAGGGAATACATATGCAGCAGTGAACAAGCTTACTGGAAATAAGGAAGTAAAAGATACAGGCGGCCTCACAGGACTAAAAAATAACACAACGCCAAAAGAACAGGATACAATACTTTTCCTGACTGGAAATGAATCAGTGGCCTCCTATGATAAAGAAACTGGAGCCATGAGCGCAAAAGAAATAGCCTTCCAAAGTGAACATGTTTCTTTGAGTGATATCCTAATTTATAATGTCAGACTCTATACACTCGACCCAGAGAACAACCAAATCTACAAACACAACAGAACACAAACTGGGTATGCAAAAGGACTCCCATGGATAAAAGAAGAAGCGGATCTCAAAGGTGCCGTGTCATTGGCAGTTGATGGAGATATCTATGTATTAAAAAAGAATGAGATTCTAAAATTCGAAGGCGGGAAACAAAAAGAATTCTCTGTAAAAAACCTTGAACCTGCACTCTCCTCTGCCTCTCTTATCTGGACATACACCGACGTCCCAGAACTCTTCATTCTAGAGCCAGAGACAAAACGTATTGTTATTATGACCAAGGATGGAAAAGTCGTGCGCCAGGTGACATCAAGTAGCTGGAACAAACCAACAGGACTTGTAGTAGACTATACTCAGAATAAAATGTACGTTCTTGATGGGTACAATGTCTTCGCTCTAAATATTACAGAATAAAAAAAGATATGAATAGAAAATTAAAAATTGGCGTTATCATCTTTGTAATTGTTACCTTTATTATGTATAGCATCTGGTGGTATATAAACTATACAAAAAAACAGGATATTCCTGTGGAGCCCATACCCGAGCCTCCAAAATATCTCACAGAAACGCCAGCAGTAAAAAAACAGCTCACAACGTTGTTTAGGAAAAAACAAACACCCGTCGAAATGCTTGTAGACGATGAATCACTTGAACAACTCGAGGAATTCGTTGAAACTAGTCCAGAAATTCTTGATGAACTCGTAGAGGAACCAATGCGACTCGAAGAATTTGTAAATCCGGACGATGTGGAGGAAATGCTTGATGCCCTACAAGAAATAAGATATGAAGAAATTGGTGCTTACCCTGTGACCGCGTGTATTTTGGGTACGAATGAATGTCAAACAATAGAGGTGGAGTCATTTCAAGACGCTATAACACATATTTTTTTCGAGGATGGAACCATGAGAGAAGCAATCTATTCAGAGTGCGATGAGACAGGATATTGCTTCACAGTTGATATAGAGGGAGATGAGTGGGAGATGAACTACTTTGGTGGAACCATAGAAGATCTCTACGAAAACTAAAAACAATCCCGATATACTGGGATTGTTTTAACATAGTCGGAGAAATGTTTACTTGAGTTCTGCCTTTGCGCCAGCTTCCTCAAGTGCCTTCTTAATCTCTTCTGCTTCCGCCTTTGGCACGTTCTCTTTGATAACCTTTGGAGCGCCATCTACGAGAGCCTTTGCATCAGCAAGTCCGAGACCAGTCGCAGCCTTGACTGCTTTGATCACAGCAACCTTGGTTGCACCAGCATCAGTGAGTTCAACAGTGAATTCTGTCTTCTCTTCTATTGCAGGACCAGCATCAGCACCAGCTGCGGAACCAGCCATCACCATTGCAGGAGCAGCAGCGCTCACACCGAACTTATCTTCAAGAACTTTTACAAGCTCTGAAAGATCGAGTACGGACATCTTCTCAATCTCTTCAACAATAGACTTGAACTTTGCAGGAACTTCTACGTCTTTTGTCTCTTCTTTTGTTTCTTCTACCTTTGGAGTCTCTTCTTTGACTTCCTCTGGCTTTGTTACTTCGTCTGCCATATAAATATAATATTAAATACTATTGTTATGCTTTTGCTTCTTTTATCCCATTTAGAACATTCATGAGACCTCTGAGATTCCCGGCAAGAACATTCACAAATCCAGACACAGGAGCATAGATCGTACCAACGACCTGACCGAGGAGTTGCTGTTTGTTTGGAAGCTTGGAGAGCCGTGTGACCATTGCATTGTCGATGTACTTGCCCTCGAGTGTTCCACCGAAAATGGTGAGTACATCATGGTTCTTGGCAAATGCTGCGACTGTCTGTGCTGGTGCGACTTCGTCTTCGTCTCCACAAATAACAGCGACGCCGCCGTCAAATGCTTTTGTTTCAACGTTGATCCCAAGCTCAGAGAGAGAGCGCCTAAGAAGTGTCTTCTTGGTTGCGATAACATGCATCCCTTGCTCTCGACATTTTCCTCTGAGTTCTTCTGATTCAGAGACTTTGAGTCCCTGGAAGTTCGCAAAGACAACACCTTTTGCAGTTTTGAGACATTCTGCCAATGCTTGCATGGCCTCTTCTTTTTGTACTTTTGTTTTCGCCATAGAGACGATATTTTTAGATGATTTGTTGTTTTGCCAACAAAAAAACTGTGGCAAAACCACAGACAATCTTAAAGGACGACCTTTATATATCCTCGGCAGGGTATTTAATTCCAACATAGCTGGAAACCTGCTGTCTGCGGTGGATATATACTACAGGGCTTTGAAAAAACTGTCAACATCCAGGTTGTAAATAGATAAAATTTGGCTTATTTTAGTGAAAAACTTTAAGAATAATTCTTTCAAACAAAACAGAACCGTGAGTTGGTTCTGTTTTAAGTGAAATTCCATAAAGGAAGATCACAGTAGCCCCAAGGGGAATCGAACCCCTGTTCCCAGGATGAAAACCTGGTGTCCTAACCACTAGACGATGGGGCCATTAGACGAAAAGAGTATATGTCATTTTTTTGTACGCGTCAAGGTCTATCCACATTTTTAAAATACATAATTATATATAAGGTCACAAGCAGATGATACAACTTCTGAAACTGATAAAAATAATATCGCACCAACCATTATGTTGCTTCACACAGAATCACTATAGCCCCCTTTAGTTATGGCTCTCTTCTAGACTAGGAATAATAGGAGAAACTGTCAAGAACATCTTGATTTATTGCAAAAAAATTGGTACACTCGCTGAGATACATATGAAAATACTGGGACTAGAAAGCTCATGCGACGATACATCTGTAGCCCTCGTAGAAGCAAGCGAGGATGGTTTTGATATTCTTTCAAAAAAAACAGCGAGCCAGATTGATATCCATAAAAAATATGGCGGCGTTGTCCCGGAAGTTGCAGGACGGGCCCATGCTGAGAAGATACTCCCACTCATCGAGGAAGTGCTTCTCGAAGGGACAAATTCCAAAGAGCAAGCAAATAACAAATTCCAAAAACCTGATGTGATTGCCGTGACGTCTGGACCAGGACTCATTACCGGTCTCCTTGTGGGTGTGGAGGCAGCGAAAGCTCTTTCATATCTTTGGGATGTTCCACTACTCGGAGTCAATCATATTGAAGGACATATCTACAGTACTTTACTTGAAAAGAAAGATCCCGAATTTCAAATTTCAAATTTCAAATTTCCAAACGTGTGTCTCATTGTCAGTGGTGGTCATACTGAACTCATCTTGATGAGAAATCATGGAAAATATGAGCTCATTGGAAAAACAAGAGACGATGCGGCAGGAGAAGCCTTTGATAAAGTCGCAAAACTTCTCGGCTTTGACTATCCAGGTGGACCAAAAATCTCTGAATACGCTCTAGAGGGAAATCCAAGGACAATTAATTTTCCACGACCAATGATTAAAGATGATAATGTTGACTTCAGCTTTGCAGGACTCAAGACCGCAGCACTCTACTGGCTTCGTGATCACAAACTCTCTGCAGGAAAAACGTCTGAAAATATTCTTCAATCTGGCATCAGTGGAATCCAGCCAGCAGATATTACCATTGCAGACTTCTGCGCAAGTTTTGAACAGGCCATAGTAGATGTCCTAGTTACGAAAACTATTCGAGCTGCAAAAAAATACAATGCAAAAACAGTAATCCTCGGAGGAGGAGTCTCCGCAAATAAAAAACTTCGAGATACACTCGCCGACGCAGCAAAATCTATGAACTATGAACTAAGAACTCCAAATTTACAATATGCTATGGACAATGCTGCAATGATCGCAGCAGCATCGTACCATCATGCAAAAAAACAAGAATTTATAAGCTGGAAAGATATAGAGGCAGACCCCAATTGGAAGATTTATAGCGGTGTATAACTTCTTTGACGAACCACATGTAAAAACGTACAATATCGCCAACAGATCTTTACAAGACGGTCCCAACGAGGGCTGTTTTGTTTTCTACGTTCTTTTCAGGGGGAAAATGATCATGGCACACAAGGTAGTAGGGCCACTCAAGGTCTTTGCAGGGCGCTCTCATCCCTGTCTCGCGGACAAGATCTGCGAAATTCTAGATGTTGCACGCGGTAAATCTAAAACCATCAGGTTCCCGAACGAGAACCTAATGGTGCGGTTCAAGGAAAACGTTCGCGGCTGCGATGTCTTCTACTTGCAGACCACGGCTCCGCCGGTCAATGAGCACATCATGGAGATGCTCATTGCAATTGATGCCTTGAAGCACGCGTCTGCAGGTCGCATCACGGCTGTGCTTCCTTCTTACTCATACGCTCGTTCGGACAAGAAGGACAAGCCACGGATCTCGATCACCGCCCGACTAATGGCAGACATGCTCCAGACCGCAGGAGCAGACCGAGTCATCACCATGGATCTGCACGCTCCACAAATCCAGGGATTCTTTCATATCCCAGTCGACCACCTCTACGCAGTACCCACCATGGCCAGATTTCTCGAAGAAAACATTGGGGATATGTCGAACTGTGTTCTCGTCGCTGGTGATGCTGGAGAAGCCAAGGAGGTTGGGAGATACACCAACAGACTCCACCTTCCCATGGCGATCGTGGACAAGCGCCGAGAGGATGACTCGGAAAAGGCAAAGGCCACACACATCATCGGCGACGTCAAGGGGAAATGCGCAATCATCATCGACGATGAATGTGCTACTGGGGGGACACTCATCGAAGCAGCTGTGTTCCTTTTGGAAAGTGGGGCTTCCTCGGTTCGTGCAGCGTTCACCCACCCCGTCCTTGCCAACGACGCCGTCGCAAAGCTCGAGGCATCACCCATCGAGGAATTCTTCTTCAGTGACACCATTCCACTTCACGGGAAGAAGTCGGGGAAATTCCGCCAGGTTTCGATTGCCGACATCTTCGCCAAGGCCATCCGTCGGACGCACACTGGTGATTCTCTCTCTGCCCTGTTCGATTGAGACCTCATGATCATAGAGTGAAGCGGGGGCAGCCGCAGAAGAGGGGGGGCGGTAACAAAAAAAAAAAAAA
>JBDROX010000001.1:0-5741 GCA_043809645.1 Candidatus Magasanikiibacteriota bacterium | reverse complement strand
ACGTGCCAACTTAGCTCAGCTGGTAGAGCAATGGTTTTGTAAACCATAGGTCCGGGGTTCGAGCCCCCGAGTTGGCTCCAATCACAAAATACAAACCACGTATCACAAAACATGTTATGTGCTATGTGACTTGTGTTTTGTGACCATGGGTCGGTACCAAAGCGGTCAACTGGGGCAGACTGCCCCGCCTCTGGACGGGATCCCGCAGCGGCGGGATAAATCTGTTGTACTATGTATACCGTGTATATATTGGAGAGTCAGAAGACAAAGAGGTATTATATAGGTCATTGTCAAGATTTGAGTGTTCGGTTGAGTAGACATAATTCTGGAAAAGTGAAATCAACAAAAGCATATCTACCGTGGAGAGTAATCCATACAGAAGAAATTGAAACAAGATCCGATGCATATAAGAGAGAAATGCAGATAAAGAGATACAAGGGAGGAAATGCATTCAAACAATTAATAAGAAAATAGTAACGGGTCGGTACCAAAGCGGTCAACTGGGGCAGACTGTAAATCTGCTGGCATTCGCCTTCGAAGGTTCGAATCCTTCCCGGCCCACACCAGAGAATAACGTTATACACGTTGTTCTTTTTTTTGAGAATAAATAATGATATATTATAGCCAATATAAATTATATATATGATTAAAGAAAAAAAGAATATTGCATTGTTTGGTGCGATATCTTGTTTTAGTATTTTACTCGCTCTTGTGGTTGTTCGTTTTGTGTTCGCTCTCACGTGGACACATACACTGCTCCTCGATACTTATTGGCCTCCATCATTTTCAATTGATTACAATACAGGGTCGAATATGACTATTGTTATGGAATCAGACACAAAGGCTCATATGTATTTTTGTCAAGACTACAGAAGTCACCCTGTGTATCAGACTGTAGAAAATGGAGTGGCGGGAACAGCGGAAGTATTAAAAACAGGCACCTATTCGACTGGGTGTTTCCAGAGACAATCAGGAATTGTATTAGACGGAACAACACCTGTGGCAATGTTTCCTGGAACTAATCTTAGTCTTGGTATAGTTTTTGCTGTACGGGATGGAAATGGTTTAGGTGACTATGGTTGTACAGATTCAAACTGGAGTTGTTATAATTTAACATCAACAATTAATGTATCTGACTTTGGCTTTGAGAAGTACGGGTCCACATTTGGTCTTGCCTTTCAGGATATCACAGGAGGACTAGACGAATTAATGTATGCGTATTGTTCAAGTGGGTGTACAAATTCGACAAGCTGGACATACGAATATGTTGATAGTGATGCGGCCCCTGATAGTCTTTCGACCGATCTTGATTTTTTGAGTAATGGAACGCCAGTTATTGCCTATACCGATGCCTCTGGTTTTAAAGTAAAATATGCTATTAGGGATGGTGGTGGTTCTGGAAATTGTACGGATCTAGAATGGAACTGTTATGATATCGATGACACGATTACTACAGATCATATTCTTGCTTTGGCAATAAATTCAAATGATCAGATTGGTGTGGTGTATCCCGAGGTTGGGACGGCTGATCCACAATACGCACTCAAGGTTGGGAGTGGTGGTACGGGTTGTAATGGAGACCAAAATAGTCAATGGACATGTGAATCTATAGGTGGTACATCATCAAATATGTCATTTCCAGATATAAAATATAGTAACACAATACCACTTGTATCTTGGTATGACGCTATTCCTGATGATCTTTATTTTGCTTATAAATCTACTTCAACATGGAGTAATGAGATAGTGGTAAGTACAGGAAATATTGGATCTCATACTTCGATTGATTATTTTGGAGATCAAGTGGGTCTTGGGTATAAGGATGAGACAAATCAAGAGGCCATGTATGCTCAGAGTACACTTGCCCTCTCTTCTGGTGATTCTGGCACCTCAGGTGGTGAGGGCAACGTCTCCACCACCGTCCAGCTAGAAAACTCTGCCCCAGACCTCCGTGACCTAGAGCTTGGGTACACATCTACCACCAGTGACATTACGAATGCTGCAACTACTTCTTCTGTTGATCTCATTGAAGGAACAACCACAACAATATACGCCCATGGGTGGTATGCAGATTACAACGGCTGTGACGATCTTACTGGTTCATTTACACCTCTCGTTGGGTTCATAGCCAGAGATGACCAGATAGCCGGTCTCTCAGAGGGTAGTACGACATACCCAACCAGCTCCTACGGAGCATCTACTGTGGCTAGTGGAGATTGTGAGTTCGCGTCATGCGACCCTTCTTCTGGCGATCTGAATGGAACATTCAGCTGCAGCTTCGACATGTACTACTTTGCAGACAATACCACAACAGAATCGCCAAAAGGTGTAGGCGAATCTCACTATTGGGTTGCCAAAGTGACTGGAGAGGACAATGCACTTCTCACAGATACTGTATATGCCACCTTTGAAGTGAATCTCCTCACTGCTGTTGATATTGGTACCACCATTAACTATGGCGCAGTAGATATTGCTGCGACATCCACAGAAAAAACACTTGAAATAACGAATACTGGAAATGACAACACTACAGATCTCGATATGCGAGGCACTGACATGACCTGTACCACAGGTACTATTGATGTCTCAGAGCAACGCTACAGCGCAACTCCAGGCGCGTACGGAGCTTCTCTGACCTCTGGAAGTAGTTCTACTGTAGACTTCAACCTTGCAAAGCAAACCACCATAGCCACGCTCTCTACGTCATCCCTCTACTGGACACTCCACATCCCAACGCCAACAGGAGGAGATGCGCTTGCTGGCACCTGTACGGGAACCACGACTATTTATGGGACAGCGTATTAAAACTCATTAGGTAAAAAGGGCTCGAGGAGCCCTTTTTTTCTTGAAAAAAAAATGGTTTCACGTATACTAATGACATAATTTTTCAAAATAACTATATGATAGTGATGTTACAACAATACAATCTTTGGGGAAATACAGCATGGGACTATACCTTGGCTCTCGGAGTTTTCATTTTTTCACTTGTTATTCTCAAGATATTTCAGGTTATTATTTTGGCGAAATTACGAAAATTAGCAAAGAAGACAAAAACCGATGTAGACGACGTCCTTATAGATATTTTTCAGCACCTTACACCGCCATTCTATCTGATTGTTTCTTTGTATGTGATGACTAACTTTTTGGTTCTTACAGGTATTGTTGCAAGTGTCTTTAAACTTTTCTTCGTTTTTGCTCTCGTATTCGAGGCTGTGAGAGCCTGTCAGAAGCTTGTGGTATTTGGTTTAGAAAAGTATGTGAAGAAAAGTAAGGAAAATGGTGGTAATTCAAGTGATTCTCTGATTTCTGCTGGAAAACTCATGGCAAGTATTGTGCTATGGAGTATTGGGTTTATTCTCGTTCTTGGAAATCTTGGTGTTGATGTCACTTCTCTTGTGGCTAGTCTTGGAATTGGTGGTATTGCTATTGCCCTTGCAGCGCAAAATATTCTTGGAGATCTTTTTTCTTCTTTTTCTATCTATATAGATAGACCGTTTGAGATTGGTGATACCATTGTCATTGGTTCTGACACAGGAACAGTCCAGAGGATTGGTCTCAAAACAACTCGGCTGAAGACGCCACGTGGTGAAGAACTCATTGTGTCGAACAAAGAACTCACGAGTGTGCGTGTTCAGAATTTGAAGCGCATGAAGAAAAGAAAAGAGCTTTTTACACTCCAAGTGGCATATGACACATCGAATGAGAAAATGAAAAAGATCCCTGCAATTGTAGAGGAAATTATTACAAAAATTGAAGGTGTCCAATTTGATAGGTGCCATTTTCTTGCTTTTAATGAATTTTCTCTAGATTTTGATGTTGCATATTTGGTGGACACCCCAGAGTTTAAAGTATTTTTGGACAGAAAACATGAGATTAATCTAGGGATCAAGAAGCGTTTTGAAAAAGAGGGAATAACGTTCCCTTATCCAACGCAGCAGATTGTGTCATAGGAAGAGTCTGATATTAAAAAAACACTCAGATAGAGTGTTTTTTGTTGGAGAGCCATCATCCGGGATTGAACCGGAGACCTCATCCTTACCATGGATGCGCTCTACCAACTGAGCTATGATGGCATGTGTGCGCGCCAAGGGATTCGAACCCCTGACCCTCTCGGTGTAAACGAGATGCTCTAACCAACTGAGCTAGGCGCGCATATTGCGATGTGAAGTATAGATGACTTTGGAATATTTGTCAATACAAAAAAGACCGTATTCACGGTCTTTTTTATTTACTAGGCTCTTATTTACTTGCAAAGACTTTCAAGGTGGCAGTACAGAGCTCTTCTTTTGTTTCTGGGTCAGTACATACAGCTGTTGCCTCATCTTCTCCAGTTTTTGTCTTGAATTTACATCTATTTTTTTCGTGGCCTTCGAGTGGATAATCAGAGAAACTGACATAGCCAGCAGCATCTGTTGCAACCATCTTATTCATGTAACTATCGTCATTTCCTCTCACAATGAAGTAGCCAAGGTCTGCATCTAGACCGTGTGAGAATGGCTTGAGACCCATGTCTGCACATGTTCCTTCGATATTTTCAAAGCTAAACTTCTTGTATCCTTCTTCATTCAGTTTTGAATACATTGAGCTCAGGATATTGTTCCCGGTTTTGGAGAATCCAACTGGACCGGTTTCTTCGACCGTTACTTCTGTAGTTGTTGAGTCTCCAGAGTCGTCTGCAGCAGGCGCTGTATCTTCTGTAGAAGCACAACCACCGCCGATGAGTAAAAAACCAAGGGTGAGCACAAGCACACTGTAGGAAAAACGCATACAATTTTTACGTTATTTTATTAATATTTTTTCACTATGTCTATAATAAGCCAGCTACGGAGGTGTGTCAAATAGACCACTTGACAGCTGTGAATATCTTTGCTATAGTATCGAGGCTAAAAAAGCCTAAACAAAGCGATATGTCCCAAGATAACATGATCAAAATGGAGTGTACTGAGTGCAAGCAGATCAATTATTTCTCAAAGAAGAATAAAAAGATCATCAAAGATCGTCTAGAACTGAACAAGTTCTGTAAGTTCTGCAAAAAGCACACACTTCATAAAGAGACCAAATAATGATACAATAGTCCTGAAAAGGGCTATTTTTCATATATAGATAATTTTATGAATTTTCTCAAAGAATTTTTTTCTTCAGCATACAAGAGTCTCTACGACATTACTTGGTTAAAAACACGCAGAGAGAATACCAATAAAGCATGGACATATTTCTTCATGTTCATGATTCTCGTCGTAGTCATTCAGTCCGTCGCTGTGATGTGGGCGATTCCACGAGGTGCAAGAATGTTTTGGGATACTGCAAGGGAACAGATTCCTGAATTTCATGCAGAGGTATCATCTGGTCAACTTTCTTTGTCAGGATTTGAACAACCTTTTATTTTAGAGGAGTATGAAGACGGTGAAATTTTTTCTGTTTATATTGATACAATTACAGACGAGCCTCTCTCTCCAGAGCAGGTCTTTGAAGATCGAGTTGATACTGGTTTTTTAATTACAAAAAATAAAGTAACCGCAGTAGAGTACGGAGGCCTTCAAACACGTGGATTCTCATTCAAAGAAATGGATGATGTGTCATTTTCTGGTGGACAGATCATAGATTGGGTTGATCATTTCATTGAGTCCATTCTTCCTTACATGATTCCACTGCTCATGATTGTCTTGTTTCTTGTTTGGTCTGGTGGAAAGCTAATCTATCTGATCCTGGTCGCATTTATTGTCTGGTTTATTGCGATTTTT